>NZ_JAWOTB010000011.1:0-430760 GCF_033338655.1 Vibrio sp. Vb1729 | reverse complement strand
CCTTCGAATTGTAGCGTGGCGGCATGCGTTTCATCCACATTGCCCACTGGCGTGATGGCTAAGGTTGGCGTGATCGGTAATTCGTGAGCGGTGTTATCCTCACCTATGTTGCCAGTCAAATCTTTAAATTGACTAACAACCAAGTCGACACTTAACAGCGCGGTGCTCGGAACTTGTACATCACCAACCCAGACCTTTTTATCTGCCGTTGCTGACAGAGAACTAATGCGATTGCCGCCAAGCGTAGCGGTCGCCTCTTGGAGCTCTTTATCAAACTCAAGCGATACATTCACGCTTTGACCCACACTCTGATGCTCGGGGTTAAATGTCACATTGGTTAGTTTTGGTAAGATTCCTTCAACCGCGATACTTAAGCTGCTTCCTTTTCCAGGAATTGTGTTGGTACTTTGATAGCTATTGTCTTCTACCTGAATAGTGATATTTTTATCTTGTTTTTCTGGGCTGACATAGTTAACCGTCCACGTAATATTGTCTGAAGTCGACCAAGTATCTTGTTTTAACGTTCCTGTTGCACCGCTATCACTAGCGACAAGATGGACATCTGAGATATCAAAGTTCGTAACTTCTTCTGTAAAGTTAAACGCAAGCGTAATCTCTTCGCCTCCAAAAAGAGGGGCGCTTGAGGCGGTAGAGATACTTAGCCCGGGAACGGTTGCCGCTTCCACATGCGCGTCAATAGAACTTTCACTCTTGTTATCCACCTTGTCTGTTGCTGCCACCGTGATCGTATGATCGCCTTTCGGTAACAAATAGCTTATGACATAAGGCCCCGCTTCGGTTGTCGGCTCAGTAATCGCTTGAGGAGCCACAGTGCTGCCACCACTCACCGCTTTTGACGTGACGAGATTTAAATTTTTATCTGTAATGTATGCACTAATTTCTAGTTGATACTTATCGTTTGTCGGCACCTTAGAGGTTTGATTAGCACTTAAGCCGGAAATACTTGGAGCGTCATAATCAACAATAGACTCGATAACCTTTCCATCATAACTTTTTCCTAGTAATTCAAAGCTTGTATTCTCTCTTCCAACTGAGTCCGTCACTGTCACTTTAAGGGTATATGCCCCTTGGTTATCGACGGCAAAGTTCATCATTCCATTGCCACTGGATGAAACAATATCACCAGAGTAACGTAAGGAATCACCGAGACTTGGAATAAGCTCCACAGAGTATTGTGAAGCTTTCACTCTTTCTCCTTCCACCGTAGATACCGTAAACGGCTGGCTCGCCTTGGTTAAAAACAGTTTCCCACCCTGCAAACTCGTAATTCCATCGAAATCAATCGTGACTTTAGGAACACTAATATCAATGACTTTTCTGATGTCTGAATATAGCCCAACACTATCTGTTGCTTTGATATCAACTGTGATTGAACCACGCCCCTCTAACTGAGATTTTGATAGTTCAAAGTACGTAGATGAACCGTTCCCATCCTCTACTCTTTCTTCTTGATAGCTTGGGTTTAAAACCGAATAGTTTACTTTTGCCAGGCTGCTACCAGTGTCCGTTATGTCGAAACGAAAACGAACATTATCTGGATTTGTTGGCGATTCAGTTACGATAATCTCATCGCCAACACTTGGAGATGTATTGTCAACTTTAATATCAACGGTCGCTTCACCGACTCTCGACCAAACATCCGTTGCTGTAATCGTTGTCCTGATCGTTTTTCCATCCGCATCGCTAGGAAGTTCACTTGTAAATGTTGAACACTTGTAGGTTGGATCATCTGCACACACCTCTAATTGTGCAAACTTCTCCGGATTATCTTTATAGTTGTAGGATTCCGTTCCAAATCTGGCCATCACATTGTCTAGCCTAGAGTTTTCATACAGCTTAATTCTGAACTTGGCGACAAGCTGCTGACCATTAATGGTTGTGTTTCCAACCGGATCAGTAATTTCAACGACTACCGAACCTTTAGGTAATTCAAGCAATAGATCGTGCTCTGGCGTCAAGTTTCCTGCTAAATCAGATAAGTTCTTGATTTTGTATTCTTGAGTTGTACTCAGGCCATCAATAATATCGGCATAGGATTCAGAATACGTACACTTGATATTTCCAACACCTTTGGCACAAGTCGTTGGTGTATAAGCTTTGTTGCCAAGATTACGAACCAACTTTGGATATTCATCTGAACTTTCGGTATTCACGCCTGATAAAGCATCATTAAAAGAGAGCTCAAATGTGAGCATCTTCTTCTTCAAAGCTTCATCAAACCAAACATCACTTCCTTTAAAACTGTATGAGTTACCATCTACGACTGTCGGTGCATCAATATCCACCATCGAGAAATTGAACTTGTTGATCGTTTCACGCCCATTTGTACCCAAGGTTTTAGTGATCAAAGTAACAGGTGCTTTCGTCATGTTTTGCCCAACATTGACACTACAACTGTAAGGTTCTTGCGATACGTTGATAACACCAGAAGTTGGTTGCTCATTAGTTGGTGGCGCATCCAGAGAGTTGTATTCTTCACGAACCCAACACTCTAACGTTTTGGCCTTGACCGCACTCAATGTAGTAAAGGTGACATCAAGAACACCATCAGATAAGTAATTTTGGAAGTCCAGCGGGCTTTCAACTGTTAGAACCACGCCTTCACGCTGTACGCTAAAGGTTTGGTTTACTTTTCCAACCTTTCGGTCTTTTTCATCAAGGTAACGAACTTTGTTATAAACTTTGATATCAAGTTCATAATTACCATCTTTGGCAATTTGTGTAGAAAGCAACGTTGCAGTCCAAGTGCCATCTGCGGTTTCTGAGAACGTAAAGTTAGTCCCGTTTTGCTCTCCAGAGAATCTATACGTTGAGTCAATTCGATCAACGCCACTATCATCAACAATATCAAGCGTAAGTACGATATTCCCATCTTGATAGATGGTGTTGTTTGTAATTGGCGTTCCATCCGTGTAACTCATCGCCAGCGTCACCTGCGGGATTGAGTTGTACACTTTGACGGTAAAATCTTGCTCATCACTGGTTAAGGTTGTGTTGCCACGAACATCAGACCCTTTTAAACGAATCTTGTGTGTACCCGTACCTAAATCACCAAGGCTCACTTTGAGATCCTCATTGATTTTTGTACCAGGAGAGCCAGGTAATGGTTCCAGATCGCTAAACGTCCAATACACTAGGCTTTCTCTATTTACGCCATTAATTGAAACATCACCGTTAGCATTTAGGTCTAGCGCCGTTAGGTCAAAGACATAGTTACCTAAGTAGTAGTCATTCGCATTGAAACCACTTAATCCTAATGTTGGCCCATCACGATCAAGAATAACCTTGTGCGTGTTAGAACTAGACTCAAAACCATATATATCGGTTGCTTTTACATACAATGACGTTGTTTTTTCATCTTCAGAAATGTCTATTTTATCTGTGTCACTCTTGATAAGAGACATGACAAACTCTTTAGATGAATCCGTTGGCACAATTGTCTTAATTGGCGAATCTTTACCACTTTGATACAGCGAGACTTGCTCAAGGTCTGAATCGTCTATTACGGATTTAAATCGCACATTGAACTCACGCCCTATGACATAGTTCTCTTTAGACAATGTGTCTTCAACCCAAGGCGTGTTTAGGATGATTTCAGGGCCTTTGTTATCGACTTGGAAGGTAAATTTCCCTGTTGTACTAACATTGGCAGGGTAAGCGTTGTCCGTCGCAGTGACGTAAAACTCATTCCATTCATCGTAATCAAATGCTTTTGAAACCAGTTGGACTTTGACGTCAGGCTGTTCACCAACTAGGTATGGTACGTCACACTCCTCTGTTAGAGGGTCACAGCTTTCTAATGTCAGAGCCTGACCAGATCCGCGGCGCAAATCTATTTTTACGTTATTGCCAGAGCTTAACGTCCCCCAATCAATGACAGGTGTCCATTGGTTATTACCACCTAAACGGCTTTGAACCTGCTCACTTTTTACAATAGGAGCTTCAGAGTCGATACGAATATTGAATCTCGGAGCGGTGCTAGTTAACTCTGAAACGGAGTTACCTAAGTTGTCCTCTGCTGCGGCAACAACTAACCAATCTCCATCACCAGGATAAATCGTAGAGCCTTGATTTGAACAAATCTCTCCCGTACATAGTTTGACTTTAAACGCGTCTTTCGAGTTACTTGCAAAGTTTTCTGGTGTGTATGTTACTTTTTCACCGGTTTGCTGGTAGAAAACAAGGCCCCTCGAGGCAAGCTTATCACCAACAATATCCTCAACCTTGAAGGTTAATTCATGAGTATTGTTCGCATTTAAATAAATACCGTTTTCTACAGGTTTACCATCGACATCATTCGGTGGAAGGTAACTGGCCTTAGGGAAGTCGTTATCAATAAACACCGATTCTATAAACGGAGATTTACCATTGTAACCATACGCATTGCCATGTGGGTCCATAGCACTGGTCTCCACGGCAAACTCTATAATATCTTTTAGTTCACTAGACTGGGAGTTAAGGGTGAAGAAGTACTCTTTTCGATAAGCATTGCTGCTGTCTGAGTTTTCTACGATGTTGATGTCCAGTGGTATTTCAATATTTGGCTCATTAGCTTGATACCACATCGTGCTAAACTTCGGACCGTAAGCGTCGGTTCCTACAATACCAGAAGGATCGTCTAGGACAATTTTAGAAACAACCTCGCCAGCGATATAAAGCCTATTACCAACCATCGTCTCTCTACCGCTTTCAATGGTTAATTTTGGCTGCGGCGGCAAGGTATCGATACTGCTACCCTCTGTATCAAAAATGTTCTTACCATTTAAGTCAGGATTAGCCATCGAAATATCATCAGCATAGAGCTGCGCGATATTGGTCTCAATACCGTATTTGCTCGCCATGATTTCATAATAGGATTGCGCCAGATCTTTTCGGTAAGTTTCAGCGCCAAACGTGTAAGAATCGAGCGTAACTTGACTTCCTCCGGCCCCTATACCATTTGCTTTTCCATCGTAGCTAAAATCATCGTAAATAGCAGATGCAAAATCTAATGAGTTATTTCTTGGCATTCTCTCGGCAATACTATCAATTGCTTCAACAAGGAATCGGTGTAGATAGTCATTTGATGGCTTGTCTGGAATCGCTTTAGTCGTAAGCATTTCATTGGTTGCATAAGACACAACCGTTGGATCAAACCCAAAGAATGAGTTGTTATTCGTACCTGATAACGCGTAGCGCACCTCATCAAGAATTTGAATCGCACGTTCTGAAGTTTTCTCTCCCGCTGTCACTTGATCCCACTGGAAATCAAACAAACCAGTCTGATATGTCGATAGTTCAGTAATATAGTAAGTTTGAGAACCTTTGAGCTTAAAATACACACCAATATTGGCCTTGTTTAAGTCAACCGTTACTTTCTTGGTCCCTGGATCTCTTTTCCATTGGTAATAGTATGGCTCACTACCTTCGATACCAATTAAACGAACACGCATGAAATCATAATTCACTACGTCAGTTGTGGTTTCACAGCTCGCTACGTCAAGAGCCATAGACTGGTCACTTTCCAGTTGCTGGATAGTGGTACAACTTGCAAGTGAAGTGAATTCACCACTTGGGCTCAACCCTTCAAGTTGAGCTCGCGCACCAATAAATGGTGTCACCACTTTTATGGTTGGTAGGTCAAAGCTACTTCTAAAATATACTTCTCTTGGAGTGCTTTCGTTATCAGACTCATCGACGGTTTGAATGACTAACTTTTGACTACTGTTTTCTGATACCGATTTAAAGCTGTCACCCAAAATATCTCTTACAAAAGGAATGTAATAGATGACATCCTCTACTCGCCCATTGCTATCTAACAGCGTTTCGTGCGGAATTTTTGCGATGTAATCGTCATCGGATGCGGTTGTGTCAATAACTTGCTGAAGTGAGTAGTTGTTATCGTTGTTTTGGCTTACGAAGTACTTGACGACGAGCTTAAGCTTATTAGCGTTGGAGCCTAAAACCGTATCGGTGTTTACGTCTGAAACTTTCACACGAACATAAGGGATTTTATTCTCTTTCAATAAATTAGCGTTGAAGTTACTAAAATCTATCCCTTTTAATGAGTTCTGAATCCCTAAACTTGCGTACGCATAATCAATCTTCAGGAAATCGCGGCTTGCTTGAACATTGTCTGGGGTGTACGTATCTTGAGAGTAGATACCATCGTAAGTGGTTCGTTCACCATCTAAACCCACATTTACGTACGTCATTGAGGTACCTTCAGGATAGGTTATCGTCTGTGCTGGCGCTTGATCGTCACGACTTACTGCATGCTGCGCAGAGCCCGTATTGCCTTTGCTATCCCTCGCTCGAACCTCAAAGACCGTCGTAGATAGGAATTCATCAGTTGGGTAAGCCTTACTAAACTCACAAGCATTTCCAGACTCTACAGTGACAGGAGAACATGTGACGCCCTCATGTAAGCCATCTTTAAATGAAATACTGACCGAACTAATCTCTTGCGAGCTTTCTTTTACAACCCCTTTCAGAACGTATTCTTTAAGTTGGTTATTAATTGCACTCGCCGATGTAATATCGATAACAGGCGCATCGTTATCCCATTCAAAGTTGATATGAAGACCCGAATGGCTGCCTGGAATTAACTCATTACCCAGTACATCCGCTGTATATAAGACTAACCGTGCTGCTGTTACGTTTGAGAGCCCTGTGGCAGGGTTCATATCTACACTATCGATCTCTTTGGTATTAATGTTAACTTTAACGTTGGTCTCTCGAAGGCCAACTTCAAAATCATCAAATTCAACCGAACAGAATGTGCTTCCAAAATCTTGTATGTCGTTACATTGAAATTCACCAGACCAAGAGCCATTAATCTGATACTGAATAAAGGCGGATACGTCTTCTACACCGATGTCATCAACAATTTTTAGATCAACTTTATCGGTGCCAGCAAGTACATCACGGTCAATGCGTGTCACGATAGGCGCTGTGGTATCGATCTCCGTCCCATCTCGCGGTGGAATGACGCCATCTGTACTGCCATATGTACCTAAGTCATTAAGCTTCTTACTAAAGTCGACATAGTCGGCAGCATCAGTACCAGAAATATTGATACTTGGGTCGTTTACCACGATCAAAACATGTTGAGATAAGTCACGTGTATAAACGTCGCTGTTTATCTTTTTCTGTCCAAAGCTGAGGGGAGTCACTGCTCCGGAAGTCTGGCTCACTTCAAGACCATCAAGAACACCATCTGCAATAACATCCCGATATTGGATGTCAGCGAAGTGCATCGAAGTGTAGACGTTATCGCTGTTGCCGTATTTTTTAATAAGATCGTAAGAGTAAGACGAGTATGCTGTTAATAAAGCGCCGTATTGATGCCCTACACTAGCAAAGCTGCTTTGCCCACCTTTGGTAATATCAATAGGTTTGGTCTCATTTACGTCAAAGCCATACATGCTATTGATACTATCCAAAGCAGTTGAAAAGGCACTTTCATCTGTGGCCCCCTGAGAAATTTTGTACTTTGCCAAGCCTGCTGCCAAGTTCGACAGCGGAGTAAGCATTAACTTTTGCTCACTCCCCTCTTTAAAGTTCACAACACCTTCAAATTTAAGTGTCTTCGCATTACTCACAGATACCGTTTCATTTGTAAACGGATCGGTATAACTCCCCTCTTTTGCAACAACAAAAAGAGGCATTGACGACGATTCAAACTCTAGCAGATAGTTTCCGAAGGCATCAGACGTCGTGTTAGCCAACTTCCGACCTAAGTTTCCATTTTTGAACTCGAAAACCTCAATCTTGGCGCCATTGACTGGGGCGTCAAACACCATACCGGAAATGCTTCCTTTGCTTCTAGCTGGAGGTGTGTTGTCTCCTCCATCACCACCACCACATGCACTCAATAAAAGAGATGTAAGCGTAAGACCTAATGTTAATTTCAGCGTATTTTTAGCGAACATAGTAATTTGGCAAAATATATTTTCCCGAGATTATATTATTGAAAAATATTTTCTCAACGTGACATTAACACCAACAAAATAGGCATAAACACCAAGCCAACCGTCACTTTGACTGAATTATTAAAATTATTATCACATCCTATAATTATTAACTTAGTTAAAACAGAGGAATTACTCATGCTTTAATGCTAGTTTTTATTTAAAATATTATACTCTACGCACAACTGTCAGTATTGATAAATCAACAAAACTAATGACTATTTTAATAATAAAAAGGAGTGTGCAAGCTCCTACCGTAGCCCTTATCACTACTGCGTTAATCATATTGATTAGCGTATCGCTTTCTCACTACTTCCTCACTCCTGTGGATAGGCTACCTACCATCAAGCCTTTAGAATTCGAAAGTGAGAATGTGCAGCCACCAATTAAAAAGAATACTCGTAGGCAAAAAATCACTATCGGTGTGGTTGAATACTCTTTTGTCGCTTCATTATTAAAATCAGGAGTGAGTCAAAAAGAGATCAACTTGCTATTAGCACTGATCAAAAGCAAGTTTAATATTATTGACTCTATTAAAAGAGGTGATAACTTTATCTTAAGAACTAAATTAAATAGTAAAAATGAAACTTACATTAGTTCTTTTTACTATTTAGGCAGTAAAACTGATTTATTTATTATCAATGATGGTCACGGCAACGTATTTGATGAGCATGGTGTGTCGATAAATAATCAGTTCATGTTTTCTTCACCCTTTGATAAAAACTACAGAGTGAGCTCTGACTATGACTTAAAGCGAACACATCCAGTGACCAATATAACGACTCCGCACTTAGGCACTGATTATGCCACACCTGTAGGTACACCGATTCGTAGTATTGCTGATGGCATCGTTTTAAAGTCCCGCTACAACCGTTTTGCCGGCAACTACATTAATATCCGCCACACAAATGGCTCTGTATCACGCTATCTACACTTATCTCAGCGCAACGTCCATGTTGGTGAGAAGATCAGCCGAGGACAAGTGATAGGGAAAACGGGTAACACAGGAAGAACAACAGGGCCGCATTTACATCTTGAACTGCACATCAATGGTGTTCCGGTTGATTACGAGCGATACATTCAAAGGCACCCAAACACTGACGTAAATATAGAAATGCTGATTGCAGCGAGAAAAGAAAAAGCAGAGTTAACAGCGGAATGGCAACGGTATGAGCAGTCAAATAGGTAACAACATCCACTTCGATTCGCTCTTTCTTCATTTATCTGAAGCGAGTCCTCGTAACCCTCTGAGCGCTTCGTAGTCTGTCGCCACTAACCAATTTCAGGATCAAAAAGAGCCGCTACATGCGGCTCTTAATAATTATAGTTTCCCGATATTCCATCGGTTTCCCCTTTACCAAGCACGTTGTCCTCTTGTTCTTGAACGCAAGTGGTACGCGCCGTTATCATATTCACATAAAAAATCAATAAAAGAATAAAATGATTACTCATTGTATTGGCTAGATATTTAATACAAAGAGGCCCAACAATGGCCTCTTTCTGACCTTTTAAATGGTGACGTTGTCATGATGCTGAATGGTTTCTATCATATTCAGCGCTTGCCTTTCTCAGCCCTTCTAAATCGTCTGAACATAAAAATCTCTTCAGGCTGTCGATTTTCTTATCAGGCCAATCATATATCCTAAGAGCAAGCAGTTCGTCTATCGTCTCTCGAGAAAAGCGATATTTGACATGCTTAGCTGGTGACCCCGCAACCATGCTGTAAGGCTCAACATCTTTCGTCACCACACTGTTTGCCGCAACGATTGCTCCTTCTCCGATAGTCACACCCGGCATTATCATGGATCGCATACCGAGCCAGGCGCCATCGCCAATATGAGTATCTCCTTTCCCGACGTACGCTTCTTCAATAAAGTCCATAAATGGGTACAAGGAGAACCAATCAGCTCTATGTGTACTGTTTCCCCCCATAACAATCACAACTTCCGCTGCAATACAGACAAAGTCACCTATATGTAACTTATCAATCTTCCATTTTGGTTCCCAATCTCGGCTGAACTCATCGCCTTGTAGATATCTTACAACAGACTCCTCAAAACCGGCGTCCCAACAATCACTGTAATAACTATGTTTACCTTTAATCGTTATATTTGGGTTCGTAACAGCTTCATGTAGCAAAGTCACCTTAGACCAATGCTTAGTTTTCATGAATACTCCTATAAATACTATCGAATAAAACACTGCAGATAGTATGTATCTAAATAAGCTCTAATAATTACGTAGTGCCTATTACCACTAAAATTTACTTCACCACTGAGCTAATAATATGGTAAGCAGCCTCTACTCTTTCTGCATTAGGGTAGTTTTTATTCGCCAGAATCACTATGCCTATTTTTTCAGAGGGTACATACGCGACATATGCCCCAAAGCCACCTGTTGAGCCCGTTTTGTTATACCAAACGTCACGACCGAGAGTACCAGATACACTTGCTTGAACCGGTTTAGCTTTGAGAATTACATCGCTGGAGTTACCCTTCAATAATTGCGAAAGTGAAACGGGGTAATCATAACCCTCCCATCCTACGGCTTGTGTAAACGTGTCGGTATCAAAATACTTAGTATGAGTTCTCTCTAGCGCATTTTCTATATCAGTATTAAGTTGCGCTTGACCCATATTTGCTTCGATATATTGAAGCATATCTAAGCTTGTTGATTTAATACCATAGGCTTGTGCATCAAGAATACCTGGATTAACTCTAACGGGTTTTCCCTCAGAACTATAACCAAAAGCATAGTTGTTAAGCTTATCCTTTGGTACATCGACAAAGGTATTGGTCATACCGAGCTCAGGCAGGATGACGGTTTCCATCATTTCCGTATAGTCTGACTTCATACTCAAGGCACCGATGTAGCCAAATAGACCAATACTAGGGTTTGAGTACTTCCTCTTAGTACCGGCTTCGTACTCCGGTTTCCACGTTTTGTAGTACTGCATCATTTCAGCGTCGTTCGTTACTTCGCTAGGGAATTGCAATGGTAGACCACCTGCAGTGTAGGTGGCGACATTAACTAGCTTGGTATTACCCAGAGCACTATTCTCTAATTCTGGAATATAATCTTTGACCTTGTCATCCATGTCTAGCTTACCTTTTTCTTGGGCGTACCCAGTCAAAGTAGCAGCAAAAGTTTTACTGATAGAGCCGAGTTCAAAAATTGTGTCGTTGGTGACTAAACTCCCCTTACTTACGTCAGCCAAACCGTAATTATAAAAATAACGTTTACCATCAATCGTTACTGCAACAGCCAACCCCGGAATGTCGTATTCGTTGATTAATCCTTTAGCGCATTCATCAACTACGCTCTTTAATTGACTGCTAACCGTTAACTCCGTTTTCGCAAACGTGACGAAAGAAGTGAGCGATAAAATGGCCAGCAAGGCATTGTTTAACTTCATTGAACCCTCAATTTTTTAATTTTAACTTATAATTAATTTCTAGTTTATTCCAAGGCTTTTAACTTTTTATATAAAAGTAATCCTGACTTGAAGAACTCCAATCGTTAACCCTCGATGAATAACACTGTGTCTTCAAATTTTTAGTGCGATATAAACAGGTCTAAACCTGATCACCGTTGATAGGTAGGCCGGTTAGATACGAATGTAAGTAACATCCGTTTCCAAAATGGGGAAATAGTGTACTCAATTACGCTTTCTCCATATCACGATAACGGTATACTAGGTAGATATACTTGGTATATACAGATCCACATCCTCACAACGCTTTAGAACCACTTTTCAACGTCTACAGAGAAAACGATGCCATTTTCACTACACTTCGAAACTGGAAAAGTCACCAGCCAACAACTTTACTCCGAGATATACCAAGGGATATTAGAAGGCAGATTACGATCAAATGAGAGATTACCATCAACTCGCATGCTGTCGAAAAAGTTAGGCATAGCAAGAAACACTGTCATTTCGGTGTATGAGCGACTTCAGTTCGAGGGGTGGATAGTAAAAAAGGCAGGGTCTGGCACGTACGTAAGTAATGCTCTAGAACAAACGGTGAATCAAGATAAGAGACCAATAAAACACTACCAACTAGGGGTGTTTGGCACTAACGCAGCGAAGAAGCCAGAGATCATCGCACCAAAGAATCTAGACTATGACTTCACTTTAGGCGTTCCTGATCATCAGAGAATAGCAAAGCATATTTGGCGACACTCAAGACTGAGTAGGCTCAATGCATTAACTCCAGAGTTTGCACATGGCGGTGATTTGCAAGGGTTAGCTTGTTTACGAGAGTCTATCTGCGAGTATGTGAGACACTCGAGAGGCGTAATCTGTGACCCTGAAGACATCATCATTACTCAAGGGTGCCAGCAGGCAATAATGACGACTCTCCTTACATTACTCTCTCCCGGGGATCTCGTGTCGACGGAAGATCCAGGATATCCTGTTTTTCGAAATCAAGCTCGATTACTTGGCGCGCAAATAGGCTCCGTGCCGATGGACGACCAAGGTGTTGTCGTTGAATCAATCCCTTCTAATGCCAAAATTATTTATACAACGCCTAGTCATCAGTTCCCTTTAGGCTTTAGCTACTCAGCTGACAGGAAGTTAGAACTGCTGAGATGGGCAGAAGTTAATAACGCAATCATTATCGAAGATGATTATGATTCGGAATATCACTATCTCAATACCAGTAAGAAAGCTCTCAAGTCACAAGACAAAAATGACTGCGTCGTTATGATAGGCAGTTTCTCTAAAATACTATTTCCCGGCATACGCATTGGCTATATGATTCCGCCAAAGTCTTTAATAGAGCCAATTTCAAATATGTTATGGCACTTGGGAAGAAGTACATCTGTAGTGTCTCAAATCCTACTTGACGAATTCATGCGTGACGGTCATTTCTCTCACCATTTACTCAATATGAATAAAATCTACAGCGAAAGGTATAATAAGCTAACTCAATTAATTGACAACATAGATTGCTTACAACGTATTCCAAGCCAAGGTGGATTGCATATAGCAGCTGAAGTATCGGGATGCGCGACACAAATGATGAATAAATTTGCTTCATCAAATGTAGCGGTTTACCCATCATCGCATTTTTCTATCAACAATCATTCTAATGCCCTCTTATTTGGATTTGGCATTATTCCTACCCAAAAAATAGAAAAAGCATTTGATATTATTCAATCAATATTGGATTAAAACAGATATAAAATTATCGTTTTGCTCGGTATCAATTTATCGTCGCAGTTATCAGCATCAGGGCGACAGCCAGCGTGGAACGCTTTTCAACCCAATAAGGGTTCAATACGAACTGTGTCGCTCTGACACGCTTGGTTTGGCTTCAGCCCCAACACTATATTTCTTCGCCTGTAAACGTACTAGGTTCAAAGTAAAGCGACGTATCACGCTGACATTTGCAGCACTACCAACAACCCTATTGCGTAAATCATCTTCTTTTAAGTTAAGTTCACATCGAGCATTCAATGAACCTTATTTTTCTAATATCGAACCGTAAGTTCTGTTTAACACTCTATCAAAACACTATCTTTCGCTAGATGTTAAAGAAGAAAAGACTTCAAGGTAATTAAGGATTTGTTATAGACTATTGACCTACATAATAAAGAGCACAATCACGACATTAATCTCCAGTGATTTACCATACCGCTTCATGAGCAATTGGGATATAAATTATCGAAAAATACCAAACCATAAGTTAATACGCTGCTAACGGCTCAAAAAAATAACGAAGTTGTAGCGCAATTATATCAACATCATTTTCATGTAAAAAATAACGAGCGCCTTGGACACCGATCTCCCAATTATCTGAGAAGTTGTAGCCAACTTCTGCACCAATATATCCATCAAAACCATCCACTTCCGTCGTTATCTTGCTGCCTTGATACGTACTTTCAATATCGGTTTCCCAGAACAAGCCCCCCAAACTCAGTTTTGCGGACCATGAATTGTATTGCCAGAACTTATAACCGATGTCGAAGCCCATGCCCTTAACAAGGAGTGGTGCTATCGATGCGACATTGGCGTGATAGTCTTCTGGTGAAGTAGTAGCACTACGCAATGTAGCACTACCTTCACCCATATCAATATAACGAATAGTTCCAGACCATTGCTCAGAAAAAGTATATCCAAACCCGACAGAGCGATAGAGCCCGGTGTTGTCAGTAGAGATTACGTTATCACCTTTAACAGCATCACGCTCATCTGCATGGCTTGACCCCATTTGAACATCAACATACCAACCCGCTTGACTACTAAAACTAAACACAGCAATTAGTGCTAAAGCACTGTTTCTTCCATAACGTTGCATGGCTCCTAACAAAATCAAAAGCATCAACACTATGCCACCCAATGATCCTGCTGAAGTATTTTCAACCTTTACATCTCTTACCAACTTAACGGTCACTATAACTTTCCCCGCGTCTTGCAGGCCTTGGCTATCCTGAATGATATATGTCAACACATCATTGCCTTCAAACCCTGAGGTAGGGGTATAGGTCACGCTCTGATCTGCATTCATGACCGACTGCCCATACTGCGCTTGGACTGAAACCAACTTCAATGTGTCGTTATCCGGATCGGTATCGTTAGCAAGGACATAAACCGTGACAGGGGTACGATCATCGGTGGTAATATTATCGTCCACCGCATTCGGATTCTGACTGTTTACCACATTTACCGTCACCTTCGCCGATCCCGTTCCACCATTACCATCCGTTACGCTATAAGTGATCAAAGCCTCCCCGTAGTACTGTGGTTGAGTGACATAACTTAGTTTGTTATCAACCACACTAACACTACCAATATCTACAGAAGCGCGACTTACCTTCAGCCCATCACCATCAGCATCGGTATCATTGCTCAATACATCGATCGTCACCGTACCATTGAGACTAACAAACGCATTGTCGTCAATCGCTTGAGGGAGTGTATTATTGCTTACACGAGCGGCAACGACGCCAGGGTCAACGACACTGCCATTAGCCAATCCGTCATCATCGTTCGGGCCACCGTCTTCAATGGTAAGTTGTACACACCAGTCACCTTCAGTCAGACCCTGTGACCATGAACTGTGCCCTGGTGGCGGACAATAACCAGCCTCGCCAGCACTAGAAGAAACTGTGTTTTGAGCATCCTCAATAAAGTCTATCCACCCCTGTTCAGCGTTATACTTTCGGTACACTGCATTTGCTGGAACAGGTAAACGCTGAGGCAAAACTAATTGATAGCTTTGGCCGGGCAGCGGCAAATTAGTTACTACAAAATCAAAGATTCCCCCTATGCTCTTCATGTTGATATCTTTAGGAAGCTCCTCATCCAGCAATAAAGCTCCTCCTGTTGCGTTAGTCAGAATGGTTATTCCTTTGCGTAAACAGACACCTGGCTGCCCCTCAATGAGGAAGCGATCTTTTTCTGACACAACCTGTTGAATTACGTTACAGTCAGAAATTGCATCAAGATAATCAGGAATACCATCACCATCACTATCATTATGACCTTCTTGATCATCCGGGATTAAGTCGCCATCACTGTCTTCACTCCCGAGCTCCGCCAATGTTTCTACCACTTCTAAATAGACATTCCGTGTCACTGATAATGGTGGAGTGCCATTGTCAGTAACTGTCAATTGCAAATTGTAAATCGCTGAACTCAGTAATTGCGGAGAGAAAGTCAATGTTTCGCTGTACATCTGCCCCGCAATCGCTTGGTTAAGTACATCGCTATCACTACTCCATCTGAAACTGTGTATATCGGACATATTGGCATCACTAACACTGCTCGTGATTGTGACCGGTTCAACACCATTTTCAATTTGGCTCCGCTGCTCCCCCGCCTGAGATACACTTACCATGACCTTCGGAGCCACATTCTCTTCAAAGATTGTCAAGGTGTAACGACGCTTACTACCTAGATTAAGGGTGCTGTCCAGATCAATCACTAAGGTTTCAACGCCCTCATTTTGTCCATCATTAAGTAGTTCGAACGAAAGTTTGCCTTCGGTACCACTAGGTATCACCACTTCACCAGAGGTGAGCGTGTGGTCATCACTGTCCGTGCTTCCTGAAACCGTATAAGGTATGATTACTGGGTAGCTCGGCGAAGGACCGTTAAGGTGTATCGATACGCTATGATTGGTGCCTTCCGTGGTTTGCGCATCTTTGGAGATACTTATCAGTGGATACACTGTTACCGTTTGACTAGCCTCAGCGACGTTTCCATCAGAGTCTTGAGTGCGCCAATAGACCGTATTAGTTCCAGGTCGGAAAAAGGTCGTGCTGTCGACCAATGAAACAGGTAATAGCTTGCCTGTACTATCTCGTGCCACAGCAGAGCCTAATGCAACTTTAGTAAAGAGCGAAGTTGCGTTCACTTCGATATCTGAAGGTGCGACTATTGTTGGTGCGTCCAATTGCGCACTTTTAATTGTCACGATTGCTTTCGCGGTGGCCTTTCCACCATTACCATCTTTCACACTGTATTGCACTGCCACTGTACCAATTGAGGTCGTTACCAATTGGATTTGACTGCCCACAATCGTTGCCGTTCCAGATGTAGGTTTAACCCATTCCAGTTGTAATGTATCTAGGTCAATATCGCTGTCGTTGCTGAGTACATCCAATAAGTAGCTACCATCGTTACTCTCGGTAAAGACATAGGTATCATTAACCGCCACTGGCTCATCATTGACGTTGATTACCGTGATGCTAAACGCTGCTAGAGATGTGCTTAGCTCACCGTCTGAGACACTAATAACAATATTATTGGTGCTGCCAACATGCTCATTTGCCGGCGTACCACTTAGCAACCCAGTTACTCTATCAAAGGTTGCCCATGATGGTTTATTGCGGATTGAAAAGCTCAAGCTACTACTATCAACATCCGATGCCTGCAGTGCAAAGCGATACGTACTGCCTTCGTTGACGGTAAGAGCAGGAGTGCCACTGATCATCGGCGCGTCATTGACATTGTTAACCACAATACTGAATCTATTGAGCATTGTTGTCGTGAGACCATCAGAAACCGAGATAACAATGCCCTGATATTTGCCAACATCACCATTATCTGGAGTACCACTGAGCGTGCCTGTTGATGCATCAAAGCTAGCCCAAGATGGCTTGTTCACGATACTGAAGGTGAAGGCTTGGCTGTCAACATCTGACACTTGTGGCGTGAACAAATAGGTGCTGTCTTCATTCACTTGTGTTGCTGGTGAGCCAGAGATAACGGGTGCATCGTTAACGTTATTCACAGTAATCGAAAACGCTGACAATGAGGAAGAAATAGTGCCATCGGATACGCTAATCACGATATCTGGATAAGTCCCCACATAACGGTTACTTGGCGTGCCAGAAAGCGCTCCTGTTGTATTGTCAAATGTAGCCCAAGGTGGCTTGTTAGCTATCAAGTAGGTCAGAGTATCCGCTGGGTCATTATCCAATGCGGCGGGCACAAACTGATACACACTATCTTCATCCACTTGCGCCGATGGAGTACCCGTAATCACTGGCGAGTCATTAACGTTATTCACTGTGATGGTCACTAACGCCACTACAGAGGTAAGCTCTCCGTCACTTACGCTGTAAGTGAAACTGTCCTGACCAAAGAAGTTACTGTTACCCGTATAAACCGCGTGATTGCCTGTGACGGTAACATTACCGTTGACTGGCGATTTTACAATTTGATAGCTCAAAGATGAGCCTTCTGCATCGTTACCATTTAAAGTAATGGTCAGCGGTATTTCTTCCTCTCCCGTAGCACTGACACTGGTCGCGGTTGGTGTATCGTTGACTGCATTAACCGTCAAATCGACACGAACCTCTGTCGAGTCGAGATCACCGTCGTTGACCTTGAACAAGAAGAAGTCGGAGCCATTGAAGTCCGCTTCTGGTGTATAGCGCCAACGATTATTGGTCAACTGCTCTAGCACGCCATGACTGACTTGCTCAGTGATAAGATACTGCAGAGTGTCATCATCGTTATCAATATCTGAACCAACCAGCGTGATCACCAAACTATTGTCTTCATCAAGCGTTTGTGACTGTGCTTGCGCCATTGGTGCGTCGTTGACTGGTGTTACTGTCATGGTCACTGTTGCGGCGTTAGATACAGCACCTGCTAAGTCTGCCACCGTATAGGTGAAGCTATCTTCACCGAAGTAGTTCTCATTGGGGTTGTAAACAATCGCTCCTGACGCCGTCACGTTCACACTGCCATGTGCTGGCGTATCGACGACTGTGACACTAGTGAGTTCAAAACTGTCTCCAACATCGGCATCACTATCATTGCCTAATACATTGACCTCGAAGGAGCCTCCCTCTAGTAGTTGTGCACTGTTATCAACAGCAACGGGGGCATCATTCACTGGCGTAATATTGAGCGTGACGGTTGCAGGCATTGAGGCTGCTTGACCACTATCGGTTAGCATGTAGGTAAAGCTATGTTGACCATTAACGTTCGCTGTTGGCACAATCTTTAAGGTCCCATCGACATTGACACTGACCGTGGCAAAACTGTATACCCCCTCTCCTTGACCAAGATCTTGCAGGGTAATACTACTCGGGGTGAATGACCCATCTTCAATATCACTGTCGTTACTTAAAATATCGAGTGTCGATGTGATATCTTCATCAAAAGTAAAACTGTCTTCCTCCGCTACTGGTGAGTCATTGACGGAACCGATATTGACGCTGACCGTGGCCGCAAGAGAAACGCCGCCTTCACTGTCTGCGATCGTGTAAGTAAAGCTATCGCTACCATTTTCATTCGGATTCGGCGTATATACAAAAGTGCCTACAGTTTGATCAATGGCTACTTGTCCTTTTTGAGGCAAACTAACTAACGATAAATCACCCGTTGGGATGCCATCTTCAACATCCTCCGCTTGACTACGCGCGCTGACTGCTGCGCTTGCGGTATCTTCGTCGGTGTTGATGGTCAGCGCTTTAGCGACTGGCGCATCATTTATAGCCATGATAGTGACGGTCACTGTCGCCTCTTGCGACTCCTGCAGCAGGGCATCTTTCACGGTATAGGTAAAGCTATCTGTGCCTGTCTCATTATTATTTGGCGTATAGGTAACAACGCCGTTGCTGATCGACACCTGACCTTTAATTGGTTGCGTTTTAATCGTTGTAGAAGAAGCGACCATGTCATCATTAACATCGGAATCGTTGGCTAACAGATTAAATTGTTTCGCCGTATCTTCCTCAGTCGAGAAGCTATCATCAACTACCGTTGGCGCGACATCGTAGCGTTTGGTCACAGTATCCGTCACTGCATCAGATGCGTTGCCTGCGGCATCGGTTACCACCACGCTTACTGTCAACGTCCCCTCTTGCAAAATAGTGACGTCAATGCCCGTTACTTGCATGGTCTCCGAAGAAATTGTTTGACTAGCACCGTCAATGGTCGTGGTACCGTCGGTCACGCTATAAGTGAACATCGCGTTCACTTCAGCTGCTGCGAAGGTAAAGCTCATCGCCTGTTCGTTGGTTTTGTTAATGCTCTCCTGATCAATGCTGATGCTATGTCCAGTCGGGATCCCCGTATCCACTGAGATCAACAACTGAGTCGCTGCTGTATTGAGGTTGCCAGCTGCGTCGCTAAATTTCTCGGCTGCAACATCAATAGTTGCATCCTCAGTGCTTTCTTCTGCAGGTGTAAAGGTAGCCGTGTAACTGGCGCTACTGCCCGCAAAGTTAGAAAGAGTTCCTCCAGCCACGGTCACATCGGCTTCGGAAAAATCAGTTGCGGCTTCACTCAAGGTAAACGTGAGTGTTGCCGTTTCACCCGCTTTCAACGCAGCGCTGGAGCTAGTGATACTAACGGTTGGAAGCACAGTATCGACGCTGATGGAAAGTGGTGTAGCTGCACTATTGGTGTTACCAGAGGCATCGGTAAATGTGCCTGTGGCAACTTCAATAGTACCGCTCGTCGCACTCTCTTCCGTTGGTGTAAAGGTCGCAGTGTAGCTGCTACTACTGCCAGCAAAACCAGACAAAGTACCGCCACTAACCGTGATATCCGCCTCGGTAAAATCGCTCGACGCTTCACTTAAGGTAAAGGTAATGGTCGCCGTTTCGTCCGCTTTCAGCGCCAATTTATCACTGGAGATAGTCACACTCGGCACTAAACTATCAACGGTTATAGACAGTTGAGGCGCAGCAGTGTTGCTATTCCCGGCAGCATCGGTAAAGAAATCTGCCGCCACGTTAATCGTCGCTGTACTTGTACTGTCTCTATCCGGCGTAAAGGTGGCCGTGTAATTGTCACCGCTGCCCGCAAAGTTAGACAAACTGCCGCCAGTGACGGTGACATCTGACTCAGTAAAGTCACTTGAGGACTCACTTAAGGTGAACGTGATACTCGCCGTTTCGCCAGAGATCAAATCAAGGTCTGAGCTGCTCAAAGAAACAGTTGGCCTCACGTTATCTAACGTAATTGTTGTGCTATCTATACTGGAGGTGTTGCCCGCCGCATCGCTCTGGCTCGCCGCGACCGTCAGGGTGCCGTTGTTAAACGCACTTACATCAAACTCACTGCCAATAGTCGTCCAAGCCCCGGTATTGTCGGCCGTCACCGTACGACTGACTGAGTTGTTATTGTCCGTGATGGTCACGGTCACACTATTGCCAGCCTCCGCGCCGGAGCCAGCAATCAGCACATCATTGTCTTCTGCCGCATTGACGATACCGTCGATTGCAATCGGCGTGGAAATGGTAACAGCGGATGGCGCTGCGTTATCTAGGGTTACGCTCTGGGTGGCTACGGTGGAGATATTACCTGCTATATCAGCTTGGGTTGCAGACACAGTCAGGGTGCCATTGCTCAAGCCACTGATATCCAGCTCGCTGCCGCTCAACGTCCAGTTGCCTGAGTTGTCGGTCGTCACCGTACGACTGACAGAGCTGTTGTTATCCGTGATAGTCACGGTCACGCTGTTGCCTGCTTCCGCGCCGGAGCCAGCAATCAACACATCGTTATCTTCCACTGCATTAACAATACCATCGGTTTCAATCGGTGTAGTGATGGTCACAGCTGATGGTGCGGCGTTATCTAAGGTAATGCTCTGGGTGGTCACTCTGGAGGTATTACCCGCCGTATCCGATTGCGTCACAGCAACTATGAGTGTGCCGTTGTTCAGGCCACTGACATCAAGCTCAATGCCGCTCAACGTCCAGCTGCCTGAGTTGTCGGCCGTCACCGTACGGCTGACAGAGCTGTTATTGTCCGTGATAGTCACGGTCACGCTATTGCCTGCTTCCGCACTGAAGCCAGCGATCAGTACGTCGTTGTCTTCTGCCGCATTGACGACCCCATCAGTTTCAATCGGCGTATTGATGATTACAGCAGATGGGTCTGCATTGTCCAGAGTAATACTCTGGGTGGCTGCGGTAGAAGTATTACCTGCTATATCTGCTTGGGTTGCAGACACAGTCAGGGTGCCGTTGTTAAACGCACTTACATCAAGCTCACTGCCGCTCAACGTCCAGTTGCCTGAGTTATCGGCCGTCACCGTACGACTGACAGAACTGTTATTGTCCGTGATAGTCACGGTCACGCTGTTGCCTACTTCCGCGCCGGAGCCAGCAATCAGTACGTCGTTGTCTTCTGCCGCATTGACAATACCATCGGTTTCAATCGGCGTGGTGATGGTCACTGCTGATGGGGCTGCATTGTCTAGGGTAACACTCTGGCTAGCTGCGGTGGAGATATTACCTGCTATATCTGCTTGGGTTGCAGACACCGTCAGGGTGCCATTGTTCAGGCCACTGACATCCAGCTCGCTGCCGCTCAGCGTCCAGTTGCCTGAGTTGTCGGCCGTCACCGTACGACTGACAGAGCTGTTATTGTCTGTGATAGTCACGGTCACGCTGTTGCCTGCTTCCGCGCCGGAGCCAGCGATCAACACATCGTTGTCTTCTGCAGCGTTGACGATACTGTCAGCCTCAATCGGCGTGGTAATGCTCACTACGGATGGTGCTATTGTATCAATGGTGACACTTAACGCGTTGGATGCCGAGCTAACATTATCATCGCTATCAGACGCTTTAGCACTTATTGCATGTGTAATACCAGACGCCAACTCATTGGTTGTTATCTGCCAGTTTCCTCCAGTAGCAGTGCCTGTGCCAATAACCGTTGCACCTCCACCGACTTGATCACTGTATAAAGTAACGATCGATCCACTCTCAGAAGTCCCACTAAACGTTGGTGTAGTGTCACTGGTAATATTATCAGTATTTAATGACCCGGTATCCGAACTAGCATCTAAATCGGGTGTAGATGGCGCATTTGGCGTAGTATCGACTGTCGTAAAGTTAAATGTGGCATCATCGCTGATCCCAGCGAAGCTATTATTTGCGCTGTCAGCCACGGCACTGGATTCAATATGAATGGCGTAGGTCCGGTTCCCTGCCAGATCACTGGTTGGGTTTAAGTAAACTTTATTGTTGGTAACACTGATGCGACCAGCGCCTGGTGATGTTGTTTTGCCATCGCTTTCGGTGGCAACATTAAATACTTCAAAGTCGCGACTGTCGGTAACATTACGAATGGTAATATTGCCGCTCTTCAGCTCAATATTTTCATCGAAGGCAATCTCGATGTTGTTGCTAACAGAAACATTGGTTGCATCATCAGTGGGGGTTGAGCTCGCACTGACAAAAGTAGGCGCGGTAGAGTCTGAAACCGCAGCGTCATCAATCTTGATACTTCTGATAAGATAACGAGAGTCAGCACCCGGACTTCGGGTAAACGCCATAGTCACTGTATCAACGTCCTGCCATGCCGAATCATTAAAATCTGTACCACGGGTCAGGGTAAACAAGTCCTGTAACCCTGAGTTTGCTTCACCACCTTTTGGCAAGGTGACAGTTTCGGTCACTGTTTGAGTATCATTAGAGAAGCCAGTTAACACAAGTTGATACGTTTTATCTGAGTCTCGCGCCGACCCCTGCATAAAGGTAATTTCGTCGAAACTGAAGTTAGTACTTGATTTCTCAAAAAAGCGGAAGCCACGATTGTTGAACTCATTAATCATGGTATTTGAGTAAAGAACACCAGCTACAAATCCGAGGTCATTTAGGCCAGTAAACGGAGTGCTATCAGTGCTATTGCCGGCATCTAATACCATAGACACAGCACCTGCATTGGTAAGAGTGACCGAGGGCATACCCCCAGTGACGCCGGTCTCCACCTCACTAAAACTGGAACCTGAACCATTAGAGTAGTTAATCGTTTGCTGTGCAGCCCAGGCTTCATCGGAAAAAAACGCTGAGGACACCCATGCTGTTGTAATTGCGATCGCTACCTGACGACGTAATCTCATTTTCCTCTCCTGAAGATGACGGCCTTATCAACATAGCCGGGTTATCATAATCAACTTAAATGTTTAATTTTTTTATAGGAAAGGATTAGCGATAGTTTCAGCCAATTCTTTCTTGGTTGATTAGCTGCGTGGTGGGTATACTCCCGCAGTGGCAATTAACCAATTAATCGGCAATACCGGGCTCAAAATATTAAGTGGCATTGAACCGCCTGTTTCAGTCACAGCTACAGTACCTCCGCCCGAGCCACCACCAGACACACTTAAGCCTTCGATCTCGGTCAAATCTGGTTGCTGAAACGTCGGTTTATAGAACCCGGGGGTAGAGTTTTGCGCTATATACGAATTACTATCGGGTACCTGTGTATTTGCAGCATTGGTAGCAACCTTCATCCTGCCTGTTACAGGTGCAGAAGTGCCAAGAGGGGTAAAAATTGCCGTATGTAAGTGTGCTGGCATTTGAGTTATATCAATAGTTACCAGTTCAGTACCCAATCTTTCTCCCTGATGATAATCCATCCCCCCAGGTCGTGTGCCTACACCAACTGGACTGCGGCCACGCAAATCAGGTAAACCAAAGGTAGTTCGGGCGTCACCTCCGTATAGAGTGCTAACTAGAGAGAAGAGCGCTGGATTATCTTCAATTGCCTGCATTTGCCCCGAGCACATTGCCCAATTTCTAATTGCAAAATTGCCACCAAATGCGGTTAGTGTCCCAAGATACGGTTCTGTAGCCATACTGTTCTTCCTTTCAACGTATACACTTAAGTTAAAACCAGCCCATAACGAAATTGGTGTGGTTGGTTAAAACTTTCCAATCTCGCATTACTAAATACCGTTACGGGCTTCATCACTGCCGCAAAGAGCCGTATTGAGATATTTATTTACTCACAAGCAGAAGCGTGCTGGAGCAATGACATCCCAGCATCTAGCCCAGCCATTTGCGCATAGCGATAACCCGAAAACACGCCTTGCGGTGTAGCAATAACATCTATTGATATGGCGCTATCTAACGTTTTCACTTGTAACCCATGTTGTGGGCTGATCTCGAGAATTCTCCCCGCCTCAACACCGACTAAAGAAGTCTCCATTGCGCTTGCTTGCAAAACATTGGCGACACCACTTGGCAAGCTCAACATCGCACCACCGAAGTCATGATTGCCTGCTCGCACTAAGTTGACGATTTCGCGACTCGTTTGCACGTTCCAACGAAGGTGCAGATCATGTTGGTTTACTGCTCGTGCCACTTCGTTGGGGTTTGATACTTGTTCACGCCAAACCAGCCCTTGCTTTTGTTGCGCGATGAGGAAGTCATACATCAGCTTAGCCGTCATTTGTGACGCTTTTTGCTGAGCACTGGTTAAGGTCTCAAACGGGTGAAATGGTACCTCTAACTCCATTCCTATAGCGCCGGAATCAGCCGATGCCTCAAGACGATGCAGGGTGAGGCTAAAGGTGTCTAAACCCTCTCTTAATTGCCAATAGAGAGGCATCGGGCCTCGATACTCGGGCAGCTTTCCCGGATGAATGTTGTACAAGTTTCCGTTGAAAAACTGACACAGCGAGGAATGAACTATGTGCCTGAACAAATAGATAACGCCATCCGTGACTCGCCAAACATCGAGTTGCGCTATCAAAGCACTGCTGTCATTGGCGGTATACTGAGCAATATGAATCGATTGAGCGCTCAGATAGCTCTGTAGCTGCTGTAAGTCGGGATTTAGTTCTCCTTCCGGTACTACCACGCCCGCCAATTTATGCTGTTGTGCCAACAACTGAATGATGGGCAAGGCGTAACAACTTCCTGTAAAAACGACGTATTTTTGCTGCATATCGAAATCATCCATGGGTGGCGACAAAACCTGGCAATCCGGTTAACTGATAATAGAAACTGACCTTATCCCCTCCCTTCGCTTCAAAGTAATGGTGTTCAACAGCTTTGGGCTTGGCATCCACATAAAAAGTCATGTCGGGTTTAGGATGGGTAATACCAGAGTCGTATTGTCCGACCATCGCATCTCCGTAAGTATCGATATGGCTGTAAATGGCGAGGATACGTTTTGCCATATCTGGCACATCTTTCGGCAGCTCAATGGTGTTGCCTTGCAGCATTTTTATTCCACCATCTAGCTCAAAAATCTCGCTTCTGAGCAACATGGCTTTATTGACGTTAAGAATTTCTCCCAGATCAATTCGATCATCGATCGCTTCCGGCTGGCAATGGTTGGAATGTGCATACTCTGCTTTTTCCCATTGTTGATTAAATTCCGTCTCCCCGATGACCATCATGGCGCGCACAGATACCTGATTGGGGATCATTTCGCCTTGAATATGTAAATATTGAACCAAATGTTTCGCGATGCTGAGGAACCCTTCCCGACTAAAGCCATGCTGCATCGCTTCAAGTATCAGGAGATCAAACGTTTGAGTTGGCGAAAATTGGGTAGCATCTTCTTCCACTAAGGCTTCAATGTAGTCTGCGATATCGAGATCCGCGATCAATTGATTGAGTGCTTTAATGGCTCCGGGGTGAATATCTACTAGTGTCACCTGAAGCTGCTCTGCGCTAATTCGATCACTTTGTTTGTAGTGAGCAAGTAAAGGCAGCAGCAATGGTGCAAAGGGGCCGCAAGCTGGATAAAGCACTTTAACCTGTGACTTGTTGGCAAGCATATGTTGGATAGCTTTGTTTATACCACACGCAAAGCCTTTAATTCGGTACACATCTTTGATGGTGTGTTTACAGTTAAGTGGGGACATCACCAGCCCAGACGTGGAAATGTACTGTCGGGTCAGTTCCTCTTGAGTGAGTTTAGCCAGAGAAAGAGATTGGCAAGCGTTGCCATACATGGTCTGAAAGGCTTGCACCAGTGTTCGGTGCTCAACTTTCGTCTCCTTCAATACGAGCTCAACTGCCGCAGCGAAACTCTCTTTCAGTTGTCGTCGGCGTTCAGCCGTGCTGAGTTGGGTTTGGAGCATAGCCTCAAGTTGAGTCCGTAATGAGTACTTAAGCAGCTCATCCATTTCGGGTTCAGCAAAACCAAACTGTTGAGTTTGTTGCTGCACTTCTTCAACACCGATCGTCTCACGAGATTGAGGACGTTGCTGGTAGAATTCTATAGGTGAGCCCTTTTGCATAATTCATGAACCTCAATTGCCGCTTTAGCAGTAGTGAATGATGTAAACAAGCCTGTACTTGAGAAAAACATACGCCATAAGCTCGGCGTTATAATATCTGAGCTCACGGATCTAATTTCATAAACCGTACTGACAAAATTGGGCAGAAAAATTGAGATAAAAACAGTTCCAATCCTGTAAATTCAGAGAGTAGTAAATAGTTAGGGTAATAGGCCTTTCGATATGATTCTTCTAAGGCAAGCGCTTGCCAATCCCCTCGATGACAAGATCGTTTGACATATGGCAGCCACGCAGTCTCCTTAATAGAGGTAAGCGCGGCACTCAAGTGTGGTGTAATATGAGAGCCATTTAACAGGCAGAAAAAGCCAATATCCATTGTATAAAGCCAACTATTTATAATATTGAAATTAAAATAATTTTGTCGGCAGTTATTTTGAAATTGCCGATATTTGATTTATAGACTAGAAAAAATTAGTTAGCCAGAATAGAGATCAAAAAAAACACTAAAAATAAGATTGTCAATTTATATCTCTAAAATTAAAGGATTTAATTTTTAAAGCTTAATGCCGTCCAATATAAGTTGAAAGTGTGCAATCTTTTAAAAGATATAAGTTTAAAGATATTTCAAAAAACTTATTAAGAAAAACATGAACTCACAACGATAAATATCAAAATTATTAATAACAAAAACACCACTAATACAACAATGAATTAAGGTGGTCTGAAGATTAAAATGCCCATTTCATTTTCGTGTATAACATTTTAACTACTAGTATTATATATGTGGTGAAATAAGATAAATTTATTCACTCAACATATCCAATCGATTCAGGTTTACTGGGAAAAGCTATACGTTACAACGGAGTGAAATATGGCAAATAGGGATGGAAGAATTCCACTCAACGTATTACGACTCAAAGAACTGAGAAAGAAATTAGGACTGAGCCAAGAAAAACTGGCGGAAGAATGCTTTCAACAGGGTTTTGTCGTATCTATTGCTTCTATAAAGCGAGCAGAGTCTGGGGCGAATGTGCTGTATCGTACCGCATCCAATCTCGCGGAATACTTTTCTGTCCCCGTAGAGGACCTTTTAATAGATCGGGCCTCAGAACCATTATTTACAAATGTATCTTCATCACCACCATATTTTTTTATTTTTGCAATCGAAGCAAAGTGTGATTTGACCGCAAAGGCTCTGCAAACCTTACTTCTCAGCCAAAACACTACACCCATAATACAAAACCGAACGTTTGTTCTTACTTGGTCTTTACAGGAATCGGACGAATATATTTTTGAGCGAATTCGACAACTAGCCCTTCAATTAAAGGTTGCTCTTTCGGCTTCGATTCGGTCTTTTATCAATGTGAAATACATGCATCGAATCACTGAGCTATCGGAACATCCGAATGCGATAACCCCAATCAATGAAATCCTAGTTAAAATCCCTTGGGGAGAAATAGCTGCTTGTCCTTGCTTTATCTCGTCCAATTGTGCCAGACCAATAAAACCTTTTCTAACAGGAGAGCCAGACTTCAACAACTGGCATTTTGTATCCTTACACCAAAACCATACTGACTGTTTCGTAGGGCGTAAACTTGAACTAGAAACATTGAATAGCGGAATCAAGCGATGGCAAAAACAAGAAGCAGGCCAAACGTATTGTATTACTGGTACCGCAGGGATAGGAAAGACCAGCCTACTCAACCAGGTCATTTCGTCTTTGAGTCGTTCTTCGTGTTTAACCACAGAGATTCAAATCCTGAATCATGGCAGTGCTGATCTCTTGTCCCCTCAAAATATATTCACTCGGGCAATTTGTTCATTTACTCGTGAAGATACCGATGATTCTATTCGTCAGCAGACTGTCGAGTCATCAATTCCCTCTTCTTTCCATCTCTGCCTTTATTGGTTAATGGGGGTAACACTCAACGAATCAGAAAAACAGCTGCTGAACTTAATGGAGTTCCAAACGCTGAAACAAACGATAGAGCAATCTATCCCTTTCTTAATTCAACAACGGCAGACCAGCAAACCGCATTTGATTATTGTTGAAGATGTCCATTGGGCCGACGAGGTAATGTTGGCATTTCTTGAGACACTGCTACCTTATATTACAAACACCAATATTTTACTCTTTCTGACGTTTAGGCAGCAAAAACGACTTAGTTCCAAACAATCTTGGTTTGCCAACGTGAATCTAATCGAACTTAGGGAGTTATCATCTGAAGAGTCTTACGAGTTAGCTTGCTCAATCACATGCCAACAGAATAAACATATCAATGACTGTATAAAGCTTGCGAAAGGCCATCCTCTATACTTACGCCAAACACTACTTTGTTCTCAGTTTGATAAAGACGTTCCGGAGTCATTGGAACATTTAGTTTCGATACAATTAGCTCAACTTCCAGCCCAAGATCGCCAAGCACTCTGTACTGCATCTGTGTTGGGGCAGTACTTTCAACTGGAGCAACTGCGTGAAATCACTCGAATTCCCGGCTACGTACCAGATAAGTTAGTCGACGCTGGCTTAGTAAAACTCAATGGCGATCAATACCTTTTCCATCATGATTTGATTTGTAATGCTGTTTTCCGTCAAATAGACAAGTCACAGTGTTCAAAAATACACATGGCCTGCGCAAAATGGTATGAGAACCGAGATCGGTTCTTATATGCAGTCCATATCAATCATGCCAAGGGCGAAGGTGTATTTACTGTTCTTGACCAGACCGCCAAACATTACCTGAGCAATTATCAATTTGAAAAAGCACTGACTCTTATTGAATACGCTATTAAAGAGTCACCTAAAGCACAGATGGCGTATGCACTAAATATGAAAGGAAACTGCCTGTATTCGATGGGACGCATCAAAGAGAGTATTGAGGTTCTTGAGCAAGCGATTCATCACACAGAAAATGATTCTGAACGTGTTCAATACTATTTAGACCTCATTAACCCCTACCGTTTAACCGACAACTTTGTACAAGCGATGTCGATTTTAGACCAAGCCCAAGCCCTGTGCGAAAAGCTGACGTTAAATAAATCTTTGTGTGAAATTCACTCGATGAGAGGTAATATGCTGTTCCCCACTGGGCAGCTAGACGAATGTGAGAAAGAACATTTACTTGCATTAGATTACAGTCAACGAGCAAACTGTTTTCGCGCGAAAGCAAAATCGCTTGGCGGCCTCGGTGATTGTGCCTACGCACAAGGAAAAATGGCTCGCTCATACGAGTACTTAACCGAGTGTTTGCAACTGTGTGAAGAGCATCAGTTGCTTTCGATTGAAACTGCCAATCGCTACATGCTGGCAACAGTGATGATCTATCAACTGCAATCTGACGAAGCACTAAAGCAGGCTCAGCATGCCTCGAATCTTGCCTATCTCACGGCAAACCGCCGAGCAGAAATTGTTTCTAGGCTTACGGCTGCATGGATCTTTCTCGACCGTAATGTCTTGGTGCAAGCTGAAAACGAAATCTCGACCGCTCTACAACTTTCAAAACAGCTTAATGCTCATCGATTTGTCGCTTTTCTTTTGGAGTCCAGTGCAAGATTGCACTGGTATCAGGGAAAAGAGGAGAAAGCCCTTTCGGACATCGACACGGCTCTAGATCTTGTTCATATCAATAAGCTACACAATTTTATTGGTCCTTGGCTCGTATCTACCAAGGCACTTATTTGTGGCGATGAATCAACGGCCCTCTCCGCTTTGCGCACTGGTGAGGCTTGGCTAGAATCTACCTGTGTTGGTCATAATTATTTACGCTTTTACCAACAAGGAATCCAAGTAGCGTGGCAGTATAAGCAGCCTACACTACTTCGAAAATATCGCGATAAGCTGTCTAACTTCACCCAAGAAGATCCGCATCCATGGGGTGATTTTTATATTGAACAAGCGAATCTGATGCTTGCCTTACTCGACCAGTCCAGCTCCGTCTCTGAGTTGTTAAACTTCAATCAGGCCGCGCGTAAGCATCAACTGAATCAGGCTCAAATAAGTGTTGATGAGCTCGACCATTGGCTCTCCACATCTACTCAACCATGAAATATTCAATAAACGAAGAAAGTCGATTAATTGCACCTTCAAGTCATCGTGTTTACTCGATTTACCTCGTCAAACACAGATATTCGAAACCATCGAATATCTGTGTTTTGGCACAGTGTCATCGCTGATGAGATTTATGCTGGCGCAAGATCATTTTGCTCCACCTTAAAGTTCTCGATGCTAGGAACATGCTCAGGCAAAAGTAGAGTAACGCGTTGATTTGCTGCTTCAATCCATTTACCTGAACTATTTTTATATCGATAGAATGCCACGCCTGACTTCCAATCATCATTAAGTAGGAGGTTGAGCGTTACGTTATGAAGATCAGCTCCTAAAGGAGCAATGCCTAGATAAGGCTGGTAGCCCTGCAACGTCACCATGATATGACAATCACCCATCGTGCATTGATAGTTGAAACTACCATTGAGATCAGACACCACATTTAACGGTGGGTTAACGGCCTGAAAGATATGTCCTTTACCCACTATTGATTTGTCTTCGCTGGCCACGAGTAGATTAACATCGAAGCTCACTCCTCCAGGTAAGCCGTTACCAATTTGATAATGAGCAGTAAAAATTGCTTGTGATTCTTTTGAGTCCATTTTCATTGTGTTCTCCAACTGAATTTATTGTCGTTAGTGACCCATTCAATGTAGATAACACGTCATTCTGGTTCAGTATCAATTTAGGCTCAGATCTACTTGACTACATAAATTATCCACGGTCACGCAGATGCCGATCGTTCTTTTCATCAACCAGATATTGTTGCTCTCTCGCTGATGCTTTTGGCGATTTGTACAGAACAACTGATACCAAACTGATATGGTGAATGTATGCATTTGGTTTAATATTTGAACAACTATTCAATACATAAGCCAAATGGAAAAAATAATGGAACATGAATGGATGCAGGGAACGAAAGAAAACCAAGTGGTAGAACAGCACCCTAACCCTCAAATACAACGCCTCGCTGTACTTAGCGCGTACTCAATCTCAGTCAATAATGCCAAACTGTTTATTCAGAAAATGGATAAGTGCGGTTTTCCTAAAGAACGATTACTGACACCTCTTGAAAACACGGTTTCACCGGTTCCCGGTTTGAACCAATATCAAGTCGAGTCACTCATCTTCAATACTCGCTATCAACACCAACCCTTTGTCATTGTCATGTGCGAAAGTACGCAAGAAGTTCAGCAAGCCTATCTAACAGCAACTCAATTCAATCTCCCGATTCGTGTTCGCTCAGGAGGGCATGATCACGCAGGTGAATGCAGTGGTGACAACGTCATTTTGATTGACGTGAGCAGAATTAAGACCTTCCAATTGTGTGACAATATTGCCACCATTGGTGCTGGCTATCGCTTCTATCAACTGACACCAAAACTTGCAGAGCATGATCGAATGATTGCACATGGAACCTGTGCCACAGTTGGGTTGACTGGCTATATTCAAGGCGGAGGATGGGGCCCTTGGACGCGAAAATACGGCATGTGTTGTGAGCACCTAGTGAGTGCAACCGTGGTATTGGGTGATGGTACGATCACAGAAGTCTCAGCAGAGTCCAACCCTCACCTATTTTGGGCACTAAGAGGCGGCGGAGGCATGAGCTATGGCATTGTTACCGAGCTACGCGTAAAAACATTCCCTTTACCCAAAGAGATCCACCGCTTCGAGCTTCAGTGGAACCTCTATCCAAAAATCAACGGTATGCTTCAGCCAATACCAACGCACCCTACCATAGATGTGCTAAAAAATTGGGAGCAGGCTATAAAAAGCCTCGATACGCCTAAACTTCTTGGCACCAACTTGCAAATTGATGCTCTGCCTGAATCATCTAACCACTGTGATATTGAAACCATCAGCCATCACTGCACCATGTATGGCTACTGGGAAGGAACAGAACAAGATCTTCACCAATTTATAGCCGTTCAATTTGGCGCTTGCTTCCCTGATTTAGTTCAAGTCTATGAAGCACATGGCACTGACTTTGACGGGAAGAAATACGATCACTCCCTGATGAGCACATGGGGGCGCGATTCTTTGTGTCAAAACGGTTCTCCTTTCCCTCCCGATTATGACGCCCCAGCACCTCACAAAATCACTTCGCGATTGGTGTCAGAGCGAGGTCTTAAACCAGAAGGCTATACTGCACTTTTGCAAAGCTTAACTTCACCTTTGATAAAGCCAGAAAACCGCGATCAAGGGCTATTTAGTTACGTAACCTTAGGGGCGATCACTGGCGGTTTTTATCATCACTCAGACGACCTTGAAGACATATCTTTCCCCTACCGCCAGTGTCAATATACAGTCCAATACCAAACCTGGTGGAATGAAGAGATAAAGCAAAAACTAGAACTACAAAATAACCCAGTACTTGTTGATGTAAACAGAGCCATGGACTGGATTGATAAAGCCAGAGAAGCTGATATACCGGGAACCTATGGTGCCTTCATCAGCTTTAAAGATCCGGCAATTCCGACAAGCGTTTATTTTGATCGAAGCTACCGCGACTTAATCGGTATAAAAGAAAAATACGCTAAGGATAAGTTTAATCACCTTAGAACTAATAAGACCATCATTTAACATCAATATGCATCTTAAAAAGCATATATTAACAGAACGTCATTTGGCCGTTCTATCACGTATAGAAATTAAAAAAGAGGAAAAATTATGACAACTAAGGGTTCATTTTACGTTAAAAATAACTCCAACGATAAAATCACCGGATATGTGAGATTTAAAGACTCTCCGGAAATGGAGGTTCATTTCGACTTGAATATTGGCGAACAATCTGAATCTGCTAGTTTTGAATCCGGTGCCGCTACCCATGACTCCTGGTATTACAGTTTCAAAAAGGCAGGTAAAACCTATACTGGGGACAAGTCCTGTGCATACTATGCAAAAGATGAAAATAAAGGCCCCGTCGTTGTAGAAATCTTTAATGATAATTTAAAAATATCTCCACCACTTAGCGGTTCTTGTGAGAAAACTTTATAGCTGCTCACCTGATTCATCACTTCGCCCGAGACAGTTGCACAACTTCTCGGGCAGTTTCATTTCTCGGTATTTGGATTGAAGACTCTCCCCATTTTCAATCACAATCTGAAATTGTTAACTTTATGTTCTCACTTTATATCACCACTGCAAGATAATCGAATAAATACAAATCACTTTTAAAATAAACTTTAAATCTAGAGTAACCAAGATTGAAAAAATAAATATATTATTAATTTCTAAGATCAAAGAGTTTTACTTAATACATCACTTTTTATTTTAACTCTATCAACTGATACTAAACTGCTACTGACGTTTTTTTATTGAATGCTTAACTTAATAGCATGCGCTTATCTCAATGGCTAAAACCATTATTAAAGCGCAATTCATCTATATCCACGTAATCTCTAAGCATTTGATTCAGAGGGTTTCTTGGATATTCATCATTCAGATAAACAACGGAAAGCATGGCTATGTGTACAGATGTTAATATCAATTATGGTTGCAACAACCAAACCTTATCCGCTAGAACCATGGAGTTTGCAGTTAACCTTCAGACCGAGATTTGGTTTAGAGCCCAACAAACTTACCAAATTACGACCTTTACTTCCGACGGAAAAGCCGACCGTGTTTTCAATGGTCAGCCGCCAAAACGTCACAGTAAAGAATGTGAGTTTCGAGCAAATTGGCAGGGAGAGTTGAGCTTCATACACTGCAATGCCATTACCCGGTATAATAACCCTCTTTTAACAGCTGATGGCATTAATGAATCTGGCCTTTCTGTTGGGTCACTGTACTTGCCCATTCTCAATCAAAATGTATCGACCTCTCACATCCCTGATGATGCCTTTGCATTAGGCAGCGGCCTGTTTGGTACTTTTATCTTGTCTACGTTTAATACTGTGGACGAGATGGTGACCTACTTCACCACCCACCCCGTTTACGTGTTTAACTCGACTATTTCAACTGGTGAAACAGAGAGTGACAACATGGCTTTGGACCAGCATTTCGTGATTCACGATGCAAATAATGACAGTGCCGTCATTGAGTTTCTTAACGGTAATATGCATATCTATCGAGCATTCAAAGAAAGCGATATGTTCAGCAAAGAGGAAAATCAGCAAGCACGCTATCAATGTACCGAATACGACTTTGATGATTATAAAGTGGTTGTGGACCACTCCTATGTTGGAGTAATGACTAACTGCCCAAATTACCATTGGCATGTCAATCACCTCTCTTATTTTTCCAATTTGCGCAACTACAACCCAGAACCGAACAATGAAGCAACCATGCAACGTCATGTCCAAGTGCCTGGCCCACTTCAATCAATCAATGGCGCTGGCTTGATGGGTCTACCCGCCGACCCAACACCGCCGTCTCGATTTGTACAAACCTATGCAATTAAGCAGTTAAGCGAACAACCAACTAACTTCGACGAAGCCTTCTCACTCGGACAAAAGCTACTTAATCGCGTTGATATACCTTTGGGCATCATGGCGAATGAGTTTGAGACATCCGATAACCCTGAAGTCTTTTTTAGTGATATTACCCAATGGAGCGTTATTAGACATAACAGTCATCAATCACCCGCGTTCTATCTGCGTACTTACGGAGACATGACTTGGCGAGTCGCTAATGTCAAAGACTATATTGGGTTAAATAGAGACTGTCAGATTTCAAGCGTTTTACAGCTCATGCCAGTTACAACATCATTACCGTTTGAACAAGTCGAATCTCGACCAACTATTAAAATCGCTTAGAGTTAATTTTGAAGCGCAAACAAATGAGAAGCAAAAAGCCAGAGTAAGAAATCAATCTCACTCTGGCTCATAGCTGCATATAGTATAGTTTTATCTGCTATAGATATAACGTATGGTTGCTTTTACACTTGTTACATTCAGTCGATTTACTCTTTACCGAACACGTTGTTCTCTTGTTCTTGAACGCGGATGAATGTAGTACGCTTGGTTAGCTCTTTAAGCTTTGCTGCACCCACGTATGTACAAGTTGAGCGAACGCCGCCAAGGATGTCTTGAATAGTGCCGTGAACGCTACCGCGGTATGGCAATAATACGGTTTTACCTTCGGCCGCACGGTAGCCAGCGACACCACCTGAGTGCTTATCCATCGCGCTCTTCGACGACATGCCATAGAATTTCATGAACTTCTCGCCGTCTTTCTCGATCACTTCGCCGCCTGACTCTTCGTGACCCGCTAGCATCCCGCCTAGCATTACGAAATCCGCGCCACCACCGAATGCTTTCGCTACGTCACCCGCACAAGAACAGCCACCGTCACCGACGATCATGCCACCAAGGCCGTGCGCTGCATCACCACACTCGATGATTGCAGAAAGCTGCGGGTAACCAACACCCGTTTTTACACGAGTTGTACATACAGAGCCTGGGCCGATACCCACTTTAACGATGTCTGCACCAGCTAGGATTAGCTCTTCACACATATCACCAGTAACCACGTTGCCTGCAGAAATGACCTTGTCTGGGAACTCAGCTCGCACGCGTTCAACATACTCGACCAAATGCTCTGAGTAACCATTAGCAATGTCGATACAAATGAAAATAAATTCATCTGAAAGCGCCATGATGTCTTTGGTTTTTTGGAAGTCTGCGTCAGATGTTCCCGTAGACACCATAACGTTATTCATGGTTACTTTATCTGCTGATTTAGCAAACTCAGCCCAATCTTCTACCGTGTAATGTTTGTGAACAGCGGTCATTACACCATGCTCAGCCAGCGCTTTAGCCATTGCAAAGCTACCAACCGAATCCATGTTTGCTGCGATTACTGGCACACCAGACCATTGACGACCACTATGCTTGAATGTAAAATCGCGGGTTAAATTTACTTGAGAACGGCTCTTAAGGGTAGAACGTTTCGGGCGAAACAGTACATCTTTAAAACCTAACTTAAGTTCTTGTTCGATACGCATTGTGTAATTCCTTGATTCATATGTATATGTGTCATTCCAGAGTGCGTAGTGATTTCGTTGGCAGACGAGTTCACTGTTCTTCGGACACAAAAAAACCGGAGCGTTGGCAGACGCTCCGGTTTTCAGCATTATAGGCTGTGATTTATTTCCTACAAGTCTGATATTTGAATTTTTTTTGTGATACCATCTTGAAAATCGCATATCAAAAACGCTCCCCAAGTCACCAAAACCTCTTATTATTTATAACTATCAACAACTTGAGAAAGCACTTGAGTTAACCTATTGCGCAAACCTTTGCGTCATATCTTAAAAATTAAAACGCATCACCTCTCAAACCTGCCTAAAACTCAATCACCTAATACTAAGATGCCCCGCTAATTCGTAAAACAGTACTCAAAAAAATCGACCAATTTTCTCAGCAATGCATGAAATCTAATTAATTTCGATAGAGCTCTTGGGTGATAGCGGTACGAAGAGTGCTAACGACATCACTTGCCAAAAGACCAATTTGACCATTCTGACTCACGTTTATATCAGCAGCATGACTGTGAAGTACCACACCTAAACGTGCGGCAACAGAAATTGGTAAACCTTTGGCTAGTAATGCACCAATGACTCCAGATAACACATCTCCCATTCCCCCCGTCGCCATTCCGGCGTTACCCGCTAGACAGACGTACATTCTCGTTCCATCGTAAATAAGTGTCCCCGCGCCTTTTAAAACCACTACACCGCCATAACGCTCTTGCAGTTGTCTTGCAGCAGAGTATCGGTCACTTTCTATTTGTTGAATGGTTACATTTAGTAGTCGAGCAGCCTCTCCAGGATGCGGCGTGATCACTCGATGGTTGTCGTACACCAGAGTGCCATCGCATCGCTGGCTCAGCATCGCTAGAATATTGAGGCCATCAGCATCAACAACTTTAGGTTTCTGCTCTTGAGCCAGATATTGATAGGCTTGATAAGCCCACTCATCATCTCCAAAGCCAGGACCAAACACGAATACGTCAGCCCAGCGAATGCGTTTAGTTAAGTCGTTCTCAGTATCCCTGAGTAAGTCAGCGGTGATGCTCTGGCTCATTACTTCTGGGCAACCAACCTGCAGTGGAATAAGGCTACTCGTGTGAGTAATTGCGGCAGTTAAACCCGCTCCGGCTCTAATCGCAGCGGAGGAACATAAACGAATCGCTCCAGACATCCCTTGGTTGCCACCAACACAAAGCAACTTCCCGTTGTCACCTTTATGGACCGTTGGATTTGGCTTGGGCATTAATCTTGAAACAACCTGATGATCAATACCTAATGCACTTTCTACTTCGATAGTATCAAACTTAGTATTGACACCTAAACCACAAAAGTAGAGCTCGCCAACGCGATCTCTCGCTTGTCCAGTGCATAAGCCTTGCTTAACCCCAATGAAGGTTACAGTATGCTCGGCACGAATAGCATCACCTAAAACTGCACCTGTATTAGCACACAGACCAGAAGGAACGTCGACTGCAATCACAGGGGCATGAATTTGATTAATTTGGTCAATATAGCGACGATACTCCGAACGAACCTCACCGCTTAAACCAGTACCTAACATGGCATCAATGATCACATCCGCCTCTAGCAATGCGGTATTCCATTCATCCCAATCATTGTTAACACCGTCGATTGACTGCCAATCTTGGTATGCGCGCAAAGCATCACCTTTTAGCGCAGATACACCACCAATTTGGAAAACATGTACATTGAGTTGAGCTTGTTTCGCAAGAGATGCAAATACGTAACCATCGCCACCGTTATTCCCTTTACCGCAAATCACTAAGATATTTTTTGATTTAGGATACAGATGTAAAAAGCGCTCATACACGGCCATACCAGCGCGTTGCATTAAGCTATACATAGAAACACCAGCCATTTGCGCAGCCAGCGTTTCACCGTTTTTTACTTGCTCTGCGGTGTAGAGTTTTAGGGCGAGATTAAAGTCCATATTCACGTTCTACGCATTGGGAAACACAATTATAAGTATACAAAAAAGCCAAGGCGGACCTTGGCTTTTGAGAAAGTTTTTTATCGCTATTGATTCTGAGACATCAGAGCTTCAGCCGTCGCGTCTTGTATAGACAAAAACAACGAGTTGATTTTTCCAGTCGGTGTGCGCATTGGGTTCAACGTAACATTCTGGTACATAAACTCCGCTTGCTGCGTGACTGGTCGAACATTGCGACAGCAAAATAAGTAAGGTCGTTGTCGCCATGTGATGAAGCTGCGACAGCCTAGGTCATACACTGGTTTTGTTTTTAATTTAAACCACTCCTGTGGGATTTCAGGGAAGATATCAAATATAGAACGACCTATCGCATCATGAGACTGCAAACCACTGTGATGAGTCATAAACCCATTCCAGACCTGTACATTGTAATCTCGATCAATGACCACTAAGCCCATGTCGACGTTTTGTACCATATCCACCATCCAATGGAATTGTTCAAACTCTGCTGGCATATTCAACATTAGAACTCCTCCATTAGATAAGACAGTTTGTTATCAAGCAGCGGCAAGGATTCATCCACAAACATAAACAACAAGTCACAACGAATCGACGTCCCTTCAATGTTGTAGCTCACTTCGAATGTCATCGTGCGGCTGAATGCTCCAGTTGTAGATTCAATGATCGAGTCAATTGAGATATGCTGACCAAGGAGTACTGGTGGACTTTGGAAGAATCGGACTTCAGACTGCTCGCCTAAACCATTTAAGAACGACCCCACCAAAATATTAGAAATATCCATTAGCAGCTCAAGCTCTTCTAACTCTTCGCTGTCTGCTGGTACTTTCATCAACTTTTTGAGATCAGATACGCTTGAGTCACTCAAGATCACTAGCGCTTCGCCAGCAATACCTTCGCCACAAAATCCCTGACAAACACCCGATACGTTGTCATGCGACGCCAAGTCGCGTAGGGCCATGTGAAGTTCGCTCACTTCAAAGATATTGACGTTCGGCAAAGGTAGTTGCACAAACACATCAAAGTGACGCGCCAACGCATCGGCTGCTCGACCAATTGAAACGTTAGCCACTTCCATGTAAATATCGCGACGACGTAAAATCGGTAACTCAATAGAGACAGGCGTGATAATTTGAGGACGAGGTTCTGGCTCGACCAACTCTTTAAGCACCTTCTTGAGTTCATCTTTGGCGATCGGTTTTTGAATAAACGCTTTTGCACCCAGTGCGAACACGCGCTCTTTCGCTTTAGGTTGGATATCCCCCGACACCACAACCACCGGAGTTTTATCCCCCAACCGTTGCATGTGCTCTAGTGTTTCAAAGCCATCCATTTCTGGCATGGTCAAATCAAGAAACATCAATTTAAACTCGTTTTTTTCGAGTTCTTCTAGCGCGTTTTTTCCGTGGATAGCAAACGTAATATCGGCATTCAATGTGGCTGGTAGTGATCTCGCCATCTGTTTGCGTGCTAACGCTGAATCATCACAGATGAGTACGGGAAAAGACATTCAATCACCTTTTTATATTCCACAATCTGCGCCGGAGTCTAACAGATTGTTACAGCATGTAATACGAGAAAACTGACGAGTTTTTTATTTCTTTATTATTCGATAAGCATACGCAATATGAATGAATGAGTGAACAAAATGACTAAAAAGCAAGCATCACATTCGCTGTTTAGTGACATAAAACAAACATGGGTAAAACTCCTCCACCCAAAGTAAGCAAAAAGTTGCAGCTAACATCCAAAGCCCATTTTTGCTCGAATTTCATTCTTTCCATTTCCATAATGGGTAAACAGTAACGCGCTAAAACTAAAAAGGCACCCTACTAGAGGATGCCTTTAATAATAATTTCATCGATAAGATATCAATTCTATGGCACACCATGACCTTTAGAAGCCACCCATACGCGATACCATTGCTCTCGAGTAAGTTCGATGTTCAATGCATTAACTGCAGTTTGCACACGCTCGATTTTACCAGAGCCAATGATTGGAATAGGGTTAGATGGCAAACGACGTACCCAGGCATAAATTACTTGGTCAATACTCGCTGCGCCCACTTCTTCACGAATTGCTTCTAATTCGTTACGGACACGAACAGCTTGCTCACTGTCACCACTAAAAATTGAACCACCACCGAGGCAAGACCAAGCCATTGGTCGCGTGCGCAACATTTGCATTTGATCAAGCGTTCCATCGTGTGCAACCTCAAAGTTAAATGAGTTGATTTCTACTTGGTTAGTAACCAACGGCTTACCTAAGCGAGATTGCAGCAGTTCAAACTGGCGTGGAGTGAAGTTAGACACGCCAAAGTGCTTCACTTTGCCGACTTTGTGAAGCTCAGAAAATGCTTCTGCAACCTCGTCTGCATCCATTAACACGTCAGGACGATGAATTAAAAGTACGTCGATTTCATCCACATTCAAACGTTCTAGCGAGTTATTCACCGATTGGTAGATATGTGCTGAGCTCGTGTCGTAGTGATTGATCTTACGCTCTGGCGTTTTATCGCCACACAAATTGATGTCGCATTTCGTCACGATCTGAATTTGCTCACGAACACTCTTGTCTAAAGCTAACGCTTCACCAAACAACGCCTCACACTCGTAATTACCGTAGATGTCGGCGTGATCGACTGTCGTAATGCCTAACTCAACGTGTTGCTTAAGAAATGACAAACGCTCTTGAGCCGTCATTCCCCACTCAACTGCACGCCAATATCCTTGAACCAGCTCTGAGAACTCTGGGCCTTTTGGTGCAGTTACTACTTTTGCAACCATGGGTTTTCTCCTTCAATTGATCTGCATTCATCGTAGTCTTGTTTTCGTACCGGCTCAACGGGTAAACTTTCGCAATTCGAACTGGAGTACGAAATATGTCTTTTGCCCAACGCCTAGCCACCCTGATCGGAGAAGAAAGCATCAGCGGGTTCGCACGACGCGTCGATGTGTCTGAAGCTTTAATACGCAAATACCTTAAAGGCAGTGAACCTAGCCTAACTAAAGCAAATCAAATTGCAATGCGCGCCAATTGCTCTCTTGAATGGTTAGCAACGGGATGTGGTTATTTATATCGCCGTGCTGAAGTCGTGGATATGGATGCGTACAAACTTGCCTTTCAACACGTTATGAATCAGCCGTTGTCAGACGATGCAGAAGAGCTACACCGCAAGCTAATCGCAGGCTATCAATACCTGCGCGCTCACAAAAAATCGGATGGTTTTTTGGATGAATCAGCAATGGCGACCTTCCTATCTCTCCATAAAGAATCTAAAAACGAGTCACTTTGACCTCGATAATTTCGCCATCACTGCGCAATTGCACATTTAAGGACGGTGATGGCGTCAGAAACTCGTCCGGTTTTACCCAAAGCAAACTTCGAATCGTTTCTTGTGGATAGCGGTTCATCAACAAAATAACTTCTTTATCGACAAGTTCGGAAGATTTCTTTTCCAGAGCTTCAACGACATCATAGTGTTCTTGTCCGATAGTAACTCTACGTAAAACTAACCCATCCTTTCTTAAGTTGAGAAGTAAGTCATTCAGACGCTGCCACTCGTATTCAGTGAGAAACGAGAACTGAGCACTTTCTCTTCTCAAAATCACTTCACCATACAAGTGCTGGTGGTAGTACGAAAAATCATCCAAACAAAATGCGCTGATAAACGTTGAGTTGTCTCGCAGCTGCACTTCGCAACCATACCAGCTTCCACTTTTTTCTATACGTTCTTTTAGATTGGAATATGGCATTGCTGACAACGTGTCTTGCCACCAGCTCGGCGTTGAAAGTGCCGGAAACGTTACCGAACAACAACATAAAGAAAGTAAGAGTCGAAGATAAAAGCGCATGCACTGCTCTAGTTGGTTGACATCGAACTAAGACATTACTAACTGCAAGAAAATGTTCAAGAGAAAAATAGTTGTAGGTGGTGATGAAAGTTATGACGCAGAAATTAAGAAGGCGCACATGTGCGTGCGCCTCTACCTCGTTACTCAATCGTGAGTGTGCGAATCGGCGATGTCTATTGATGCATCCCGAACATAAAACGAGGACTTACCGTAGGGTTTGAATCCATCCAAATTGTGTGTAAAACCTCACATCCCTCCTTCTGAAGCAGTCATGTTGCTTTACATTTAAAGCATGGTTCATTTTTCTCAAAAAACAAGTTTTTTACCCTAAATTATGAGAGCAATAGCACAATCTGAGTGAATGAATAATATCGCGACACTTCAAACACTCAATAGTGAAAAGCTAAATTGCATCTTTATTGATTAGGTCTAGACTCTGCGAAGCGTATACTTTCTTTCGTCCCTTCCCCCAGCAACAGGAGAGCTTGTTAATGACCAAACGCGAGAGAATTGTGAAATCTGTGTTGGCGCACGTACCGAAAGATGCGATTAACCAGTTTGTCTCTCGAGGGTCAACACCATTTTCTGTTCTCATTATGGCCGCCATTGTGGGTACGTTGGCTGGTTTTGTCGGTACGTATTTCGAGCTTGCCGTTCATTTCGTTTCTGAAACACGAACAGAATGGTTAAGAAGCGAAATTGGTAATGTTCTACCGTTGTGGCTGGCAGCGGTTCTCATTAGCGCACTTTTAGCTTTTATTGGCTATTTTCTTGTGCACCGCTTTGCGCCAGAAGCGGCAGGTTCTGGTATTCCTGAAATCGAAGGGGCAATGGATAATATTCGTCCAGTGCGCTGGTGGCGAGTTCTACCAGTAAAATTCTTCGGCGGCATGGGCGCACTTGGCTCAGGTATGGTGCTGGGTCGTGAAGGCCCAACCGTTCAAATGGGTGGTGCTGTAGGTCGAATGGTGACCGATATATTCCGGGTAAAGGATGACGATACCCGCCACTCCCTGCTCGCTTCTGGTGCTGCTGGCGGTTTGGCTGCGGCTTTTAATGCCCCACTCGCAGGCATTATGTTCGTTGTGGAGGAAATGCGACCTCAGTTTCGCTACTCTTTGATCTCAATTCGCGCAGTGATCATTTCTGCCATTATGGCGAACATAGTGTTTCGCGCCATCAACGGGCAAGACGCCGTTATCACTATGCCGCAATACCAGTCGCCAGAGCTTCAAACCCTATGGCTGTTTTTATTGCTTGGCGCATTGTTTGGCGTGTTTGGCGTGATCTTCAATAAACTGATTACCGTGGCACAAGACAGTTTTGTCGCAATTCACAAAAACGATCGTAAGCGCTACTTGATTGTGGGTTCGCTACTGGGAGGCGTGTTTGGTTTGCTTCTTTTGTACGTACCCCAACTAACTGGTGGTGGTATCGGCCTTATTCCTGACATTACTAACGGTAACTACTCGGTATCTATTTTAGTTTTGCTTTTCTTTGGTCGTGTAATTACAACCCTGCTCTGTTTTGGTTCTGGTGCGCCGGGAGGCATCTTTGCACCTATGCTTGCTCTGGGAACCTTATTTGGCTATGCGTTCGGAGCAAGTGCTGATGTCTTGCTCCCTGCGCTTGATATCGAGCCTGGTGTATTTGCGATTGCGGGCATGGGTGCCCTGTTTGCTGCAACGGTACGTGCACCGATTACAGGTATTCTGTTAGTGATTGAAATGACGAATAACTACTACTTAATCCTGCCATTGATCATTACTTGTTTGGGCGCTGTGATTATTGCTCAATTGTTGGGTGGACAACCTATTTACAGCCAGTTGCTGCATCGCACAATCAAAAACGAAAAGTTACGCCAACAGGATCTACCGGAGAATCAATCAACATAACATTCTCTTTGTTATCACTTCGCTCCAGACTATCGAAGGGTTTGGAGCGATAAACTCTGCATTTTTACATCTTTTCCCAAATATTCGATACCAAACTCACAAAATTATCATTCTCTGATATTTGCTCACCACCTTTCATGAGAAACCCCTCTCCATACTTGTTAGTATTCGCTACTTAAATAGAGCATTTCATCCAAATCGTCATGTTTTGTTTCATTCAGGCAAAAATCAAATGGAGTAGATTTGAACTGGAGAAGACTTGTGCAGTTTTATAGTGTCCCGCCGTCTCAAGCCGCGTTGGCACTAGGTATGATAGGTTTAGGGCAAGCTTGGGCACTCTATGTTCCTGAGATTGGTGAACCGATACGCCCATTTTTGGCGTCACTCGGCGCACTTTTACTCGCCCCTGTACTCATAAAATATGCCGCGAATCCACGATTATTCATGGTCGACATTCGTCACCCACTGAGTGGTAGTTTAATGGCACCAATGAGTATGGCGTTACTGATCCTTGCAGATTATCTTGCCGCTGTAGCACCTATCATCGCTTATCCACTTTGGTTTATGGCGCTTTTGCTGCATTTTACTATGATGGTGCTGTTTTTTAGCTTTCAGCTAATGAACTTCAAAATGTCCAATATCGTACCGAGTTGGTTTCTTTATCCGGTGGGGCTAATCAGTAGTTCACTAGCCGGTTCTCAACTAGGTCACAACTTATTCTCCGAAACATTAGCGATGATGTGCATCGGCATTTATTTCTTCATGCTGCCACTCGTGTTGTATCGCTTAGTGTTTTTCGGCTCTCTACCAAGGCGAGCAAGACCGACCCTCGCGATTATGGCCGCGCCGGTAAACTTGTCATTAGCAGCATACTTGGTGAACTTTCCCTTACCTGATCCGATACTAACAGGCGCATTGGCAGGGATCGCCATCACTATGACTTTATTGATCTACTTATGTTACTTCCGCTTACTTCGCTTGAAGTTTCAACCTTCTATCGCGGCAGTAACCTTTCCTTCCGTGATCAGCGCTATCGCAATGCATCGCTTAACCTCTTTTTTTGCCGAATCGCACCCTCACTGGCACTGGCTGCACGACTTTGGTTTTCTAGAGCTCAGTATCGCGACTGTATTGGTTGTTTGGGTATCGGCAGGTTACGTCAAAATGTATTGGCCAGAAATCATGAAGTCATTTTCTAAACAAGCATAAAAAAAGGATGGCGTTTGCCATCCTCTTAGAATAGTGCTTGGTTACCTAACGTAAACCGTGCAGAAACTCGGCACGCGTTGCTGGGTTGCTTTTGAAGATACCGCCCAATGCTGTTGTCGTGGTTTCGCTGGTTGCATCCATCACACCGCGAGATTTTACGCAGTAGTGTGTTGCGTCAATCGTCACTGCCACATCATCGGACTCAAGCAATGTTTGAAGTGCAACAAGAATTTGCTGAGTCATACGCTCTTGAACTTGTGGACGCTGGGCAAAGAAGCGAACGATACGGTTGATCTTTGACAGGCCAATGATCTTGCCACGTGGAATGTAAGCCACAGCAGCCTTGCCATCGATGGTCACAAGGTGGTGTTCACAAGTACTGGTCACTGTGATGTCCTTCACGCGAACCATCTCGCTCACGTTCATCTTGTTCTCAATCACCGTGATTTTAGGAAAGTTGGAGTAATCCAGACCAGAGAAGATTTCGTCAACGTACATCTTAGCAATGCGGTGAGGGGTTTCTTCTAGGCTATCGTCAGTGAGGTCAAGTTGAAGCAGACCTAAGATCTCACGCATGTGGTGTTCGATCTTCTCTTTCTTCTCTTCACGACTTACGTTGTTTGGACGCATTGGCGTTTCCAAACCGCGTTGCTCTAGCGCTTCTTTTACTAACTTCGCTGACTCGCTAAGACCTGACATTCCACTTCCTCTTTTGTTTTACTTCAGCCTTCGTACAAACCCAATCAAAATTGCATTCATACTTTTCGCTTTGAGTTGCTCAGTTCGTGTCTTTACACCAAGTCACATCAGATGAAGGTACTGAGCTGATTTTCTTGAGCTCCGCAGGTTTTTTACCCCTTTTGGATGGCTGACAAGGATACTCGGATTTTTGAATAATTACACCCATATTTTATAGGTGGACATTCTTACTCAGTCCCCTTTTATGGTAAAGTTGCCACAAAACAAAAGAACACAGGATTTTCTCAATGGGCTGCTGCGACGCACCTGGCTTGATGCCAATTGAAGAAGCGATGGACAAAATGTTATCGCGAATCAAACCTATCCAAACAACGCTTTCTCTTCCACTTGCTGAAGCACTCGGTTTTGTACTGGCAGAAGATATCTTGTCTCCTATCCACGTACCGCCGTTCGATAACTCAGCAATGGATGGCTACGCTATTCGCATTCAAGATCTTGAGTCATCTTCTGTATTGCCTCTGGCAGGTAAATCATTTGCAGGACAACCTTTTGAAGGTGAATGGCCTCAAGGTACCTGTGTTCGCATCATGACTGGCGCAAAAATCCCACAGGGTTGTGATGCCGTTATCATGCAAGAAAACACTGAAGTAACAGATGCTGGCATTCAGTTCAACCAAACCGACGTGAAGCCACAAAACAACATCCGCCCAACAGGTGACGACATCAAACAAGGCGACATCGTACTGGCAAAAGGTGCACGTTTAACACCTCGCGATATTCCGATGATTGCGTCTCTTGGTATAAGCCATGTGACAGTAGTGCGTAAACCCAAAGTTGCGTTCTTCTCTACTGGTGATGAACTTAAACCACTAGGCGAACCGTTAGACAAAGGTCAAATCTACGACAGCAACCGTTACGGCATCAAACCGTTGATTGAAAACTTTGGTTGTGAAGCCGTCGATTTAGGCATCATCCCCGACTGCCCAGAAACGCTCAAAGCGACCTTTGAACAAGCACAAACGTTGGCTGATGTCGTTGTTACCTCTGGTGGAGTCAGCGTTGGCGAAGCGGATTACACAAAAGACATTCTTGAAGAACTTGGTGAGATCGGTTTCTGGAAGCTAGCAATCAAGCCGGGTAAACCTTTCGCGTTTGGTAAGCTAAGCACTGCTTGGTTCTGTGGTCTTCCGGGTAACCCTGTTTCTGCAGTTCTTACTATGTACGTGCTTGTTCAACCAATGCTGGCAAAACTTGCAGGCCACACCGAATGGAAAGCACCCGAGTCTATTCCAGCAACAACCAAAACCGCCTTTAAGAAAGCGCCAGGTCGTACCGATTACCAACGTGGTATCTACACATTGGAAGATGGCAAGTTTGTGGTTGAAACAACCGGTAACCAAAGCTCTGGCGCATTCCGCTCAATGAGCCTAGCGAACTGTTTTGTTGTCTTGGAACGTGAACGCGGCCGAGTTGAAGTGGGCGAAACGGTTCAGATTCAACTATTCAACTCAACCCTTTACTAGGAAGTCGTTGTGGATATTCTTTCCGATCAGGAAATGTTGCGTTACAACCGCCAAATCATTCTTCGTCAGTTTGACTTTGAAGGACAAGAAGCACTCAAACAAGCATCGGTATTAATGCTTGGTGCTGGCGGTTTAGGCTGCGCATCAAGCCAATATTTGGCGACTGCTGGTGTAGGTAAAATCACGCTGATTGATGATGATATCGTCGAGCTGTCTAACCTTCAGCGCCAAGTGCTGCACCACGATGCGGATATTGGTTGTAAGAAGGTAGACTCGGCGGCCGATGCACTACGCGAGCTTAACCCGCACATTATCGTAGGTACCATCGCAAAACGTCTTGATGATACAGCGTTAGAAAGCCTGATTAAGCAGCACACTATTGTTGTCGATGCATCAGATAACGTCGATACGCGTAATCAACTTAACCGCCTATGTTTTGCGACCAAAACACCGCTAATTTCAGGCGCGGCCATTCGCATGGAAGGCCAAGTGAGTGTGTTTACTTATGATGACCCAGCGCAACCATGTTACCAGTGCTTAAGTGCCCTCTTCGGCAGCGGTGCGTTAAGTTGTGTCGAAGCCGGAGTCATGGCGCCTGTTGTGGGTATTGTTGGCGCAGTACAAGCGATGGAAGCGATTAAAGTGATTGCTGATTACGGCCAACCAAAGAAAGGCAAAATTCTGATTTTGGACGCGCTCAGCATGTCTTGGCGAGAAATGAATCTGATGAAAATGCCCACCTGTCCGGTTTGTAGCTAGTTCTAAACCTCTAATCATTCCCAAAAAAGCCCAACTCGATGCTGGGCTTTTTTCTCATTTTGACAATCAGATTTAAAACCCTTCTTCTTACAAATATTAACCCAATAAAATTCAACAACTTAAAAGTTGGCACATTCCTTTCATTGCATATATCACGAACCAATGAGAGGGCGAATTATGAAAAGGACATCACTACTACTTGGGTCTCTAATAGCGAGCGCTTATGCACAAGCGGCGCCATTTGACACATGCCCAAGCAAAGCATACCTGTTCCAATCAACCCCGGTTCAAATCTATGGCGTCAATTTGGTTACAGGCTCTACGACTCTTTTAGAGGACGACACAGGTTTGGCTTCGGGCATCAACGGTGTAGGCTTTAACTTCACTGACCGTTATATCTACGGCTACGACACCACAAACAAAAAGATTGTTCGTCTTGGTAAAGACTTCCAAGCAGAGACGCTTGATGTTTCGGGCCTTCCTACCGACCACACGTTTTACGTAGGTGACGTTTACAACCACGTCTACTACTTGTACCGCAAAGGCAAAGGACTTTTCTCCATTGACCTTTCTCCGCTCGATTCTGATCCAAATGCGACATTGAGCATCGTGAAAATTAGCTCAACAGCGACAGTGAACCTAACCGACTTTGCATTCCATCCAGGTGATGGCTCCCTTTACGGCATCGACAACAACTCTGGTGTGCTATATCAGTTCAACCCATCAAACGGTAGCGCAACTGCGATAGGTGACACAGGTGAGAAAGGCACATTTGGTGCTGGCTACTTCGATGTAAACGGCAACTACTACGTGTCACGTAACCAAGATGGCAAAATCTATCGCGTTGACCTTTCGGAAGGTAACGCAGCCAATATCGCAGCAGGTATCGTTCCTGCGGTTGAGTTTGTATCCAACGGTCCAAGCTCAAGCCAAAATGACGGTGCACGTTGTGCAAATGCTCCGGTGATTAACGAAGACGAGCCAATTGATTTCGGTGATGCTCCAGACAGCTACCACACAACACTTGCGTCAAACGGTCCTCGTCACGAAGTGGACGGTGTAACTTGGCTTGGTTCCGTCGCTCCAGATGGTGATGCCGACGGACAGGCAAACGATAACTCTGTGGGCACAGCCGATGAAGATGGTGTTGGTTTTGTATCCGCACTTGATCCAGGCTTAAGCTCAATTGTGAATGTGACAGCTTCTACTTCTGGCTACCTATCAGCATGGTTTGACTGGAACCGCGATGGTGACTTTGATGATGAAGGCGAACAAGTCTTCACCGACCAACTACTGTCTGCGGGCAATAATCCCCTACCGTTTGTCGTTTCAACCGCTGCAACGGAAGGTTCAAGCTGGAGCCGATTCCGCTTTAGCCAACAAACCGGATTAAACTACGATGGTGGTTCGACATCTGGTGAGGTGGAAGATTACCCAATTACCATCACTGGTAATGGCTACTCAGTGGAATATTTCCCGAGTGCAGAAGATTACGCCACCGTCGCTTACGAAGATAACTGGCCATACACCGCAGACTACGATATGAACGATGTGGTCGTGAAATTCCGCATCACTGAAACCAGTCTTGCTGGTCATGTTGAGAATATCCAGATTACAGGTGACCTAGCGGCCTACGGCGCAAGTTACAAAAATGGCTTCGCAATCCGACTACCGGGTGTATTGAGAAGCTCGATTGAAAACGGATTAACAACGCTATCCTTCAATGGTGTAGAACAAGCATCTAATGGTTTGGAAAGTATTTCTGATGAAGCAATTTTCATCATCAGTGAAGACTTAAGCACACACGCGGCGAGCAGCTGTAGCTACTTCCGTACCGAGTCTGGCTGTGATGATAACGTTTCACTCACCTTTACCTTGAATGTGTACTTCACCGAAGGCTCTGACCGTTCAGCCATTCAAGCCATGCCATACGACCCGTTCATCTTCGCAACGCCGGGGACTTACCATGGCGACGGGATTACCTTCCAACCAGGTCGTAAATGGGAAGTTCACTTAGCAGACCAAGCACCAACAGAACAGTTTGATGACCAAAACCTCTTCGGTGTCGGCGTCGATGCAAGTGACCCTGCACAAGGAGTGTACTTCAAAACAGCAAACAACTTACCTTGGGCACTGTTGATAGTAGAAGATTGGGATTGGCCGCTAGAGCGTGTAGACATGGTCGATGCATACCCTCAATTCCAAACTTGGGCTGAGTCTGGTGGCGAACTAAGCACAGATTGGCACACCGCTCCAACACCTAACAAATGCTACATTCCATAGGGAGATAACATTATGAAAGCACTTATCACAATCATCATGGGATTAGCACTAACAGCTTGTGGCGGAGGCGGCGGAGGTGGTAACAGTACACCACCTTCACCAACCCAAACCACCATTGCAGAGGAAGAGACTACCCAACAGGAAGAAACAACTGAAGAAGAGACAACGGTAACAGTGGAAGATGCAACCATGCAGGATCTAGTAGTACCAGATGGCTTTAGCTACAACCCAGTGACGGAAGGTACGCTCAATGTAGACATCAGTGGTTTCTCTTCACAACGAGCACACCTAAGCGTGTACAAAGAGTTTGTCGAGAACAGTTCAGGTAACTACGATGCAAAATACCCAAGCAAAGTCGCATCGGTTCCACTCAACAATGGTACAGCAAATGTCGACTTTAATGTTTCTGATAGCCAAGGTAGCCTACTTGTTGAAATTTGGTTCTATGACGGTAGTGACCCAATTCAGAAAGTGATTACTTCTGGAGACAACACTTGGACCATGTAACTGGGTAAATCGAAAGCTGTCTTTCAGAACAAATCTTCAATCTTTAACTTAAAAATCGCATCGTTCTTTTGAACATGCGATTTTTTTGTTGTAAAACAGTAAGATTATCCACCTAGCAAACTAAAGACAATGCAAGCACTGATTAGTACTGATGAACTCAATAGCCTTCTCGGCCAACCTAACGTCAAGCTCCTCGACGCTAGTATTGCGTTTCAAATCCCTTCTGAAGGCAAAAAGATTCAAGATAAGTGGATTCCAAATACTTTACGCTTTGATTACGACAATGACTTTTGCTTACCCGGTTCTTCTCTGCCGCATATGATGCCAACAGAAGAAGGCTTCAACCAAAGTGCGAAACAACTCGGTTTGAACAACGAAGATTTGATTGTGGTTTACGACAACTCTGGCACTTTAGCCGCGCCAAGAGCTTGGTGGATGTTCAAAGCTATGGGACATGATAATGTTCGAGTCTTAAACGGCGGTCTTCCTGCTTGGATTGAAGCCGGATTTCCTGTCGAAAGTGCCCTATCGCAACCAAGCGAAAAAGGTAACTTTGCGGGTAAGCTCAATCAAAATGCCTTTTTGAGTGCACAAGATGTTCTTGCTCATTCCACCAATAAAAGTGCAAATATCATCGATGCCAGAGCCAAAGCACGCTTCCTTGGTGAAGTGCCTGAGCCACGAGAAGGTCTACGTAGTGGGCACATTCCAAATTCGGTTTGCTTACCGTTTCAAGAACTCTTAACCAACGGTCACATTAAACCAAATTCAGAGTTGCAACAGATATTTAGCGCACTAACGATAGATAGTGACACTTCAATTATTTTTAGTTGCGGCTCCGGTGTGACCGCATGCATTTTATTACTCGCGGCGTATCAAATTGGTCTGGACAATCTGTCGGTGTACGACGGTTCTTGGACCGAATGGGGTGCAGACCACTCTCTACCTATCGAGCGTTAAGACAAGTGTCTGTTTAACAAAGTATCTTACGTTTATCTAAAGATGATGTGTTCCAATATACTAAACGCAGCTTCTAAACCAAACTTGTCATTTCGAAATAGAAACTGGCTATGAGTGATTTGTCACCCCTCATAGCCTGACTACATCAAAAGCCGACTATTTCCGTTAGCGTTCAGATTTCGCGTTGCCGTGCATTTGCTCATCTAAGTTGAGCACGGTTAATGCGTTGCTAACGCTCGTGGCGATCACGTCTATCGCTCCAGTTCTTAATGCTCCGAGTAGAGCGAGTGGCTTGCTGTTCTCAGCTGCGATCGCAATGACTTCCGAGATCGGCCGAAACTCTTCAATACCAAGTCCAATTACTCGGTCACTCATTACCGTGTTCGCTACATTACCGTGAATATCAAAGAAGTCATAACCTGCAAAATCCCCTACCACACCTTGTTGAAGTCTCGACTGAACCACTTCATCAGGCGTAAACCAACCTAAGTCGACCATGTAACTGTTTTCGCTCATGTCACCAATACCAACCAAAGCGACATCGGCTTTACGTGCTAGGTCGAGCGTTTGTTTCACGGTTGCATTTTGCATAAAGGCCAACTTCTGTTCTCTGTTTTCTGCGTAAGCCGGCGCATAAAGTGTTTCAGAGGTCCCCCCATATTTCTTCGCCAACTGACGACAAATATGGTCGGCGTTATACATACCGCCACGCGGATGAATACCACCAATGCCACACACAAATTTACAATCACGCGGCGTAATAACACCAATATGGTGAGCGACAGACGACACGTTGCGCCCTTGTCCGACCGTCACCACCATGCCGTTTTTGAGCGTGCTAGTGAGATAATTGGACACCAATCCCGATACCTGTAGTCGTTGCGCTTCTTCATTCGGTTGATCAAGAGCAACAAGCGCGCGCTTAACGCCGAATCGCTCGATCAAACGTTGTTCAATCTTGGCGCTGAACACCGGATGGTATTTAACGGTAATTTCAACAATGCCTTCATCACGCGCCTGCTTGAGCATTCGCCCGACCTTTGCGCGTGATATGGCAAATTTTCTCGATATCTCTTCCTGAGTCGCACCGTCTTGATAATACGCGACGGAAATCTCTGTCAACAAATCCGTGTTTTCAATGGAAATATCTTGATTAGAACTGCTCATGGTTTCTCTCGCCCTTTAAGAGGATCGATATTGTATGCAATAAGTGAACATATGCTCATTGACTTAGCATATGTTCTTTATCAATTTAAACGCTACATTTGCTCATCGCAATAACATTTTCTCACTACAATTTTTTACCCTCTTGGACAACGCTCAAGCTTTGAACAATAAGGGCAAACGTTTATTTGGGTTAACCACTAAACACACAGTAAAAAAACGTTGATGAAGTTCACTATAAGTCCATTTCAGCGATTGACTTTCAGCATAGATAGGATAAATATGGACACATCATTTACTCAGCTATCGATCAAATGTTCATAGCATTTGTTCGGTAACGAAATTTTCCGTAGTTGGCTGAGCAGATGTCTCATTAAATGCGATGAGACGGTTAGCTAACTCGCTTGCAAATGCACAAGCTGTGATAACAAAAATCACGCTTAAGCCCATTTAAATAGGATGATCGATTATGAGCAACAAGTTAGAGCAACTTCGTAAACTAACGACTGTAGTAGCAGACACTGGCGAGATTGATGCAATTAAAAAGTATCAGCCAGAAGACGCAACAACTAACCCTTCTCTTATCCTTAAAGCCGCTCAAATCGCAGAGTACGCACCTCTAATCGATGCTTCAATCGAATACGCTAAAGCACAGAGCAACGACAAAGCTCAACAAGTTCAAGATACTTGTGACATGCTTGCAGTAAACATCGGTAAAGAAATCCTAAAAACTATCCCAGGTCGTATCTCTACAGAAGTAGACGCTCGTCTATCTTACGATATGGAAGGCAGCGTAGCGAAAGCTCGTCAACTAGTGAAAATGTACAACGATGCTGGCATCACTAACGACCGTATCCTTATCAAACTGGCTTCAACTTGGGAAGGCATTCGCGCAGCTGAGATCCTAGAAAAAGAAGGCATCAACTGTAACCTAACGCTTCTATTCTCGTTCGCTCAAGCACGTGCTTGTGCAGAAGCGGGTGTATTCCTAATCTCGCCATTCGTTGGTCGTATCATGGACTGGTACAAAGCGAAAGAAGGCCGTGACTTCGAAGCTCAAGAAGATCCAGGCGTACTATCTGTAACTAAGATCTACAACTACTACAAAGAATACGGCTACAAAACTGTAGTTATGGGCGCAAGCTTCCGTAACATCGGTGAGATCTTAGAACTAGCTGGTTGTGACCGTCTAACTATCGCTCCTGCTCTACTTGCAGAACTAGAAGCAGCTGAGGGTGAAGTAGTTGAGAAACTAGTTGATTCTAAAGGCGCAGCTGAGCGTCCAGCACCAATGACTCACGCAGAGTTCCTATGGGAACATAACCAAGACCCAATGGCTGTTGAGAAGCTGGCTGAAGGTATCCGCAACTTCGCCGTTGACCAAGGCAAACTAGAAGCGATGATCGAAGCTAAGCTTTAATTGCTTACCAAAAGCGAGTAGCCCGTCTACTCGCTTTTACCATCAGCACTATTTTCAAAAAATTCTATTTGAACTTGTTTCGGCGAGTTCCCTCTATTTAAATCAAATATCGAGAAGTAATCACTATGGATCGTAAACATCTAGCAAATGCAATCCGTGCGCTAAGCATGGATGGTGTTCAACAAGCTAACTCTGGTCACCCAGGTGCACCTATGGGTATGGCTGACATCGCTGAAGTTCTTTGGCGCTCTCATCTAAACCACAACCCATCAAACCCTGAGTGGGCAGACCGCGACCGTTTCGTACTGTCTAACGGCCACGGCTCAATGCTGATTTACTCTCTACTGCACCTTGCAGGTTACGAGTTGTCTATCGACGATCTGAAAAACTTCCGTCAGCTTCACTCTAAAACTCCTGGTCACCCAGAGTATGGTTACGCGCCAGGTATCGAGACCACAACGGGTCCGCTAGGTCAAGGCATCACTAACGCGGTTGGTATGGCTCTAGCTGAAAAAGCGCTAGCAGCACAGTTCAACAAAGAAGGCCACGACATCGTTGACCACTTCACTTACGTGTTCATGGGCGACGGCTGTCTGATGGAAGGTATTTCGCACGAGGCATGTTCTCTCGCAGGTACTCTAGGTCTAGGCAAGCTGATCGCGTTCTGGGATGACAACGGCATCTCTATCGACGGTCACGTTGAAGGTTGGTTCTCTGACGACACACCTAAGCGTTTCGAAGCTTACGGTTGGCACGTAATCCCTGCAGTCGATGGTCACGATGCTGACGCAATCAACGCAGCAATTGAAGCGGCGAAAGCGGATCCACGTCCTACACTTATCTGTACTAAGACTATCATCGGTTTTGGTTCACCAAACAAATCTGGTTCACACGATTGTCACGGTGCGCCACTAGGTGCAGAAGAAATCGCAGCAACACGCAAAGAACTAGGTTGGGAGCACGGTCCTTTTGAAATTCCGCAAGAAGTCTACGCAGAATGGTCAGCGAAAGAAACAGGCGCAGCTAAGGAAGCAGCGTGGAACGAGAAATTTGCAGCTTATGAAGCAGCGTACCCTGAGCTGGCAGCTGAATTTAAACGCCGCGTAAACGGTGAGCTTCCTGCACAGTGGGAAGAGAAAGCAAGCCAAATCATTGCTGATCTTCAAGCTAACCCAGCAAACATTGCATCACGTAAAGCGTCTCAAAATGCTCTAGAAGCATTTGGTGCTCTACTACCAGAGTTCATGGGTGGTTCTGCTGACCTAGCACCTTCTAACCTAACAATGTGGTCTGGTTCTAAGTCTCTAGAAGCAAGCGACTTCTCTGGTAACTACATCCACTACGGCGTACGTGAATTCGGTATGACAGCGATCATGAACGGTATCGCGCTACACGGTGGTTTCGTTCCTTACGGCGCAACATTCCTAATGTTCATGGAGTACGCACGTAACGCAATGCGTATGGCTGCGCTGATGAAAATTCAGAACATCCAAGTGTACACGCATGACTCTATCGGTCTTGGCGAAGATGGTCCAACTCACCAACCAGTTGAGCAAATGGCATCGCTACGCCTAACACCAAACATGAGCACATGGCGTCCATGTGACCAAGTTGAGTCCGCTGTAGCTTGGAAACTAGCGATTGAACGTAAAGATGCACCGACAGCACTTATCTTCTCTCGTCAAAACCTTGCGCAACAAGAGCGCACAGCAGAACAAGTAGCAGACATCGCGAAAGGTGCTTACATTCTGAAAGATTGCGAAGGCAAGCCAGAGCTAATCCTTATCGCAACAGGTTCTGAAGTTGAACTAGCAGTAGAAGCAGCAGCACAGCTAACTGCTGAAGGTAAGAAAGTACGCGTTGTTTCAATGCCATCAACAGACGCATTCGACAAACAAGACGCCGCTTACCGTGAAGCTGTACTGCCATCAGACGTAACAGCACGTATCGCAATTGAAGCAGGTATTGCTGACTTCTGGTACAAGTACGTAGGCTTCGACGGTCGCATCATCGGTATGACTTCATTCGGTGAATCTGCACCAGCTGGCGAACTATTCAAAATGTTTGGTTTCACGACTGAAAACGTAGTGAACACAGCAAAAGAGCTACTCGCGTAATTGCAGTAAAAAGATAGTCAGTTTTCTCTATTGCGAATGTGAAAACTGAAAAGCCCCACCAGCAATGGCGGGGCTTTCTTTTATCTGGCTCCTATTCGCATAAACGCAGCCAGGACATAAACATCACAACTTTCGTTACGACTATTTGTCTTCAAATCGAAGTGCGAGCTGATAGAAATCTTGTACTTGGTCTTTCAACTGTCGGCTGTTTTGTTCAACTGAATGTGTTGCTGCCAAGTTTTGTTCTGCGGTCGAAGCGATAGAATGAATGTGCTGGTTTACATCACTAGATAGCTTTAACTGGTTATTCGCCGCTTCTGCTACATCAACCATCAGCCCACTCATGGTTTGCATCATCTGTTCAACTTCAGACAAACGCAACGCGCTTTGTTCTGCTACTTGAGAACAGGCATCGGTTTGCTCTTTGTTTGCCAGAATATCTTTCTGCCAACTTTGAATCGTTGCCAACATAGTGGAGATAGAAGCTTGGATTTGTTCAGTTGCATTGGATGTACGCCCAGAAAGCGCGCGGACCTCATCAGCTACAACAGCAAAACCACGACCTTGCTCCCCTGCCCTTGCTGCTTCAATCGCCGCGTTAAGTGCCAGTAAATTGGTTTGCTCTGCGATTCCACCAATCTCTTCCATCAAATGGTTCACCTTCTGCGCCTGATCACTCAGTTGATACGTCGTTTCCGTCGCTTTTTCAGCTTGAAGGCTTAATTGCGCTAGATTGGTGTGCGTTTGATCAATGGTCTCCTTCGCCATCAAGCATGACTTCAATGTATCATCAATCAACATATGGGCATCATTGGTACTCGAAGAAACCGAATTTGCCGACGACTCCACCTCTTGGGTAGCATCTCGTACACGATGAATATCGGTATTTTGCTGATTTAATGCAGCCGAGACTTCTGCCGTTGTTTGACTGAGCTCTTCGGCGCAATGCTGCAAAGGCAATGCGGAGTCAGTCATTCTTCCTAACACGGTTCGAATTCTTGCGGATAGCATTTTGATATGGAAATCGGCAATCGAAAATGCCGTGTTACCGGAATAGATCAAGCGACTTACGCTGTCATATTGCTTTTGTAACTTTTTAAGTTGCTGAGGTGTATCAATTAACTCTTGGCGGAATAACAGAGCCAGAACACTTGCAGGTAACGCACTTGCAAGCCAAGCCAACGGCCCTTCAACAGACAACGCATATGCGGTTGCAGGTGCGGTTAGTGCACCAAGTAGAATCGCATAGCGAATGGTTTCATTGATTTTCAACGACCAAGTTCGACCAGACTTCTCTGCAGCACGCATGCTTTTGTAGGCTTTTGTCGCAATATCAACCCACTCTCGCTTTGGTTTCACGCGCACTGATTGATACCCAACAACATGGTTGTCTTCGTAGATAGGGGTGACATAAGCATCAACCCAATAGTAACCGCCAGACTTAGTGGCATTCTTAACCATTCCACGCCAGGCTTTACCTTGTTTAAGGCGTGCCCACATGTCACCGAAAGCGGCTTTAGGCATATCATTATGACGAACTATATTGTGGTTCTGACCGACAAGTTCTTCGTGAGTGTATTCAGCAACGCGGCAAAAGGCTTCATTACAATATGTAATAACACCTTGTAAGTTCGTTGTTGAGACGAGTTCCTCAGACTCCCTCACGAGAGTTTCTTGAGCTTTATGAGAAATATTGGCTGACATAGACGAAACTTCTTTAGTTTTTATTGATTTTCGGCAAGATATATACAGGATTTTTATTTTTATTACAAAAAGTTAGATAAAAAGTCTTATCAAATCGACATTTTTATTGTGGGAATTCACATTATCGATAAAAACATAAAGAAGAGATTGTTGATTTGAGCTAATAAACAAACCCGACACGATCGGCCGGGTTATATATTAAGCCTTAATTAAGCGGTTTGTGATTCTGGCTTTTTATTCGTTTTTAACGCAAACATCGCGATAACGAGTAACACAAATGGAAGAACATACAAATTAAGATTCTGCCAACCTACGGTAGACTCAAGCCAACCAGATAGTAATGCGGTGATGGTGACACAACTGAACACGAAGAATTCATTAAACGCTTGAGCCTTGCTTCTGTTTTTCGCTTCATAGCTTTGACTAAACAGCCCGGTTGCTGCGATAAACATAAAGTTCCACCCTATTCCTAACAGGATTAAAGCAAGACTAAAATGCCAGATAGACACTCCATGTATATTAATTCCAATACAAGCAACAAATAGCAATCCACCCGCCAAAATCATATTCTTAGCGCCAAACCGTTCTATCAGACGGCCCGTGACAAACGCAGGTGCAAACATACCCAACACGTGCCATTCGATCACTCCCGCCGCTTTATCAAAATCAAAGCCACAACCAATCATCGCTAAAGGAGTTGCTGTCATTAAAATGTTCATCACCGCGTACGCAACCATTGCCGCGATAACTGCCAGCATGAAATTAGGTCGACGAATAATCAGTCTCAGCTTATCCGCCTTAGCGTGTAGCGCCTGCGTGTGTGCAGGTGGAAAACGAATGGTTTGTAGCACAACCAACGCGGTTATATAAAGCACGACAAGCACAGCAAATGCACTAATGTATAAGCCATCACCTGACCACTGCTGCGAGTACACGGCCAGATTAGGCCCAAGGATCGCCGCTAACACCCCACCCGCCATAGATATCGAAATCGCCCTATGTCTTGCCGACTCTTCACACACTTCAATGGCAGCAAACCTGTATAGAGTACCGAAACCTATACCAACACCAAGCAAAAACGTAGACATGCAGAACAGATAGAAGTTTTGTTGACTTAATGCATACGTCGCTAGACTAGCACCCAAAATGCCAATGACATTACCAAGGCTAAAACCAAGGCGACGCCCTAACTTGCCCATAATTAGCGACGCGGGAATTGTCGCGGCCATCAGTCCCAAAAACTGCAGTGCAACTGGTAATGTGATAAAACTTGATGACGGCGCAAGTGTTTTGCCAATAAGGGCAATAACAGATATGAGTAAAATATTCCCTGTCATTAATAAGGCTTGGCAGAGGGATAGAAGCCATACATTACGATTCAATTCCAAATTCCTTTTGGTTACAACGTATACAGATAACATATAGGAAAGCAGAAACAATAGAAAGATATGAGAGTAATTCTCAACAAAAAGAGCCAGAGGCATAGTACCTCTGGCTCTTCACTATTCACTTTTCGCTTTTAAAAAGTTTTTCTGTTGAGCTTACTTGTTGCGGCGCGCTTTTACTGCATCAGAAAGCTGACGAAGTACCGTTTCCGTATCTTCCCAACCAATACATGCATCAGTGATCGACTGACCATAAGTGGCTGCTTTGCCATCCACTAAGTCTTGGCGACCTTCAACTAAATGAGACTCGATCATCACTCCAAAAATGGCTTCTTCGCCACCAGAGATTTGCTCGGATACATCATCAGACACCAGCATTTGACGCTTGAACTGCTTCGAGCTGTTAGCATGGCTAAAATCAATCATCACTTTTTTCGGCAGACCTGCGGTGTCCAGCTCATCTTTAATTTGAGCTACATGTGCTGCACTGTAGTTTGGTTCTTTACCGCCACGTAGAATAATATGGCAGTCTGGATTACCAGCGGTTTCTACGATCGCGGAATGACCGTATTTTGTTACTGAAAGGAAGTGATGGGAAGCGCTTGCAGAACGAATCGCGTCGCTCGCTATTTTAATATTCCCATCTGTACCGTTTTTGAAACCTACAGGACAAGAAAGACCAGAAGCAAGCTCGCGGTGAACCTGAGATTCTGTCGTACGAGCACCGATAGCTCCCCAACTGATCAAATCCGCCACGTACTGAGGTGTAATCATATCTAAGAATTCACTTGCCGTCGGCAAGCCCATATCGGTTAGATCAAGAAGAAGTTTACGTCCGATACGTAGACCATCATTTAGCTTATAGGTGTCATTTAAGTAAGGGTCATTGATAAGGCCTTTCCAACCAACGGTCGTACGCGGCTTTTCAAAATAAACTCGCATAACAACCTCAAGCTGCTCGCCCAGTTCATCACGTAATACTTTTAGCTTTTTACCGTACTCAACCGCGGCAGCCGGATCGTGAATAGAACACGGGCCAACGATCACGAGTAATCGATCGTCTTTTCCTTCAAGAATATTGTGAATGGCGTTACGGCAATCAAAAGTGGTCGAAGAAGCGGTTTCAGTCGCTGGGAACTTCTCTAATACTGCAACAGGTGGCAATAACTCTTTTACTCTATTTATTCTTACATCATCAGTTTGAAACATTACTTCTACTTCCTGGTTTTATTTCCGACCCCATTTTTACCAACTGAACTCATTGCAACATTGTTCACAAAGCGAGCAGCATCAAGGGCTGTGGTCATTTTCTGTCTAGCGTTTAAGTAACTTATCGGCTTAGGCGTAGACTTGCAATCAGTTTTTGCAAATAAATGCAAATAAAAACCACCTGTTAACCACCGCGCACAATGTAAAGTAAAGTTTACGAAAAAAAGTTCAAAATAATCATCAATTTTCTTATGCACCAAAAAATCTTTACTACAATGTAAGAAATATCAGAAGTTTGTGAGGTATTTTTGGGTAGTAAATGTTGATCAAGTTCAAATATATTGTTGCTTGATATGAAATGATTAGAATATTAAACTAATTTCTTATAAACGCTGGTTTTTTCTAATTTTTTGATAAAACGAAGTAGAAGTTAATATGCAATCAATACAAGGAAACATTATGAACAAAGTAGCAATTGCAGTAGCAGCAGTGGTAGCTGGTAGTAGCGCGCTTTTAAACTCTGCTCAAGCTGAAATGTACATCGGGGGCAAAGTGGGCATGACTACACTTGACGACGCTTGCTATCTAAATAGCCCTTGTGATGATGAAGCGTTCGGTGCAGGACTACATATCGGTTATGACTTTACCGATATCATCGGGCTAGAGTACGGCGTAGACTTCTTAGGCGACTATGAAGGAAACTCTAGGTCAGGGGCTAATACGATTAATACGATTGACGGCAATCTAACGGCTTTAACACTTGCACCTAAATTCAACTGGCACTTAAACGACTCTTGGAATCTATTTGCTAAGATCGGTGGTGCTTACATGATGTCTGATGACGAAACAGACTTTGTCCCAACAGGTTCTTTGGGTGCTGAATACTCGATCGATAGAAACTGGAGTGTTCGCGCTGAATACCAACGCTACCAAGACATGTCTGACGACGTGTGGGACGACATGGATGCTAACTTCTTTGGTATCGGTGTTAACTACAAATTCGCAGCAGCTCCAGTTGTTGCAGCAGTTGTAACGGAAGAAGTGATCGAGCCAGATCCAGAACCAGTGATGATGAGCAAGGTGCACAAAGAAGAGTACGGTACAGGTACGTTTGAATTCGATAGTGCTAAGTTAACAGATTCCGTTTCTGAACGTCTGGACAACTTTGTTTCATTCTTGAACGAATATCCTCAAGCTCAAGTAGAGATTACTGGTTACACGGATAGCTCAGGCCCTGCGGCATACAACCAAAAACTGTCTGAGCGTCGTGCTCAATCTGTTGCTGATTACCTAACCGCAGCTGGCATTGGTTCAGATCGTTTGACAGTTAAAGGGATGGGTGAAGAAAACCCAGTTGCTGACAACAGCACTCGCGAAGGTCGTGAGAAAAACCGTCGCGTAGAAGTTGTGGTACCTTCATTTGAATACCAAGAGCTAGTTCAGCCAGAATAAGTATCTATGATTCATGATCGATGATGTGGTAAAAATTAATGGGGTGCATTTGCACCCCGTTTTGATCTCATATTAAGGGATATTGCCACTATGGTTTTGGGAAAAAGATCAACTCATTATCTTGCACCATAACGCAATCCATACCAGCTGCATGCGCCGCTCGCTTCCCCAGCTCAGTATCCTCGAACACAAGACACTGTGACACCTCCAAGTCGAGTTGTTTCGCGGCCACCAAAAAGGTATCTGGAAAGGGTTTATGGTTCTCTACATCACTCGCGGTTACTACAACATCCAACTTGTCTAATAAACCTGCATGGCTTAATAAGCGCATGGCACTTTCTCGTTGGCTGCCAGTCCCGACTGCAATTTTCTTATGGCCTAAATATTCCTCTAACACGATGTTCGTGCAAGGAATAACGTCACCATGAAGCTCCATAGCAGCGAATGTTTCCATTTTAAATGTCGCGACAGTTTTAGGATCTAACGAAAGCTCATGCACACGATTTAGTTCCTCAACAATTTTAAAGCTCGGCATCCCTCCCAAACTGTGAAACCATTCCTGGCAAAACGGAAAATCAAAACGCTCAGCAGTTGCTTGCCAAGCTGCCAAGTGGGCTGGCATGGTATCGATTAGAGTACCATCCATATCAAATATGAATCCCTCATAGGGTCTAAAATCAATCGTGCTCATGTCTTTTCTTCTATTTGTGCATCTGTAATGTTAATTTATCAGCTCTTTCAATCGTCCTTACCGGCATTTACTTATCATGCTCAAAATTTCGAACTCCGTCACAATTCAAGAGTGGGAAATTCAATTATCCCCAATTAGAGCTCAAGGAAATGGTGGCCAGAACGTTAACAAGGTAGCGTCCGCTATACACCTGCGCTTTGATATCCGGCATTCAAGCTTACCTGACTTTTACAAAGAGCGATTACTTGCACTTTCTGATAGTCGTATAAGTAAAGATGGCGTGATCATCATCAAAGCGCAACAATTTCGGACACAAGAACAAAATAACGAAGACGCCCTAAATCGGCTTCAAGCATTGATAAAAGCTGCCGCTTTACAGGAGAAGAAGCGTATTAAAACGAAACCAACCCGCGCTTCTCAACGCCGACGACTTGATACAAAAAACAAGCACGGAGCGAAAAAACAGCAACGTAAAAAAGTGCTGTATTAGTGCATGTCGTTTTCTCGACATGTTAGTTGAACAACGTTTGCTAGCCCTTGGAAATCTCATTGGATTTCTCTTTTTAGTTACTTATTCAGGAAACAACAATATGACTATTAGGCAAAAACTCTACTTCCTCGGAGTTATCGCCATTTTAGGCATCGTGGCCCTTTTGGGTACGTCATCCCATTTTGAAAATAAGAGCAATGATCTTAATCACGCCATCAAACTCGTTGGTGATCTAGAAATACGCTTACTCAACTTACGCAGAAATGAAAAAGATTTCCTACTGCGTAGTAATGACAAATATCTAAATAAGTTTGACGCCAATGTTGACAAGTTTATAGACACAGAAAAAGAGCTTGCGAACATACTCAAGAGTAATGAATTACCTTCCAGTCAACAATTTAAGCAAGACTTGCTCGCATACCAAAGGGGCTTTCAGAATCTGGTCAGCGCTTACCAACGATACGGGCTTGATTCAAAGAGTGGGCTTCTCGCCGGTTACGAACAAGCACTATTAGAAGCTAAACAACGTTCAGACCACCAGCAGTTATTGGCATTAGTCCGTTTTGACTCTGCGGTAAAAGCAGGACTATTCAATAGTGACTTGCTTGAGGGGCAATATGCTCCGGAGCTTATCAAAACAGGTAAGCAATTGGCGGCCCAAAAGCAAGTTGTTGGGGTTGCTTATGACAAAGGCCTACTCGGTGAAACTCGCGCATTATCCCATGCCGTAGAAGAGCAATTTGAAACCTTTTCCACAGCCCTTAGCTCTGCTGCCGCACAACGTGATGAACAAATGTCGACCATCAAGCAGGTCATTACAGCTCTGATCTTAGTCGTTATTTTCGCATTGATTTGGCAAATTTCACGTTCAATCAATACGCGAGTGAATAGCTTACTTGGCACCATTCGAAGTATCAGCGAAACGAACAACATGGGACTTCGATCTGATTTGAAAGGTCAAGACGAGCTATTTGATATCAGTCATCACCTCAATGACCTATTGGATAAGCTTGAGCATCTAATTAGTAGTACCCAAGAAAAATCGGCGCAACTCACTGCAAGTACCGATAATATGCATCGTGAGTTAGAAGGCGTTATGGAGCAATTCCACACTCAAACTGACCACACAGCATCAATGGCGACGGCAGTTCAGCAAATGGTTGCCACAATAGGTGAAATCTCTGAGAGCACATCAGTTGCGGTAGAAGGCGTACATCAGGCAGCGAATAATGCCGAACAAGGTCGAGGAGTTGTTGAGGCGACGGTAACCAACATCGGTCAACTAACCACGATTTTATCAAACAGCCAGCAGTCGATTGGCTCGCTGAATCAGCATGTAGATAAAATTGGTGGTGCCGTGAACATCATCCAAGAGATTGCAGAGCAAACCAACCTACTAGCTCTCAACGCAGCAATTGAAGCCGCGCGAGCAGGCGAACAAGGCCGCGGGTTTGCAGTTGTTGCCGATGAAGTACGCGCCCTAGCTAGCCGAACTCATCAATCCACTGAGGAAATCACGCGGGTCGTTGCAGATATTCAAACTCAAATGTCTACAGTTGTTGCTGATATTGATCAATGTAACGATCAAGGGCAACAAACACTTAATGCTTCTGAAAAACTGGATTCTAGCCTGCAACAGATCATTACTGACATGCATTCAATTCAAGGTAATTCGGAGCGCATAGCTTCAGCAATTGAAGAACAAGGTATCGTGATGAACCAAGTTAGCGGTTCAATCACCGAGCTAAACGCCATATCTGAGAATAACATGCAATCCGCTCAGGAATGCTTGCATGAAGTGAACTCTGTCTCTGCTCAAGCTCATGATATGGATGAAGCCGTTGCACAATTCAAAACTGCGCTAAAATAACCCTTTTCAAAATAGAAAGCCCGAGGCAATCATTGCTTCGGGCTTTTTTTCAATTGTCACTTCGTGCTTACTGCGCACTTCGGATGTGATTATTCATCATCAAGAGGAACCAGCTTGGTGTTGCCGCCATGAACTTTCTCACGCTGTCTTTGCACCAGGGCGTAGAAGCCTGGGATCAAGAATGTACCTGCTAGAAGCACACACAATAGACCACCAATCAGCGACACGCCGAGTGAGTTTTGACTCACGTGCCCCGCACCAGCGGCAAAGATAAGCGGGAAGATACCCAGGATAAATGACCAAGATGTCATATTCACAGCGCGGAAACGTAACGTGCCTCCTTTAACCGCTGCACTATCGATATCAGCATTTTTTTCTTCACGCTCTTGCTTGGCGAACTCCACAATCAAAATTGCGTTTTTCGCCGCCAAGGCTATGAGCAAGACAAGACCAATTTGGGCATACAAGTTAAGCGGCGTGCCAGTTAGATTCAACGCAAGGAAGGAACCTAACGTTGCTACTGGGACCACCAAAATAATAGCCAGTGGAATACTCCAACTCTCATACTGAGCCACCATAAACAAGTAAATGAATATCAAAGCCAGCGCAAACGCATAAATGGCTTGGTTGCCCGCAAGCACTTCCTGATAAGCCATACCTGTCCATTCATACGTGTACCCTTGCGGAAGAACTTCAGCAGCAACGCGTTCCATTGCTGCAATCGCATCACCACTAGAGTAACCCGGAGCTGGTTGGCCTTGAATGATAGCACTGCGGTACATGTTGTAACGCCACGCCACATCAGGCTCAAACACTTGCTCGTAGCTCACTAGCGTACTTAACGGGACCATATCACCGTTCGAAGAACGAACATGGAAACGCTCTAGATCTTCCATGCTGCTACGGTGCTGGCTATCAGCTTGCATGGTTACGCGGAAGTTCTTACCAAACATGGTGAAGTCATTCACATAAAGCGAACCTAAGTTGCCTTGCAAGGTTTGGAAAATAGACGACAGCGAAATACCTAATTGCTGCGCTTTCTCACGATCGATATCAACGTAGTAGTGCGGAACATTCGCGCGGAACGTGCTAAACGTGTAGGCAATTTCAGGCGCTTGGTTAGCCGCTTGGATCATTTCTCCCATGACCATCGACAAGTCGGTACGACTTCGCCCTAGCGTGTCTTCAAGCACAAACTCAAAACCAGACGCAGCGCCCATACCTGGAACCGCCGGTGGTCCCATCGCAAAAACAACCGCTTGAGGTAACTCTGTCGCCGCTCGCCCGTTAATACGTGCCGCGATAGCATTAGCAGAGTGCTCTCCTTGCAGCGAGTTACGAGTATCCCAGTCATGCAATTTGATAAATACAGAAGCACCGTTTGATGCTGCTGCGCCTGTCATAAACGAGTAACCGTTCGCAACCGTCACACCATCCACACCAGGCTCTTCACCGATCATTTTCATTAAATCATTGGTGACTTCTTCAGTACGTGATAAAGAGGCTGAATCTGGTAGCTGTACGTTAACCAGCAAAATGCCTTTATCTTCTTGAGGAACAAACGCTGTAGAGGTGGTTTTCGCAAAGAAAGTGACCGCTGCGATAGCAACTATAAAGAACGTCACGAGCAGTAAAGACTTCTTCACCAAGAAACCAGCGATCTGGCCATAACGCGTAGTGATGCGCTCTAAGCCTCTGTTGAAAGCCTGGAACCAGTTAGCGGTATTGCCCCCACCCTGCTTCAATACCAGAGAACAAAGTGCTGGAGACAGCGTCAATGCATTGATGGATGAAATCACAACCGAAATACAGATGGTCAAAGCGAACTGGCGATACATGATACCGGTGATACCTGGCAGCATGGCGACGGGTATGAATACCGCAAGTAGAACCAAGGTCGACGTGATGATTGGTCCCGTTACTTCTTTCATCGCTAGCAACGTCGCTTTACGCGGTGAAATGCTTGGGTCTTTCGCCATGGTAGTATCGACGTTTTCGATAACCAGAATCGCATCGTCCACCACGATACCAATCGCAAGGATCAAGCCAAACAAAGTAACCGTATTAATGGTGAAGCCCGTTGCCTGCATGATGGCAAACGTACCAATCAGAGAAACGGGGATCGCGACAACAGGAATCAACGTTGCACGCGCACTACCCAAGAACAAGTAAGTTACAGCAATCACCAATAGAATCGCTTCAATCAGTGTTTTTACTACCCCTTTGATCGATTCAGATACGAACACGGTTGTATCGTAGCTGGTCTCGTATTCCATTCCCTCTGGGAAGTTTTTGCTCAAGCCTTCAAGGAGCTCCATGACGGCCTGACCACTTTCTAACGCATTCGCATCCGATTGAAGAGACAACGCAACGATTGACGCGTCCTGGCCACGGAACTTACCGTTACCATCGTAGAACTTTTTGCCTAGTTCAACGCGAGCAACATCTTTCAGATAAACCGTAGAGCCATTGGGATTAGCTCGAAGGACTACGTTCTCAAACTCACTCACGCTTTCCAAGCGACCTTTGGTCACAAGGTTAAACTGAACTTCTTGCGGATTGTTGTATGGTGCTGCACCTACACGCCCTGCCGCAACTTGAACGTTCTGTTCAGCCAAAGCGGCGTATACGTCTGACGTGGTTAGCTTAAGGTTGGCCATTTTTTCAGGATCTAACCAAACACGCATTGCGTATTCGCCACCACCAATCACGTTAACTTCACTGATACCTTTCGCACGAGCCAACTGATCTTTTACATTCAAGTTAATGTAGTTAATCAAGAACTGATCATCGTATTTGCCATCAGGTGAATAGAAGTTAAGTACCATCAGCAAGTCAGGTGAACGCTTTTTCACCGTCACACCAACCATGCGAACTTCTTGAGGCAGTTTTGACTCAATCTGTGACACGCGGTTTTGCACGTTAACTTGCGCCATATCTGGATCGGTGCCAACATCGAACGTGACGTTTAGGCTGTAAGAGCCATCGTTCGCGCTCTTTGAAGACATGTATATCATATCCTCAACGCCGTTGACTGAGGTCTCTATGGGGTCCGCAATGGCCTGCTCGACAACTTCCGCACTCGCGCCAGTGTAGTAAGCCGAAACGCTTACTGATGGCGGGCTTATCTGTGGATACTCAGCCACTGGCAAAATCGCCAGTGAGATCGCGCCGGCTAGCGTTAATATGATCGAAATAACCAGCGCGAATTTAGGTCTCTGAATAAAGAAACGACTTAACATAGTGCCCCCTACTGCTTATCTTCAGCAGGTGCTTGAAGGCGCACTTCTACACCATTACGCACACGTTGTAGGCCTTGTGTAATAACCGTATCTTCCTGATCGAGCCCTTCTCGAATGATAATGCCTTGTTCAACCTGAGGGCCAAGCTCGACGTTACGACGCTCTGCCACACTTCCCTCAGCCATCACCATCACAAAGTCACCTTCTAAGTCAGTCTGTACGGCACGTCGTGGGATAACAATAACGTCTTTCGTGTTCTTATCTCTCAAGTTCACTTTGATGTGTTGACCCGGAAGTAACTTCTGCTCTGGGTTTGGCACTAGCGCGCGCATAGCAATCGTACCCGTTTTGGTGTCAATACGATTACCTAAGAAATCAAGCTTACCAAGATGCTCAAAAAACTGTCCATTTTCCAGTTCAAGCTGAACTTCAACGCGGTTTGATTCAGCCGAGCCATCACCTTTTACTTGATCCATACCCATAGCTAAACGCTCACGCTCACTCACACTAAATGAGGTATGAACTGGATCTAAACTCACCAGAGTTGTCAGCACGCCAGATGACGGAGAAACCAGATCACCCGTACTCACTTTGGTATCACTAATACGTCCGCTAAAAGGTGCTCGGATTTGAGTATAGGAAAGGTTAACTTCAGCAAGTTTAAGTTGAGCATTTTCCGCTTCTAGCTCTGCTCTCGCACCAAGAAGTGCCGCAGTTAAAGCATCAAACTCAGATTGAGAGATACTACCGCGAGGCAACAAGTTTTTACCTCGAGTATGATCTAATTCGGCTTTTTTTAGCGCCGCTTTAGCTTGTGCAAGTGCGGCTTTAGCACTCGCGACTTGGGCTTCAAAAGAAGATGGCTCGATAGAGTAAAGGAGCTGCCCTTTTTCTACCATTTGCCCCTCTTCAAAGTGACGAGCTTTTAAGTAGCCAGAAATCTGCGCGGTAATATTGGTATCTTCTACTGCTTCAATGCGACCGATATAAGACTTGCTCGGTTGGTAGTCGATAACCGTGACATCCTGAGTCACTACGAGAGGCGCTTGACCTTTCGTTTGGGCATTATTAGCTTCCCCGCATCCAGCGAGGATTGCTGTAGCCGCCATTAGTGCGACAAGTGGTTTCTTTTGCATGTATTTACCGTCTTTATAGAACAGGATATTGTTGAATTCCTATCAACCTTACTCCTTGCTGCCACTGAAAACTTCACTGAAAAGCGTCCAAGGTGTTTCTAAATGTAAACATGAGAAACAAAAGGAAAATAAAGTAATTTAGTTAACAGTGGTATTCAATGAGCAATATACATACAACTCAATCATAACTATTTAATATACGCCTTAGGAGATCGCGAATTTTAGCGTGTGCTTGGAAACACTAACGGGAGTATTGTATTCGGGCGTAAAGTGAGATTCAGTGCTCAAGATAAGAACGTTTTGTGGCTAAAAAGGTAAAAAGTGACGCCTTCATACTCAAGACCCCGATTTTGACTATTTTTTTAATATAAATGGGTTATCATTCAATTAATTCAACGCCTTCGACAGAGAGGATGACTATGATTTCTAAATGGGCGAAACGCTTTTACCAGATGGCAGAACTAGTGGCGTCTTGGAGTAAGGACCCATCAACACAAGTCGGTGCCGTTATTACTAAACAGAATCGCATTGTATCTGTTGGATTTAATGGCTATCCGCATGGTGTTTCTGACAGTGTCGACACCGATGAGCGCGAGTTGAAATACCTTAAAACACTGCACGCGGAAGAGAACGCAATTTTGTTCTCAAAACGTGACTTAGACGGATGTGATATTTGGGTAACGCATTTTCCTTGCCCTAACTGCGCGGCAAAGATCATTCAAACAGGGATCTCACACGTACACTGCCCTGAGCAGTCTGAAGACTTTTTATCTCGCTGGGGAGATAAAATCCAAGTCAGTCAAGATATGTTCGATCAAGCGGGTGTGAAAGTCGACTGGTTACCGCTAGAAGACATTGAAATTGAAGACAAAGACGTGCGCTAGTATCCCATCTTAATAGTTAAATAGCCCAGAGAGATCTGGGCTATTTTGTTATTAAATCTGCAAGAGGTCTCGACGTAGTCTTTTAACTGTGTTTTTTCGCTGTGAGCTCAGCAATTTTGACAATAACGAGTACTGATTTTTCCATCATTTCAACAGAAATAAACTCATGAATTCCGTGGAAGTTAAAACCACCGGTGAAGATATTCGGGCACGGCAAACCCATAAAAGATAAACGAGCACCATCTGTACCACCACGAATAGGTTTTATAATCGGTTCCACATCACACGCTTCCATCGCTTGCTTTGCCAGCTCAATGATATGAGGGTAAGGCTCAACCATTTCTCTCATATTGTAATAGCTGTCTTTTATTTTTAGCTCTACAGAACCATGGCGTAAACCCGTGTTCATTTCATCGACGAGTTTCTGCATAAAGGCTTTTCGATCCTCAAGTCTTTGACGGTCAAAGTCTCTAATAATGTAACCTAGCTCGCTTCGTGCAACGCCCATTTCTGCCGATTTTAGATGGAAGAACCCTTCGTAACCTTCGGTTGTTTCCGGAGTTTGATCTTGGGGCATTTGAACTTGAAATTTCGCAGCCAAGTTCATCGCATTGACCATTTTACCTTTTGCAGTACCTGGATGAACGCTAACACCATGAAAAATTACATCAGCGTTTGCTGCATTAAAGTTTTCGTATTCCAACTCACCTTGCGGGCCACCATCTATAGTGTATGCCCATTTCGCGCCAAATTTTTTAACATTAAACAAATCTGCACCACGACCGATTTCTTCATCCGGAGTAAAGCCGATACAAATGTCGCCGTGTGGAATGTCTGGGTTTTCCAGTAGCAGAGCTACCGCGGAAAGAATCTCTGCGATACCAGCTTTGTTATCCGCGCCAAGTAATGTAGTGCCATCGGTAGTAATAAGATTGTGGCCATGTAGGTGATGTAAATCTGGGTATTGCACGGGAGATAACACTTCATCCCCCAACCCTAATGCAATATCGCCGCCCTGGTAATCTTCGATGAATTGCGGCTTTACGTTTTTGCCAGATGCATCCGGCGCGGTATCCATATGGGCAATGAAGCCGATAGGAGGAACCTCATAATCAACATTGGCTGGCAGTTTAGCCATCAAGTAGCCATTTTTATCCAAAGTCACGTCACTTAAACCAAGCTCGATCATCTCTTTTTTAAGTAACTCAGCAAACACAAGCTGACCAGGTGAACTTGGGCAAAGCGTCACATGTGGATTGGATTGGGTATCAAACGTGACGTATCGAAGAAATCTTTCAACTAAATGTTTCATATTTATTCTCATTGTTTTGTACGATGAGGCCTTATCACGCATTGATAAGCTGACGTTGCCTCATCAAACCTCACGCTATGTTACGCTCTTAGCTCAATAAGAATTTGCTTTGAATCATTTTTTGATAAGAAAGGCTTTTGCGCTTTGCTTTCGCTCATTGAAGCATGAATTTAATCTAAAAGTTCCTCAGCCAGTACTCGCCACTCTTTAACCTTTTCACGAAAATGACGCCATTGCTTATCGGTCATCGAACGAGAAACATCTAATGTCAGTTGATCAACCAATGCAAAGTTAGAGTCAATATTCAGAGAAAGCTGTTCACTATAATAACTCTCTGGCTCGAACAAGAGTCGCATAAATATATCTTGATAAGTCACAACATTAGATTTGTTGTCGAACAAGTATTCGAGCTCTTGATATACCGTGGCTCGATAATCTCTCCATAAAGGGCTGTTTAAAATAACTTGCTGAGAAAATCTTTGAGCTAATTGACGCTGATTTCCTGATAGATTCCCTAGCCATTCTTCCATCCACTCTTCAGTGTTATCCAGAATAATTTCACGCACTTCGTCTTCTGTCTTATCGGCATATTTTGCGTTTCGCTCTTGATAATGTTCTTGTACATTACTCAAAAACTCGCGTTCTTGCTCTTTCGTTAACTGCAAACTTAACGCAAAAAGATCTGGTGCTGCTTTGCTTACCACTCTATCGTAATGCGCTCGCGTTCTATCTCGATTTTGTTGTAAGTAATTTAAGGTGATATCGCTCGCTTTTAATCTCTCAAGGTCTTTTAAATGTTCGATATATAATGGTAACTCCTCTTTCTTGTGCCAGTCTGCCAACAATAATAAACGCTCTTCCACTAGGACTTTTTGTTCCCCTTGCAACGAGACATAGTCCTCTAAGTAATCGAGCACGAACCAATCGATATTGCTGTATAAAAACTTTTTCGCACAACCGGCAAGCAGAAATACGAAACAAAATAGAAGGCCATAACGAAGCGCCTTATTAGATACACCCTTTAATTTAGTCACTTATTCGTATTCCCTTTTATGTTGATTAAGTTCTATACTCAACCTGTATCACTTAGTATTGCGGCAAACTTACACCAGTGTGACAAATATTGATTGCCACCTTAATAATATATAGAGTTTGAAATTAACTTTTTGATCACAGCTATCCGCAAAAAAGTGAGTTAGAGCGCAATTATCGGCTAAAAAACGTACCGAACGACGCTCCCTATAACGGCATATAATTTGCATGGATGTTTTTTGGATGGTTTATGGAGGCGAAGTATGGCAGCCGCTGAGCAACTTGATACCAGTGTAGAATATGAGATTCGATATTTTGAACAGGGGAAAATGCACTGCATGAGAGTCATTGCTGAAAGCAAAAAAGTGGCTTATCAGTACTATTTGGAGTGTGGTAAGCACAACAGTGACTTGTACTCTATTCGCCCAGACAAGTAAAAAAACCGCCTAAAAGGCGGTTTTTTTATTCGTCAGAATCCATATAACTATTTGATTTTATTTATTATTATAGATTAAAATCCAACAATGTTATTTGATGTCGCCAAAGCGCTCAAGATAAAGGACGGTTGCTGCAGTACGAGAAGGAACTTGAAGCTTTTTAAGTAAACTCTTCATATGTACTTTAACCGTAGACTCAGAGATAAAAAGACGATCGGCAATTTGCTTGTTGCGGAAACCTCTTGCCACCTCTCTTAAGATCTGCGATTCACGATCGGTCAGTGTATCAAACACGTCCTCTTGCTCTGAACGTTCACTCAAATACTTAGAAACTTCTTGGCTGTATGCCTTGTCCCCTTGGTGCGCTTGTTTTAGCAACTCAACCAACTCATCAGGCTCAGTGTCTTTCAATAAATAGCCATCGGCACCACTTCGAACTATTGCTTCTATATCTGCTGGGCTATCTGAAACGGTTAGAATGACAATTCTGGCTTCACAGCCATCTGCACGCAGTGCTTGCAAAGTATCAAGGCCAGACATGCCTTTCATATTAAGATCAAGAAGTACAAGATCCAGTTCTAGCTCATGCGCTTTCGCTACTGCATCCGCGCCATTACTTGCTTCTGCAATGACCTCAAACTCAGGCTCAAAGCTTAAAAGCTGGTGGATACCTCTTCGCATGAGTGGATGATCATCCACCAGCATTACTTTACACACTGTCACTGTTTACTTCCTTACTATGTTGGAATTCTAATTTTACGGTACAACCTTTGTTTATCGATGCTTCGATGTGCAGATCGGCATGCAGTCTAGCGGCCCGCTCTTGCATGATACTCATACCGTAATGATTTAATTTTTCGTCTTGATGTTCAAAGCCTATTCCATCGTCGCTAACGGTTACTGTGACTTTTCCATCATTATCGAGACATTGAATGTGAATATTATCTGCTTGCGCATGTTTGATTGCATTAATTGCCGCTTCTCTTATCAACTGTAGTAAATGAACCTGCTGATGTGCATCCAGTTCAGTTGATGAAAGTCTATTTTTTAGCGTAATGTCCGCAGCAGTTTGTTCACTGAGCGTTTCAACCATGTCTTGCAATGCTTGGCCAAAACTGCCCTCTTTAATCGTAAGACGAAACGTCGTCAGTAACTCGCGTAACTGCGTATACGCGGCAGATAAGCCCGTATCTAGCTCAGCAATAACTTGATTAGCCTGCGCGATCGCCTTTTCGTCAGGCAAGTTCTTTACGCTTCTCTTTAACAAAGCGACCTGAATTTTTAAGTAAGAGAGTGCTTGAGCCAATGAATCATGCAACTCCCGAGCAATAGTGGCTCGCTCTTCCATCAGCAGAATTTGTTCTGCTTGGCGCTGCGCCCGATTGTAATACACGGCGCGTGATAAAATCTGCACGAAGTTGTCAATAAGAGCCTCGTTCGGACAAGGTAACCCTGCTTTCCAATATAAATAGCCCAAGTGCTCATCATCTAGCATCAGGGCTTTACCGTGGCAATCTTCATCACAATCTTGGCAGCATTCTTCTCCTTCCATCAATATCCAGCTCGGTTCTCCTAGCTGCTCGATTTCAAGTTTGACCGCTTTAATGCCCTCAAGACTGACGATATGCTGCAAAATCGCCTGGAAATTGTCTTGATTAATACGCGACGCCGTGAGTTCTTTTGACGAGTCGTACAGCACTTCTAAAGACTGGTTGGCATGCTGCAATTTACGTGTTTTCTCATCAACCGCTTGTTCTAATCCTCGGTACAACTTACCAAGGTCTGTCGCCATCCGGTTAAAGGTTCGAGTCAGTATTCCCATTTCATTATCGCTGGATACATTGAGCGATATATTGAATGAGCGATTTTTAATTTGCTCGCTAGCAAAAACTAAGGCACGCAGAGGCCGAACAACTTCGAGGCGCACAAAATGAACGACAAACATACTGACACAAAGAATGCCACCCAACCCTAACCCGCCGATCCAGGCTAAGTTAATCAGTTTTTGCTCCGAAAAGCTTTGTAGCTTAAATACAAACTCATCGATTTGTTCAACAAAACCGGCCACTAGGAGTTGATATTCTGCCGGGTTGTCTCCTCTAAGCACCGCCTTGAGTTCATGCCATCTGATAATAAGACGGTAGTAATCGTGAGTGATGTCTTCTGGCACAGACCAATGCTGAAGCGCTTTCATTGAAGGTGAATATATCGAATGTTCAAATGCGTCAATATGTGAAGAATAGTCAACAGATTTAACCTGAATATCATTCGCCAGACGGTAGCTTTGCATTCGCATCGAGCCAGCAACATTGACGGCTTCAGCATCGTTCAAACTGGACGCTAACGTAAAAATCGCAAAACCAGTCGTAGCGACTGAGAGCAGCAAAATAAGAAGCATCGCGGACGCAATCGTGCGCGTCACCGACTTTTTCACATTTTTAAACAATCTGAGTTCCTCGCCCATTAACAATCCTATTTTTACGTGCAATGAACCCATTACCTTTCAACTTTATCAATATGTGATCACCTGCGACGGAATTTATTGATCCAAAACAATATTGCATACCATTTACCCCCTAAGAGGTATTTATACAAATATGTCAAAAACTACAATTTCGTTAGTTTAAATGACAGTTTATTAATGAAAATTGTGGACTATGCTTAGTTTGGGTTCCAAGTTTCGAGGTGACTAAGTGGTAGACCTTTCCAGAAGAAGACTCTTTGCAAGAAAAGCGCACCCCGACAACGCCGTACGTTTGCCTTGGTTAACTAAACCGCAACAGTTTACGGACGATTGCACTCGCTGCGGTAAATGCATTGAGGCCTGTGAAACAAAGATTATAACCAAAAGTGATGGCGGATTCCCCTCGGTCGATTTTTCCATCGATGAATGCACATTTTGCTATCAATGTGCAAACGCCTGTCCTGAGCCCCTTTTCTTGCCAGAAACAGAACAACCTTGGCAAGCAAAAGCAAGTATCAACGATAACTGCTTAGCAAAACAAAATGTCGAATGCCGAAGTTGTGGGGATATGTGCGACCCGATGGCAATTCAGTTCAAATTAGAACTGGGGAAAGTAGCACAACCCAATTTAGACCTTGATGAGTGTAACGGCTGCGGCGCCTGTGTTTCAGTGTGCCCGACTTCATCCATCAATGTGAGCAATACAACAGCCTAAGCCGAATGTCGTCGGCCAAAGGCAATAAAAATAAATGAGAGAGCTATATGTCACTAAATGAAGTGCATATTTCAAGTTTGGTAGTACATGTGCTGCCGGAACATTTGGACGAAATCAAACAAAAGATAGAAGCACACGAAAATGCGGAAATCTATGGTGACAGTCCTGAAGGCAAGATTATCGTCGTACTTGAAACTGAGAACCAAGGTTTCATCACAGACACTATCGATGCCATTAACAATTTACCGAACGTCTTAAGCACGGTATTGGTTTATCACCAAATCGAAACTGGGCTTGAAGAAACGGATGAAGAAGACACTGGAACACAACATTCCCAAATCGAGGGTGAAGTATGAAAATGACAAGACGTGCGTTTGTGAAAGCAAACGCGGCTGCATCAGCTGCTGCTGTCGCAGGTGTGACACTACCAGCATCTGCAGCCAACCTGATTGCAAGCTCTGATCAAACCAAAATCACATGGGACAAAGCACCTTGTCGTTTCTGTGGTACAGGCTGTTCTGTTCTTGTTGGCACTCAAAACGGCAAAGTGGTAGCAACACAGGGTGACCCAGAAGCACCAGTAAACAAAGGTCTGAACTGCATCAAAGGTTACTTCCTTTCTAAGATCATGTACGGTCAAGACCGTCTAACTCAACCGATGCTACGAATGAAAGATGGCAAATTCCACAAAGATGGTGAATTTACACCTATCTCTTGGGATGACGCTTTCGACATCATGGCTGAGAAATGGAAAGCTTCCCTCGAGAAAAAAGGCCCAACAAGCGTAGGTATGTTTGGCTCAGGCCAATGGACAGTAATGGAAGGCTACGCTGCATCAAAGTTAATGAAAGCAGGCTTCCGATCAAACAACATTGATCCAAACGCTCGCCACTGTATGGCTTCTGCCGTTGTAGGTTTCATGCGCGCATTCGGTATCGATGAGCCAATGGGTTGTTACGATGACTTTGAGAACGCAGACGCTTTCGTTCTTTGGGGCTCAAACATGGCAGAGATGCACCCGGTTCTATGGACTCGCATTACTGACCGCCGCCTAAGCCACCCTCACGTTAAAGTGAACGTGCTTTCTACTTACTACCATCGTTCATTTGAGTTGGCAGACCACGGCTACATTTTCAATCCTCAGTCTGACCTTGCAATTGCTAACTTCATCGCAAACTACATCATCGAAAACGATGCAGTAAACTGGGACTTCGTGAACAAACACACGAACTTCACTCAAGCAGACACTGACATCGGCTACGGTCTACGTGACGATGATCCGCTACAAAAAGCAGCGAAGAACCCGAACTCTGGCAAACTCACTTCTATCTCATTCGAAGAGTACAAGAAATCAGTAGCGCCATACACAGTAGAGAAAGCATCTGAAATCTCTGGTGTTGAGAAAGAGAAGCTTATCGAGCTTGCGAAGCAATACGCGGATCCAAACACGAAAGTGATGTCTCTATGGACGATGGGTATGAACCAGCATACTCGTGGTGTATGGATGAATAACTTGGTTTACAACATCCACCTACTAACCGGTAAGATCTCGACTCCGGGGAACAGCCCATTCTCACTAACGGGCCAACCATCAGCATGTGGTACCGCTCGTGAGGTTGGTACGTTTGCTCACCGCCTACCAGCGGATATGGTGGTTGCTAACCCTAAACACCGTAAGATTGCAGAAGACATCTGGAAACTGCCAGAAGGTACGATTCCACCAAAACCTGGCTTCCACGCCGTATTGCAAGACCGTATGCTGAATGACGGCGTTCTGAACTGTTACTGGGTTCAATGTAACAACAACATGCAAGCCGGTCCAAACATCAACACAGAACGTCTTCCAGGTTACCGCAACCCAGAAAACTTCATCGTTGTGTCTGACCCATACCCGACAGCAACAGCACAAGCAGCAGACCTTATTCTTCCTACCGCAATGTGGATTGAAAAAGAAGGTGCTTACGGTAACGCAGAGCGTCGTACCCAAGCTTGGTACCAACAAGTGGGCACAGTCGGTCAAGCAAAATCGGACCTTTGGCAACTAATGGAGTTCTCGAAACGCTTCAAAATGGAAGAAGTGTGGCCTGAAGAGCTTCTAGCGAAAGCGCCTCAATACCGTGGTAAAACAATGTACGACGTACTTTACCGCAATGGTAACGTCGACAAATTCCCTATCGAAGAAGCTCGTGAACTGAATGACGATGCTCACCACTTCGGTTTCTATGTTCAAAAAGGTCTGTTTGAGGAATACGCAACATTTGGCCGTGGTCACGGGCATGATTTGGCTCCATACGACCGCTACCACCAAGTACGTGGTCTACGTTGGCCTGTTGTTGATGGTAAGGAAACACAGTGGCGCTTTAAAGAAGGTTCAGACCCATACGCGAAAGAAGGTTCTGGTTGGGACTTCTACGGCAATGCTGACGGCAAAGCGAAGATCATTTCCGCGCCATACGAAGCGCCACCAGAAGTACCGAACGATGAATTTGATATGTGGTTATGTACTGGTCGTGTTCTTGAACATTGGCACACAGGCACCATGACTCGTCGTGTACCTGAATTATACAAAGCAGTACCAGACGCAGTGTGTTACATGCACCCAGAAGACGCAAAAGCACGCAATGTTCGTCGTGGTGAAGAAGTACTCATGGCAAACAAACGCGGTGAAGTACGCGTTCGTGTTGAAACTCGCGGTCGTAACCGTCCGCCAAAAGGTTTGGTATTCGTACCGTTCTTTGATGCACGTATTTTGATTAACAAGCTTATCCTAGATGCGACTGATCCACTGTCTAAACAGACAGACTTTAAGAAGTGCCCAGTCAAAATCACTAAGATTGCTTAACCTTCAGATACTGAATGCTACGGCCGTCATTATGGCGGCCTAATAAAGAATTTAAGCCACAAAGGCGGAGATGAAATGATGAAAAAATTACTTGTCGCAGTTTTATCTGTAGGTGCGTTAGTGACAGGCATTGCGCAAGCTGAGTTGGATAATCCAGGTGGTATTGGAGGTCTAGAATCTTTACGTGGAATGTCTCAATTGGAAGATACGCGTCCAGCAGACGAGTTCAAAGACTTCCCTAAAGATCAAATTGTTGAAGACAGCTATGTTTATCAACCACCGTTGATCCCACACAGCATTCGTCACTACGAAATTTCGTTAAATGCTAACAAGTGTCTTGCATGCCATAGCTGGAAAAATGCAAAAGAGTCAGGTGCGACTAAAATTAGCGTAACGCACTATGTAAACAGAGAAGATGCGGTACTGGCAGATATGTCTCCTCGTCGTTACTTCTGTTTGCAATGTCACGTTCCACAAACGGATGCAAAACCACTAGTGGAAAACGAGTTTAAGGCAGTCGATTCGCTTCAGTAATTGAAACGCGAGTACTAAGAGGTTACTTATGAAAATACTTAAAGCGTTTTGGAAGAGACTGTCGAGCCCGAGTAAAGCTGCCGCTGGTGTGGTTTTATTTCTAGGCTTCGCTGGTGGCCTTCTATTTTGGGGCGCATTCAACACAGGTATGGAAGCAACCAACACAGAAGAATTCTGTTCTGGCTGTCACGCGCCGATCGTTGCTGAAATTCAAGAAACAATTCACTACTCCAACCGTTCTGGTGTTCGTGCGATTTGTTCAGACTGTCACGTTCCTCATGAATGGACGGATAAGATCGTTCGTAAAGTACAGGCATCTAAAGAGCTATTTGCACACTTCGTAACGAAGACGATCGATACGCCAGAGAAGTTCCAAGAGCGTCGTGGACACCTCGCAGAGCGAGAGTGGGCACGTATGAAAAAGAATGACTCTCTTGAATGTCGTAACTGTCATGAGTTTGATTTCATGGATTACTCTCAGCAAGGATCACGTGCGGCAGAACAGCACTCCACCGCTCTAGCCTCAGGCGAGAAAACATGTGTAGACTGTCACAAAGGTATTGCGCACAAACTACCAGACATGAGCGGCGTTGAAGGCTGGCACTAAGGAGACTTACCATGAGTACATTAGAATCTGTAATTTGGCATATCCTTGGCTACAGTGCTATGCCAGTGATTATTCTTTCCGGCTTTGTGGCGGTAGCAGCAATCTCTCTCTGGCTGCTGTCATTTGGTAAGGATAAAGAGGTGTAACGTAACGCATCTCTACTCGTCAACTAGCCTATTTGTTGACACTGAGCGCCGAGCAAATGCTCGGCGCTTTTTATTTATTAATCAATGGTACTTGCCAACAACAAACAAGCAATCATACATAAAAAAAGCGACCATAAAGGCCGCTAAGATTTACTGCTATAGGGAGTCGTTTAAGATTCTTTTACTGGCAGAACCTGTTTGACGTATTGTCCTGGCGCCTCATCAATAACCGGATGGTTTTCTGAGCCAATAGGGAAAGGCTCAACTTGCTCTTTAGGGTTGAATTGGAGTAACCACTCGTTCCAGTGTGTCCACCACGATCCCTCTTTGTGTTCCGCGTTATTCAACCACTCATCAGCAGAGTCATCCAAATTATCGTTCAACCAATAACCATACTTATTTTTAGCTGGAGGGTTCACGATGCCCGCAATATGACCAGATTCACCGAGGACAAACGTTTTGTTACCACCCGTGTTCAGCGCACCACGGTAAGTTCCCTGCCATAACGCAATGTGGTCTTCTTTCGTTGACACAAAATAGCTAGGAATTTTGATCTTATTTAGATCAATCCATACTCCACCAATTTTGACGCCTTTATCTTGCACCAGCTTGTTCTCTAAATAGAGCTCGCGAAGCAAGAAATTGTGAGATGCAGCGCTGACGTTGGTGCTATCGCTATTCCAGTACAACAAGTCGAAATCAACCGGACTGTTACCCTTCAAGTAATTGTCGACGTAGTAGTTCCAGTACAAGCTGTTTTCACGCAGTAAACTAAACGTCACGCTTAAGGAACGGCCGTCCATATACCCTTTTGCGTTATTTTGCGCTTCAATTGCACTAACAATGGTGTCATTGATATACGCGCCGACTTCACCTGGTTGAGAGAAGTCGAGCAACGTGGTGAAGAAAGTGGCAGACTTAATGCGCTTCTTCATACGTTTTGCAGCGTAGTAGGCAACCGTGCTTGCTAAAACAGTACCACCGATACAATAACCAGCAGCATTGATTTGCTCTTGTCCTGTTATATCTTCAATTGCAGCGACGGCTTTCACTACGCCTTCTGTCACGTAGTCACCAAACTCTATGTGCGCTTGTGCCTTGCCTGGATTGCGCCAAGACATCATAAATACACTATGCCCCTGCTCTAACAACCATCGAACCATTGAGTTCTTTGCTGTTAAATCAAGGATGTAGTATTTATTGATGAAAGGTGGGACGATGAGCAGCGGCGTCGCATTCACTTTCTCTGTTAAAGGTCGATATTGAATCAACTCAAACAATTCGTTTTGAAAAACCACATTGCCCTGTGTCGTCGCAACGTCATCTCCCACGCGGAATGCATTGTTATTCGTCATACGAATTTTTAAAATGTCTGCGCTCGACTCAACGTCTTCTTTCAACTGCTCTAAGCCTGCCAGTAAGTTTTGACCGTTTTGCTCAAGTGTCAGCTTCAAAAGCTCTGGGTTAGTGGCGATGAAGTTGGAAGGAGAAAGGGCGTTAATGGCTTGGCGAGAGAAAAAAATAATACGTTCTTTCGTCTTTTCATCTAAGCCTTCCAAAGACTCGATGGTGTCCAGATAGGTCTTACTAAATAAAAGGTAGGATTGTTTGATGAAGCTATACATGGCTTCATTTTGCCACGCTTCGTTTGAGAAACGCTTATCCCCTTTTTCAGCTTCGACGATTTGTGCTTGGTTCCCTGCCAATGCAACATTCTGCCAAATTTGCAGCTGCTGTTCCCACCACTGTGCTTGCAGCTTTAAAATCGCAGCAGGCTGATTCGCAGCTTGTTCGAACAGTTTGGCAGTATCCTCAAAGTTCACTTCTTGCATGGCCTTGTTTAAAGGAGAGTTCACGACTGCCTTGTTCACTTCGAAATCATGCCACCACTGATGATTGGTTTCCTGAAGCTTCACAAGATAGTCCGAAAAGAAGTGTTGAAACATAGTCTTACTCCTATATTCGGAAAAAACAACGCCGCCCAAATCTAGGGGCGGCGAGAATCGGACAAATTACGCTGGAGTAACAGTCTTTAGATTTTCCGAAGTCATTTTCTCAACGTCTTCTTTGAACTCTTTTGCAATCGCTTGAAGCTTGTTGCTGTCATCCATCATTTGTTGAGAAAGTTTAGTAAGTACGCTTAGTTGCTGACTGTTGAAAGCAGTCAATGACGTTACGTCTTTGATTTCTGTCGCTGCTTTCATCTGGTTTAGACCCACTTCACTGTATGTGCGAATGGCGTTCAATTGAAGCTCGGTCAACACTTCTACGTTTTTTGTCACTAGCTTGTTGAACTTCAAGTAAGGTTCTAGATTTTTTTCAGTTTGATCGCTAAATGTTTTGAAGAAATCTGTGTACATGGTTTGTCTCCTAGAGAAAGAATTAAAAATGTCCGTTTAAATAATTACTTAACTGTCTTTACAACCACAGCCGTGCCCATGCCGCCGCCCACACAAAGTGAAGCAACGCCATATTGACCATTTTGTTTATGAAGCTCGTGAACCAGCGTGACTAAGATTCGGTTTCCAGATGCACCAAGCGGGTGTCCTAGCGCGATAGCACCACCGTTAAAGTTCGCTTTATCTTGAATCGCGTTAACTGGAACTTGGTTTGTTTCCGCCAACTGATGAATCACGCCAAGTGCTTGCGCTGCAAATGCTTCGTTTAACTCGTAAACGTCGATATCATTTACTGTGAGTTCTGCTTTTTCGAGTGCTTTATTGACCGACTCAACAGGACCTAGGCCCATGATCTTCGGATCAAGACCCGATTGCGCGTAGCTTACGATCTCAGCAAGCGGCGTTAATCCATGCGCTTTAACTGCGCTTTCAGACGCCACGATAATCGCACTCGCTCCATCGTTAATGCCTGATGCATTACCCGCAGTCACAGTGCCTTCGCGGTCAAAAGCAGGACGTAGCTTGCTTAAGGCTTCCATTGTCGCGTTCGCTTTTGGGTATTCATCCGTATCAAACATCACGGCTTCACGGCGTTGCTTTACTTCCACTGGCACAATTTCGTCTTGAAATTTGCCAGCTTCGATAGCGGCTACCGCTTTCTGTTGGCTAGACAGCGCGTATTCGTCTTGCTGCTGGCGAGTTAAGCCGATTTGTTTTGCTACGTTTTCTGCCGTCACACCCATGTGATATTGGTTGTAAACATCGGTTAAACCGTCCGCTACGAGCAGATCTTTTAGCTCCAGATTGCCCATTTTGTTGCCATCACGAATGCTGCTTGGTGCAGCAAACGGAATCTGAGACATGACTTCAACACCCGCTGCTACAACGATCTCAGCATCGCCACTACGGATATGGGACACGGCATCCATGACCGTTTTCATGCCACTACCGCAAACCATGTTTACGCCATATGCAGGAACAGATTCAGGAATCCCCGCAAACAGTGCCGCTTGGCGGCCAACACCCATTCCTTGACCTGCACCAACAACGTTGCCAACAATCACTTCGTCAACCTTGTCGCCAAGCAACTTTGCCGCTTCCAACGCGCCTTTAATCGCTACTGCTGCCAGATCGCCAGCAGAAGTATTTTTCAGGCTGCCACCAAAAGCGCCGATTGGGGTACGCTTCGCCGCTACGATAAATACTTTTTCCATCATCTTATCTCCTTAGTGCATGTATAGGCCGCCGTTCACCGACAAAGTCTCTCCGGTGATATAGGCGCCCGCATCGCTGACCAAGAAGCTCACTGATGCTGCAATTTCTTCTGGTGTCGCAAGACGTTTCATTGGAATTTGGTTCGTGATAGATTCCAGCACTTCTGGCTTCATTTGCTCAACCATTGGCGTACCCGTGTAACCCGGCGCGATAACATTAACTGTTACACCCGAGCGAGCACCTTCGTATGCTAAGGCTTTAGAGAAACCGATCATCCCAGCTTTCGCCGCCGAGTAGTTTGCTTGACCAAACTGCCCTTTAAGACCATTGACTGAAGAGATATTGATGACACGACCACCGCCTTTTTCGCACATTGCAGCAAAGAGGGGCTGCGTAACGTTGAATAAACTATTGAGGTTGGTATTGATGACATCATTCCAAGCTTGCGCAGTCATCTTTTTAAACACGCCATCACGTGTAATTCCTGCGTTGTTGACAACAACATCAATGGTTCCTTCCTCCCCAAGCAATTGCGCCAATTTCTCTGCACACTCTGTCGTGTTTGTTACATCCAACTCAAAAAGGCGAACCTGATCTTTGGTAAACCCTTTGCTGTTGAACCACTCCAGCGCACATTCGTAGTTACCTGTGAAATAAGTAGCGATTACACGGTAACCGTCATTGACTAATTGAGAGGAAATAGCAGAACCAATTCCGCCTTTTGATCCAGTGATCAAAGCGACTTTCTTCATTGAAGACTCCATTCTTAACGGCATTTAAAAAGCAAACTTAATACACTGATGAAATAGTTCATCAACTGACGTGTTTATTTATTCTTTTGACAACCAATCCCGTGCTGCCTTTATTTTAAGTTAACCTAGAAATATTACATTTCAAATAAAAAACTCACCCAATTGCATAAGATTGATTTAGATCTCATTACTCGTGAAATGTTATAAAATGGTTAATTTTATATAAGCCATTGTTTTAAATCACACTTCCACAAAAGCCACACCAACAGAAATAGAAACATAATTATTAAATATCATGCACTTACATACAGAATGGTAGACGTTACATTATGTCATGATTTAAGATCTGAATTTTAAGCCTATATGATTACAACAAACTTGAGATTAGAATAATAATTCAATTATCTGTAAAAATAATTATCAAACATATCATTTAATTACTGCATTTAATGATAATTTAGTTATCAATTCGATTATTTTAATACAGTGATGATTAATACCGATAAAATATAATAAGTTAAATATATTTAATCTAAAAATGATATAAGAGCTTGTCTCATACTGGTGCAATACGCACTATTATGACGCATAGATTAAAATATAATTTCATTTTAAATTTATATATTCGAAGAACATCAACTAGCTACTAGTGAAAGTAATCGTTCGCTTTGTAGTAGCATCCTTTTCCACTTTGCACTATCTTTGTGGCTTCTCTTTAATCACTAAATCATCAACAGATATGAATCTTGCATTGCTCAGTATGTTCATCCCTACTTTCTTTTTTGTCTCAATCACGCCTGGTATGTGCATGACTCTCGCCCTAACGTTAGGTATGAGTATCGGTTATCGTCGCACGTTATGGATGATGATAGGAGAGCTTCTCGGTGTTGCGCTGGTGTCAGTCTCTGCGGTGTTAGGTATCGCTGCGATTATGCTCAATTATCCTTGGATGTTTATCGCGTTAAAGTTCATTGGTGGCGGTTATTTACTCTATCTTGGAGTTGAAATGTGGCGATCGCGAGGGAAACTTGCGATTAATGTCGACAACTTAGAAACACCAAAGAGTGACAATATCGCACTGATCATGCAAGGCTTCGTTACCGCAATCGCAAACCCAAAAGGCTGGGCATTTATGATTTCTCTTTTACCGCCTTTTATAGACCAAAACGCAGCGCTTGCACCGCAACTGATCATACTTGTCTCCATTATTTTACTGTTTGAGTTCATTTGCATGTCTCTGTACGCTACTGGTGGTAAAGGGTTGAAACACGTATTAGGTCAGTCTAAGAATGTACGTCTAATGAACCGTATCGCAGGCACTTTAATGATGGGAGTTGGTGTCTGGTTGCTACTAAGCTAAGGCAAACTGGAAACAATGAAAAATATTCTGAATAAAATAGCTAAAGTCATGGGTGAAGTATTGGACTTTCAAGCCCGAGTTTGGGTTGTGAACGTCTATAGCGGTGAGCATAAAGGCGAGTCTTATGTCGTTAATGAAGATGCTTTCTCTGTACCTCTTCAGTGGATGAAGAAGAAAGGCTACCAAGAGCCAATGTTGAATAAAGTCGAAGCAATGAAGCGCTCACAAGTCTTAGAGTTCGACTTGGGACTTGTGAAACATCGCTTGATGCGCGTGAAATAAGCACAAAAAAGCGCCACTCAAGATGAGTGGCGCAAGCACTTTTACCTTAAAAATAATGCTACGGCGCAGCGTCGATCTCAACTGGAAGATAATGTTTCGGCTCCAGTTTCAACCACTCAGGCAGCACAGTACCAATCGAAATCGAAGACCATGTCCCCGACAGAACGCCAATAAACATGGCGGTTGAGAAACCAGCCAAAGGCGCTCCTCCCATAATCCATAATGCACCAACAGTGATCAATGTCGTACCAGATGTCACCATAGTGCGTGAAAACGTCGCGATAACAGCTTGGTCATTGATGTCTTCTGTTTTCCAACTCTGTTTCGCAATCAACAGCTCACGGATTCGGTCTGCAATGATGATCGAGTCATTCAATGAGTAACCTAAAATCGCCAGCACAGCAGCAAAAACGGTTAAGTTGAACTCCATTTGAGTAATTGCAAAGAAACCAAGCACTAAGATCACATCATGGGCCAAAGCAAACAGTGAACCACTGGCCAAACGCCACTCAAAACGGAAACACAAGTAACCGAGAATACTCAACACACAAATCAACAATGCTAAGCCACCTTGTTCAAACAAGTCTTGGCCAACTTGAGCGCCAACTATACTGTTGCTGACAACATCAACTTGGTGAGAGATTGGCTTCAACATCTCTTCTACACTTGGCAACGTTTGTCCATCTTCCGGCGCAGAGTAACGAATCACCCAACGGCCATCTTCACCAGAGCGTGTCACTGACGCAGATTCACCAAGCTTTGGTTGCAGAACGTCAAGCAGATCATGGTTAGTTAGCTGCTTATCTACCTTTACTTCTGTCACCATACCACCAGTGAAGTCCAAACCTAGGTTCAACCCTTTAAAGCCTAGAGCGACGATCGCGATCACCGTTAAAATGATGGAAACTAGCGTAGTAAAGTAGCGAATTTTACGAATATTTTGTTTTAGCATTTCGACCATGATTAAACCCTCACATCACGACGGGCATCGCGGCCCCAAATTAAATTGATCATTGCTCGAGAGGCAAATACGCCTGTAAACATACTGGTTAACAAACCTAATCCGAGTGTTAAGGCAAAGCCTTGGATTGGGCCATTACCGATGGCGTACAAAATCACGGCGGTGATCATAGTAGTAATGTTGGCATCAAGGATGGTCGAGAACGCGCTGTCAAAGCCAAGATCAATCGCTTGAGCGAAGCTGCGGCCTTCACGCATTTTGTCCTTAATACGTTCAAAGATAATAACGTTGGTGTCTACTGCCATACCGACGGTTAACACTAAACCGGCAATACCCGGAAGCGTTAGAACCGCTCCTGGTAACAAGGCGATTAAGCCAAGCAAACAAAGCATGTTGGCGCAAAGCGCCACGTTCGCTACCCAACCTAAGCGGCGGTACCAAAGTGCCATAAAGGTCAGTGTTAGTCCCATACCTAAAGCCAGTGCTGCAAAACCGTTTTCAATGTTTTCTGCACCCAGAGAAGCACCGATTGTTCGCTCTTCCACAATAGTAACCGGCGCGGTCAGTGACCCCGCGCGAAGCAATAGCGCCAACTGCTGCGCATCGTCCATGCTACCTGCCCCAGTAATACGGAACTGGCTACCAAGCTGAGATTGAATAGTCGCGACGCTGATAACGCGCTCACTACGCTCAGTTACACCGCGATCGTTTGTTTTGTATTCACGGTAAACGGTCGCCATTGGCTTGCCGATGTGAGTTGCTGAGAAGTCACTCATTTTCTTACCACCAGCGTGGTCAAGAGAAATATTGACTTCTGACATGCCCATTTTGTCGACACCAGCACGAGCGTTCACGATGTGCTCGCCCGTTAGAACTGGTCGTTTTGCCAAAATCACAGTACGACCATCATTATCTTGAAGAACAAGATCTTGGCTGCTGTGTGCTTGGCTCGCATCTTTCACTTCATAAAACGCCAAGCTTGCTGTTGCACCAATAACGTTTTTCGCTTGAGCAGGATCTTGTACACCAGGGAGTTCAATTCGAATACTCTCTTTACCTTGGCGTTGCACTAGTGCTTCTGTGATACCAAGTTCTTCAATACGACCACGCATGATCTTCAGGTTTTGTTGAAGAGTCGACGATTGAAATTCTTGGATATTTTGTTCACTCGGTTCAAGCACAAAGCCACGAGATGAACTTTTTGAAATCCAGCCCGGGTAATTTTGACGCAAGAACTTGTTCACTTCCGACAATGCTTGCTCGCTGTCACTGTTTACCGTAATTCGGTTGCCGCTTTCTGCTCGAACTTGCACACCACGAACACGTTGATCACGTAGGTTCGCTTTGATTTCATCAATCAATGCATCACGTTGTTCTTCAAACGCTTTATTCACATCAACATTCAACAAGAACTGAACGCCACCACGAAGGTCAAGACCGAGCTTAATTGGGCTAAAGCCCATCTCATTCAACCATTCTGGCGCAACCGATACGTATGAGAAAGTGATGCTGTCGTCTTTATTTAGCTCTTTGTTTAACAACACACGAGCTTTACTTTGCGCATCTTCACCATCGAATACAATGGTTGTTTTGCCGTCTTTTTCGATGATTTTGTCGGCTGAAATATGGTTGGTTTTTAGCAGTTGATTCAGATGAACAACCGACATTTCACTGTTGTTTTGCTCCGAAAACGTCAACTGGATAGAAGGCTGTTCGCCAAACCAAGTTGGTATAGCACTTAGGGTTAAAATAATGACCGTCGTGATTAATACTACATATTTCCAAGCTGAGTAGTGATTCATCAGCTTTCTGTTCTTTTGCTGCTTTGGTGTTTTTTTCATGTAAACATCATCCCTTCACGATGAAGTGAAGCTTTTAATAACAAGGCTTAACACACGACAGATGCTCCCAGAATAAATTCAGGGTATGAAATGCTCAGAACGCTCACGTCCTGTCGAATACAATCGTCGTGTTAAGAGTGCACAATGGTGCAAATAAATGGTGTTTAGGCAGAAAACTGACTATTGAGTGCGACGTACATGGCATTGGTCTCTTTCCAACCAGAAATGCGATGATCGCTTGTGAAATGATAAAATGTGGACTGGTTGTGACGCCAGTTAATGTCCATCAAGCTGTATGCGTAACCCGCATCAGCGTAAAACGGAGTAGTGAGATCGCCGACAAAATCTACGTGCTCGTCATCAAGCCCTTCCCGTAAGTAAGACGTCCAGCGCTGAGAGTTAAACAAAGCAACGGAATCGAGACTTGCATGGCCTTCAGATACTGGAGATTGAGAGCTTTCTTCTGAAACTTCAGAAAAATCGACGGAAGAGTTTGGCGATACACTTACGGCTACAAAAGGTTGTAGCTTAGAAAAGTGCGGTACGTGAGCCTTGTGGTCGATTTGCGCAGCAGATACATGCACTGGTAGCAATACCATTGCAAATAGCAGCAAAATCAACTTTCTAAGGTAAATCCAAGGCATAGGAACTCACTAAAAACACAAAGAGCCAAGTTAGGTCACTTGACTCGTTGATAGTATTCCTATTGATTATGGTTCACAACTAAAAAGTTATAAATCTCTGATTTCAGGTTTGCATCGTTATTGCATTTATCAAAACGTCTTTAGAAAACTAGTGTAATTGGTGGTGAGTTATCGATAAAAAATATCGCCCTTATCAACATCTAAGTAGATCTTGTTCTCTTGCTCCAAACCGCCACAATAGATGAAGTAAACGTTGCGCTTTTTGAACGTCACAGAACGAACCCAGCCTCCGAGCTCCTCAAAATCACTCGGATCACAGGTTTCATCGTCTAACAATTGCTGTGTTTTCTTACGGAAAATATCCAAGTGAACTTTTAAATCATCCGACTTCTGTAGGTATTCATCCAATATCTCTAAGCGCTCTTGCTCTTTAATAACTGGCTCTGCATCCGATAACCCTTCAGCATTCAACCATTCGGCTTTTTCTTCTCCACCCTCTTCATAGACAAGATAGCCGGAGATTCGGTACCACCCATCTACTTTTTCTAACACCGATACTTTTTCTCCCTTATAGAGCGTATCGACAACTAAAGCATTAGGGTTAGGCTTGTTGTAAACATTGACACGACGCTCAATAACGTAGTACTCGGTAACTTCCGGGGGAACGGCTTCTAAATCCAGAATCGGTTTGGATGTTTCTTTTTGCAGTGACGATTGCTCGACTTGTGTAGCCTTTGGTGCTTCAGGTTCATCTTTCTGCATAAAGAAGAAATAGTATCCAGTCCCCGCTCCGCCGAGCAACAGCATGACAATCAATGCGACGAGAATTTTCTTCATGCCCTTTTCCTTTTCATTCTTTATTCTTATCCCACCAGCAGCACGCATGTCGTAGAAATTTGGGTATATACTCAAAAGAGCAGGTCAACTAACGCGAGCAATAATGATCAACAGACTCAATTGGATACTACTATTTCTTCTGTTCCCGATAACGGGGCACGCCAATATTCAATGTAACCCATCGTCGTGGAATGACAATCTTACCCAATTCAATCGTTTAGAGTCCAATTACAATCAGCATGTTGAGGTATTCAATACACTTTTGACCGAACATAAACAGCGTCAGTTATTGTCCGAAACCTTTTCACTGCATGAGCTCGTGCTACTTTGGCGTGCCAAGTCGAACCAAAATGTGTTCAAAGCGCAATTAAAAGCATCGATTCAATACAAAGAAGAGCTCACAACTAAAGCGAATCAGCTGCTTAAATTGAGCACACAATCCCAATGGTCAGCAAATGGGTGGGAGATACTGGCCCAGAAGTGCCGCGAGTCAAACAAAACAGCCAATCAAATAACTGCGGAATGGTATAACACCAACGCTTTGGAACTTGCTGAAGATTACAAGCGCCTCTCTTCACAATATCAAACTCTGTCACAAGTCTATGATAAAGAAGCCCGAGCGCTTCAATACGCTCAAGATGTTTCGAAGTAAAAACAGAGCCAGTTTTGAATAGACGATGTTGGTTTTTCACTCCAATATTGGACGTTATTCGTGCTTTTTATCTTTCCTTAGTCGTGAATGATATCAAATGTAAATAATGGGATTGTTCCCTTTGACAAACTTGACTAAACCATGACCAAGACAATCAATTTATAGAGACATACGTCACATTAATGCTTTACTTATGGACATTTTTTGGTTAGTTTAGCCATTAATAAAATTTAATAAAAAGTCACATTTGGCTGGAGATGATGCTACAAACATGGTTATCAATCGATTAAGTAACAGGGAGTGTCCTAATGCTACCAAAGCCAAGTTTTTGTCAGTAGTTAGGCACGTAAAAGAGTTCGGTTCAATCAGTGATTTGGATCTTTGTAAAATCTTCGGAGAAACAATATGGAGTGATGGGAGGGAATACCATTCAGCCGCTTTCTCATTCAAGGTTGATAGATACACAGGTAACTGTGAAATCTCACAATACAAAAACCAATAAGGCTTAAGAATTTATAAGGCGGAGTCAGGAAACGGACTTCGCTTTTTTGATCATGGCAATCGTAAAGTCGTGCTCGGAGTATCCCTCAATCAATCGTGTATTCGGACACAGCAACCGACAATAGCGAAAGACACCTTCTTTATTGTGCGACGCTAACATTTTCATGCTGGGTAGTTTGGATTCATCCAACAAGTTAAACACACAACCTTTCTCTGTCGCTCGGTACATTTTATCAATCATTTCAATGGTATGATTTGGGTTGGTGGATTGATAGTTCAATGATCCGGAAGCAAAAACAAAGTCGCAACGAGGCAATACCAACGTTGAAAAGTCGCCACATATAAACTTACTTTGCGTACGAAAATCTCGTTTTCTGGCTTCAGAGATAAACTGTTTTTGCTGATCAATGCCAATATAGCTTTGAGGAAGCCCCCCCGTAAGTTCGATAAACGCTAACAAGTCTCCGTAGCCGCACCCAATATCTAAAATACTTGAACCGTCTAACGTTAACCCTCGGCACAACGCCTCAAAACGGCTGATCTGACTATACTTATCTGCCCATCCCAGAGTTCGGGCTCTGTCTTTACCAAACTGTCTATATCGCTTTCGATGATAGTGGGCAATCTTAAGTCTATCGAAAAATTTCATCTTTCTTATGCATAAATCGGCAAACTGCCATTTCCTTTCACTTGTCTAATCGCCAGGTGGGTATGAATATCTTTCACATTTTCTAATCGCTGTAACTTTCTAGTAAATGTTTCATAACCAGCGAGATCTTTACTGACCACCTCTAACAGGTAATCATAGGCCCCTGATACGACATGGCATGAGATCACTTCATCCATCTCAACAACGGCATGTTCAAACTCATCAATCGAAGAAGCTTGGTGGTTATTTAAACTCACTTCAACAAATACAGTCATCGCGATGCCTACAGTGTCTCTGGACACAATAGCTCGATAACCACTAATTACACCTTCCTGCTCCAAACGCTTAATGCGCCTTGCACAAGGTGATGCCGATAGCCCTACTTGGTCAGCAAGTTCTGCCGTTGTCAGAGTGGCATCCTTCTGCATTAGGTTGATAAGTTGCCTGTCAATTTTATCCATTTATTCTTCCATGCCTTTAATCACCAACAATTAACACTTATACGCAATTTATCACCAATATCAAGCCTAATTACGTCAAACTTTGCCTCCCTTTGGCAAGAGTTTTATTCAACAATTAACACATCATTTACAAATGGACATGTCGATAATGATCTTGGGATACGCTGCTATATTAACGACCTTACTGCTTTGGTCTGGTTTCTTTATTTCTTTAAAAGGGGGCGCAATTTCTGCCTTGCAGCCAGCCGATATCGCGTTAGTTCGCTTTCTAATCCCAAGTATAATTTTATTACCATTTGTGATTAAGCATAAACAGTCGCTGCGCGTAGTGCCTAAACGCTACCTGGTTGGTGTTGTGGTTGGAAGCGGCCTTCCCTATCTTCTGGTCGTCGGAACGGCTATGCATTTCGCTCCCGTGGCTCACGGCAGTGCATTAGTACCTGGCACTTTGCCATTGTTTGTTTCTGCTATCGCGGTACTTTGTTATCAACAGTCGCTGAGTGCTCACCGCTTAATCGGGCTTTCTACGGTGTTGTTAGGGATTTTCGTATTCCTTCTTTCTAATAGCGGCGCAGAGTACAACTGGTCTCAGTTGCAAGGGCATATCCTGTTTCTAACTGGCAGCATCATGTGGGCTGCTTTCACCATCAGCGCTCGTGTCGCCAATCTTAATGCACACGTCTGTGCAGGATTCGTTGCAATCGCGTCTTTGGCTCTACTCATCATCGCCGTTGGTTTCGGGTGGGTAGACAGTTATTTGGTGGTAACACCGTTCAGCCAGTGGCCATGGGAGGAGTTATTTGGCCACGCGATGCTACAAGGTGTTGGCGCAGGTTTAATCGCTTCTTTCACTTTCATTTATGCAATTAGGATCATCGGTGCCGAAGCCAGCGCTGCTTTTGGTTCATTAACTCCAGTCGTCGCGACACTTCTTGCCGTTCCAATTTTTGGTGAACAACCAGATTCTCTCACTTGGTTAGCGCTGATGTTGGTCACATGCGGCAGTATTGTGGCAAGCCAAATCTTTATGAAAGGTGGAATGAGCCAAACTTATCGCCCACCACTTCACAGATAGCGATGATTTTACAAAAACTTATGCCTTACTATCTTGAATAACAAAATGGCGTTTTGATAGCCTCAGCTTAACTAAAAATTAAAACGCCAATGTGATGCCAGCCACTCATACTAAAGATGAACTGCATAGGTTTCTCAAACCGGGAATGAAACTTTCTACTAATTTCGAATTTGGGCCTAAGGATCAATATACGTATTCCACCACTTATCTTGGGATGAAAGAAAATGCTTATTTGATTCTTGATATACCAATGCGTTTGCTTGAAGAGCAAGTGATGAGAAAACTCCCCAACGCCGATATCATCGTGCGTGGAGTATCAGATACGGAGTTAGGCCATGTCATTGCGTTTAAGTCCAGCGTGCTGACGACGACCGTTCGACCATCCCCCCTTTTGTTTATCCGCATTCCAGGAACATTTGCAACCAAACCAGTTCGGGAACATGAGCGTTACAAGTTGCAAATGGACTGTAACGTTATTCATGCAGGGAATGTCTACGACGGTAGCCTTATCGATTTCTCTCTAGCAGGTGTTGGTATATCAACCTTGATTGAGCCCGAATTCAACGTGGGTGAGAGTGTTACCATCGAATGCCCGTTAAGCCACTATATCGGAGAAGAAAATCGATGTGTCATTGCCAACATTAAGAAATTGGTGAAGGGATGGGTAGTTGGAATTAAGTTTGCCAGTCCCATTGCGATGACTCACGAACTAAAAACAGAGTTACTGGAGCAATCCTTTCTAACCAGTAACGTCTGAACTTACTGCTCGCTAAAGCGCGTCGCCTCAAAGCTGTTGAGTATTCTGTGAACCGTATAGGTCACAAGCAGCGTCGCAACAATAGCAAACAAAATACTGCTCACGCGATACAGCGCACTGAACATTAAGTCACCATCCGGAGTAAGATATTGGCCGAACAAAATGCCTAATGTGGTTAAACCGCCAAATCCGGCTCCCGAACCGCTAGACTCTTTCACGTGCATATAACTGAACATCATTGCACCAATCCAAAGCAATGGGACGATAAACAATAAGGTATCCGACCAATCGTATAATACAAGTTGTCCGACAATACCAAAGGTCACCCCCATCAAGGTCCCCATTGCTCTTTTTCGCGCATACCCTAAAGCACCGTTCCAATGCATAGGAAACAATAAAAGTAAGGTTGTCGCCTGAGCAGACATAGAGTCACTGAGGTCAAATAGCTGGAATACAAGGAAAGACATTGTAGCGATACTCGCCCCCATAAGGGCTTCATGACGCATTCGATGACTCTGTTTAGGCTGCGACGGTTTCGCTGGTGGCTGACGAGGTTCCGCATCGGGAATCAAAAATGTCACCACATAAGCAACGATCACTGAAATAACATTCGCTTGCAGGTTGCTAAATATTAGGTCATTTAAGTCAGTGGTTGGATAACTAGCAAAATGCAGCATGATGCTTAAGCTCAGTACGCTGTTCGCTCCAAATAAGAACAAGCTCCCTTTTGACATACAGGCGAATTTATATAGGAACAACCCGAATGCAATGATTGTCATCATGCCTGGGTGCCCACCAAACAATCCACCAAGCACCCCAACTTCTAATCCACACACAACCGCTGAAAAAATCAGTTGTCGTGCGGCATGTAGACTCATGACTGGCACCATTCCAAGTAACAGCATCGGGGTTACAGTAAAGAATACGCCATAGTTCCAACCAAATACTTTACATAAAGTGAAACCAATAGTCGCACCAGTTGCAATGCGCAAACACTGACGGAAGTCGTTTTCCGACATGGGGTGGTCCCATAACTTCATATCGCCTCCTCGTTAATAAATATAATGAAGAAGACTCAAGAATTGGATCTGGCATCTCGCTAACCAGCCAGATAATGCGTTTTCTGGCAACAACTGCACGGTTGCTCGTGCCCCTGCTGGAAATGCACGCTGCTGAGGCTCATCGATAGCTAAATGTAAACGTAAGCGCTGCGCGTCTCTCACCCAACGGTTTGAGTCAGTTGGTGTTGCTAAGCGACCATCCGCATCGAATTGACCCGAGCTGACCCCGGCATCCACACTCGTAATACGAGCTTCAAATACATCACCAGGTAAGCTATCAAAAGCCACTAACGCACGGCTGTTCTGATTAAAGTGTCGTAAACTCTTTTCACGAAAGTCGGCAATGATATCCACGTCATCGGAGACTAAAGCGACAAGAGGTGTACCAGCTGCCGCATAGGCCCCCGTCTCCAGCTGCAAGTTAGCGACAACGCCATCATGTTCCGCCGAGACTTGAGTGTAAGACAGATTAAGTTCCGCTTGTTTTAGCTGGTTTTGCGCTACGCGGATATTCACATTCGTCGCGCCTAAATCACCGCGGTTTACTTCCAACTCTTTTAAACGTGCACGTGCGGCCAGTAAGTTCGCTTTAGCTGCCGTTGCACTGCTCTGTGCGTCATCGCGCTGCTGTTGCGAAGTACCATTACGGTGAAACAGGGTATTAAGACGTTTTGCTTCGCGAACTTTTTGTTCCGCCACGATTTTGCTCGCTTCAACGTCTGCTTTTGCCGCAGCAATAGAAGCATCAAGTTGTTCGTTGTTTTGAATCACACGCTCAAGGTTAAGTTGAGCCTTTTCTACGGCGAGCTGATAAGGCTGGGGATCAATCTGAAATAGTAGATCGCCTTGGCTTATTTCTTGGTTGTTGGCAACATAAAGATGCGTAATCTGCCCACTCACACGGGGGGCCACTTTAGTTACCACACGCGTTGCCATTGCCTGAGGCGTCAACGGCATGGCGAGATCTGCAACTAGAAAATAGGCAAAGACAAGGACAAACGCGACGCAAGAATATTTGATCCAACGTGCGAATTTTTGATCTGGAGTCATAGGCGTTTACTTCTCTTTTTATTCGGTTTTCTGACTTATTCGCTAAGTGAATCAAGCGCATTGTGAGCAATCTGATCAAGAATCAATGAAAGCTGCTGAAGTTCCTGGTCGTTGATGTCCGTTAGGAGCTTGCTTCGAACTTGAAGAATTCGAGCCTCCATTTGCTTTAGTAGGGTTTTCCCCTCTTCTGTGAGGCTAACAATACGTGCTCGCTTATCGTGTTCACAGCAATGGCGAACGATCAGAGATTGCTCTTCTAATAATTTTAATGTTCGCATCAACGACGCTAACTCGATCTCAAGCGCTTCAGCCAAATGCTTCTGACTGATGTTGTCACCCATTCGATAAAGCTTCCATAACGCAGTCCAACGCGGATACGTTAGGTTTAAAGGCTCTAACTCGCGATCTGCAACCATTTTCCACAAACGAGCAACACGAGATAATTTTTCAGCCAGAGAAAGGTCTCGCAAACTGTTGATGTCTTGAATCATAAGATCTACTCAATTACTTAGCGTGCTAAGTAATATAAAATAGTTAGCACGCTAAGTAAATATCTTTTTGTGATTGAAATCACGTTGGGTGTGTCAGTGAAGGGGCAGAAATCTAAGTAACACAACACTATGTTTGAACTTGAAATGCAGCGATGTACACAACAAACGTCGAGACCAATAAAGTCTGATTTGTATAAGAGTAAAAGGGTCAGATACAAAAAAGCACAACCCACAGTCATGGTGTTGTGCTTTTCAGATAATGAATAATTGGGTTATCTCGTAGTGAGCCAATTATTCATGTTCGCTCGACTAAGAACCGCTGTTTAAAATCCACAAATGCTTCATGGAGCGCATTTTCTTTAATCGGCTTGAGAAGCACGTAATTTGCACCCGATTCCATAAAGGCGTCACTGGTTTCTTTCGCGGTGTCAGCAGTACACGCATAAATTGGCGTGCCTAGTTTTAGCTTTTGTCGGATCTCTTTGGTCGTTTCAATTCCACCAAGATGCGGAAGTTGGTTGTCCATCAGTATCAAATCGTAAGTATGATCTTTTAAGAATTCCATTGCTTCTAACCCATCTTTCGCCCAATCAACCTGCATTTTGTACTTGTTACAAAACGCTTTTAGAATGAATGCGTTAGTATGGTTATCCTCTACCAACAACACTTTGAGACTCTCTGCAAATAGTTCACCTGGCTTAACTCGCAAACTCGAATCAAGAGGGGTGAGTACTCGCTCACGATCTTTCACTGGCATTGTAATGACAAAAGTCGTTCCTAAACCTTTCTGACTGCGGACTTGAACATCACCTTCCAGCATGTCGACAAGGCTCTTCACAATGGTCAGCCCTAAGCCACTACCACCGTATTCTCGAGTCGTTGTTGCTTCTTCTTGAACAAAAGGTTCGAACATTTGGTCGAGTTTGTCAGACTCGATGCCGATACCTGTATCCGTAATTTCCACGACCAGCACGCTATTGTCAGCACCATAGAACTGCTCCAGTTCCGCATGCAAGCGCACGCTACCCGAGGGCGTAAACTTCACAGAATTACTGACTAGGTTGAATAAAATTTGGTTCAGACGAACTTGGTCAGTAAAGATTTCAACATTGGGATCTATTTTGTTTTCAATGACAAGGTTGACGCCTTTACTTTCACAAATAGGACGATAAATGTTTTCTAACGTTCGAATTGTATCAGTGAAAGAAAACGGGTGCTTTTGGATATTAAACTTACCCTGCTCAATCTTCGAAAAGTCCAAAATATCATTCAAAACAGCAAGTAAGTGCTCACCACTATGCCGAAGTACGTCAATTTGGTTATTCTGCTCTTCTGTTTCCACAGAGTCTTTTAGCAATTGAGCAACCCCTAAAATTCCATTGATTGGCGTTCGGATCTCATGGCTCATTTTAGCCAGAAAGTCGGCACGGGCTTGAGCAGATTTCTCTGCTTCTTTGCGCGCCAAGTTACTCTGTTTTTCCGCCTCAATAAGCGTGGTTATATCCTGACCTTGAACAATAATACCGCTAATATCTCCATCAACTCGAATCGGCGATAAGTTCCAGCGATATACTTTGTCTCCAATTGGCACATTAACGCCTGTCAACGTAGCTCCCTGAGCCGCCATGCGAAGGTGTGGCATCAACTTTTCTTTGAAACCTTTGAACACTGGGTGCATGGTTTCAACATCGTTTTCCATGACTAACTCTTTGCGTGCTGCCGGATTGATTTGGACAAGTACACCCGATTCAGACCACACCATAATAGGTGATAACGCAAAGTTAAACAGGTCGCGGAAAGACCGCTTTTGTGCTTCAAGCTCTTCAAAAGTGTTTTCTAGTGTCGAACCAATATGATCGAATTCCTCAATATCTGACCCCTCAAAACGCTCAAATCCTTTTTCTTCACGAGCCGAGCGAGTATATGCCATCAGGGATCCTAACTCTTCAACTACACGATTCTCGATCCATTCTTTAGTCATTAGCGCAATCATGACCATACCGATAACTGAGGCTAGCATTGCTAGCAGGTGTTGGATTTGCAATGTCACCACGCTCTGATTGTCTTGCACAGTAAGCAAGCACAAGTCAGTCTCGGCGGCATTTACCTCAATAGGGGTTTTGATGATCAATAATTGGTCAAGCTTGTGCTGGGACTCTCGTCGTTTGAGTACGTCAAATATTTGATAAGCCTCATCTCCTACTAATGAACTTGCCAATGGTGTGTTGTTAGCGACCAACACAACATTGTCGACGTTGCCTTCATTTTTTAGCCTTTCCATCAACCCAAAGTTATTATCTAAAACAACAACATTGTAAGAGTACCCCATCACTTCACCGGTTTTAGGTTGTAAAACGGGTACGCGACGAAGTAACAGATGGCGAGTTCCCATCGGGGTCTGTGAGGGTAGATAATACCAGTTGTTGCTAAAGGTCACCTGACTGGCAAGTCGGCTAAGTATCAGATTGTTGATGCCATAGAAATGCGCGTTGCCATCGTCCCAAATAATACCTTGATGATCGGTTAGGAAACGAAACTCTGGTGTATGGGAAGGATCACTCTGGTCAATACTCATGAAAAAGTAATTGAGTGCCTCTTCATCACGTTCTGTATAAAAATCCAATACAACATCACTTTTCGAATTGCTGTTGTGATGAATCTGAATCGCTGCAAAATGGCTATCAAAAATGTTCAGGATCAGGGCAGAGGTCTGCTGCTTGGTTCGGTCGACTTCCTGCCAAATAATCTGCTTCGAGAAGTAATAACTCTGAACAAAGATGCCTAGAATGATCGGAGCAAGTACGAGAATAATTATTTTGGTAATAAGCGTCGACAGTGAGCGACGCTTTCTTGTTTTTGATGTAGTTGTCATCAATTATCTGAGTATCTAAATGCACGTTTTCTTAATGCTTCAATTCTTTCTGGAGAGTCCGATTTGGTAACGACTTCAAAATCACCAGAGTAAACAGTGGGAACTGGCTTTCCTTCTAAATCCCACTTAATGGCCTCAGCCATTGCAATACCTGTATCATCGTTCATACGCATAACGGTAACGTCTAACTCCCCTTTAGAAAGCGCCTCTAACTCTGCTGAACCGCCGCCCCAACCATTGATCATGACATCATCACGACCTAACTCTTTAAGAGCGTCAACAGCACCTAATGCTACATCGGTAGAACACGCGTAAATGAAGTCAACGTCCGGATACTTCTCCAAACTGGCTTTTGCAGCTTCATACCCAGATTGCTTTGTTGCTTTGGTGTAGTAAGCAGATTGTAGTTCAAATTGATTATCGCGGTTCACTTGGTTGATAAAAGTGTTGCCTCTGATGTCACTAATGTAGCCCTCTGAGAAGTAGAGAACACTATAGTGGCTATGTTTAGGGAAACGCTTGCCAAACTCAACGGCCAATTCACGACTTCCTTCTGCGTGGTCGAAACCAACATAAAGAAACGGCTGATGATGTTCCCAATCCCTAACAGGTGTGGTGATATTTTGTAAAATTAACTTGGTTTTCTTTGAATCTAAGACATGCTCAACAAACTTACGATGTCTTGTGGTATCTAGAGTAAAGATCAAGTAATCGGAGTTGCTTTTCAGCGCCTCCATTAAAGACAAACTTTGCTGCTTTATATCTGCATTAGGACGAGTAAACACCTGATTTAGTTGATAGTCGATATCAAGCTTATCTAGGCGTTTTTCAAACGCATCGATGTTTCGAATCCAATAATCAGAGATCTGCTGCCCTGGATAAACAACAGAAATTTTCAGTGGACGCTTCTTGTCTTTTGCTACGGGTACAGGGGTTTCTCTTACCACTTCAGCCAACGCACTAGTTAGCTGCTTCTGTTGTGGAAACTGGTCTAAAAACTCTTGATATGCCCAATACCCATTAAGAACTTGGGTGGCCTGCACATTCGGCGCAAAAGCGGCCATTGAAATCAGGGAGAATACTAACGCTTTTTTCATCTACTGCTCTTTTAGCTTTTTTATGAGCCTAATTCAGCTCTATTCATTACCTAGCCGAGTCATCCTATACTCTTGTAATCTACCTTCCTCTTAGTGCCTGTTTCAATAGTAAATTGGTTCTTGGTCTGAGTGGATGCAAATAAAGTACATTGAGTCGCTTCCTTTGTCTCGATGACGTAGAGACATTTCGCGCTTTTCATACTCAGGACCTGTAAACAGAACACCAGCCCATTATGCGTCAGTTTATTCCTACATGGTACTCCAAAAACAAAAAGAAACCGCCAATGTGACATAGGCGGTTTCCGTGTATCTTTGCGTAGCAAGGGCTTATCAGAGTGCCACTATCTCTAACATCATTTGTTGATGTTCGTCGACGACAATATTTGCTTTTGACATAACGAGCAGCTCTTTTTTCGCTTTAGTTAGTTGCTTAATATAGTACTCTGCTCGCATGGCAAGCGTCTTTGACTCAAAATCCGATGACCATTCCAATACCAAAGGGCCTTTTCCCTTCAAAGCTTTCGCTCCTTTTCCGGTTTGGTGCTGATTGAATCTTCGTTCAACATCATTGGTAACACCACAATACAACGCGTTGCGATTATTTCGTATCAGATAGACACTCCAACGCTGCGTTGTATTTTCCATCATGAAAGCAGTGACTCAACCTTAGCTTTTAATTCATCCAGCTCTTCTTTCAGCTGAGCGACTTCGAGCTCTAGCTGACTTACTCGATCGGAGCTCGAGCTTGCAGCAGACACAGGCGCTGCAAGTTCGGACGCATCAACATCACCACAGAACAAATGCATATAACGCGACTCCCGCTTACCAGCCTCACGTGGTAATTTGACCACTAATGGTCCTTTCTCTTCGCTTGCTAAATGCTCAAGGACCGTTTCCACTTCTTTTACATCATGAAATGTCGCGAGACGATTAGTACGAGTACGAATTTCCCCAGGTGTTTGAGCACCGCGCAAAAGCATACAGCATACAATGCCCTTCTCCTGCTCTGTCAGCTTTAAATCACCAAATTCCGTATTACAGAAACGGTGTTGATACTTGCTGACGCGGCTGTTGAACGCACTTTCGTCACTGACGAGCCTGCGCTCAATAAGAGCATCAACGGCATCGAGTACGTCTGACTCAGAGAGTGACATCACGGGATCACGGTTGCTTTTTTGATTACACGCGTTGGTTAATGCGTTCAGGCTGAGGGGGTAAAGATCTGGGGTAGTGACTTCTTTTTCGATCAAGCAACCAATAACTCGTGCTTCAATTGCCGTTAGCTCAACTTTCATAATGCATTTCCTTATTATTTTTGCATTTGACTTTGTACCTAAATCGCTTCGAAATCATACGCCATAAATTCACACAGCAGTGCAAGAAGCGTTAGCGGTTCAGGTGTTGGTGTCAGGCTAAAGCATAGCGTAAGACCTGACACCCCTTACGAATAGGGTCAGGTATCAATGCTCCGAGAGAATCGGCACTCTCGTCAAATTGCCATCTTGGTCGACCATCATTATTTTTGAACGATTAAGCTCAACTTCGATGATTTCGAGTTGCTCGCGTGCGTTGATATACGCCGTTTTTAACTTTTCAGCCACAGAGCGAGTGACTTGCTCATTATCTTGACTATTTACTTGCTCCGCAGTGTTACCAGAGTCCATATCAAGTTCATCATTTTGCATTCAATAGTGTTGATAATATAGTGAAGGCCACGTTATGACAATGAATCGATGGATTCTACGATGTTGGCCAAAACTCGAAGAAAGCAGCACGATTATATGGACACAGCGCAATTGGTTGAGAAATGTTCAACTCTGCATTGCTATTGATCTAAAGACTGTTATGCCACTGGATGTTGTGCTTTAATCGAGGAAGATATTCATAAAATTAGGAAAGAGAACTATGAGTAGCGTATTTGAAATCGTTAACCAAGCTCGTCGTAAAAACAAACTAAAACGTGAGCTTCTTGATAACGAGAAGAAAGTTCGTGATAACCGTAAACGTGTTGATCTTCTAGAAAACCTTCTAGACTACATCAAACCAGAAATGACTCACGATGAAATCGTCGCAATCATCAAAAATATGAAAGCAGACTATGAAGATCGTGTTGATGACCACATCATTAAAAGCGCTGAGATCTCTAAAGCACGTCGTGACATCAGCCGTCGCATTCGTGAGCTGACTGAAGAAGACAAGCAAACTAGCGGCAAAAAATAAACGCGTAAGCTAGATTTTCGAACCCCGAGCAAGAATATCTTCCTCGGGGTTTATTTTTGTCTCTAAACTAACCGCCGTGTACAATCAATCTAACTCTTATTCCTAACGCATTCAGCTTTCTATGTCTTCAACTACGACAAGTACACAACCAACGCTTGCAAAACAATTATTTACAATGACCTGGCCAATGCTTTTTGGCGTTCTGTCTTTAATGAGCTTTCAGCTTGTGGATAGCGCGTTTATCGGTCAGCTCGGCGTTTTACCGTTAGCCGCTCAAGGTTTCACTCTGCCTTTGCAAATGGTCATTATCGGCATTCAAGTCGGTCTAGGGATCGCAACGACAGCGGTCATTTCTAAAGCTCTTGGGGCGAATGAAAGTCGGTATGCCAAACAACTTGGCGGATTGGTATTGATGATCGGCTCAATTGGTGTCGCTATTTTTGGCGGGCTAATTTGGCTTTTGCGCTACCCCATTTTAGCTCTATTAAGCGCTCCAGAATCTGTTATGCCGATAATCGACAGTTACTGGCCTTGGTGGTTATTAAGCTCATGGACTGGTGCGGTTTTGTATTTTTATTACAGTATCTGCCGAGCTAATGGCAATACAATGTTACCTGGCACAATGATGATGATAACCAGCGGCGTGAACCTTGTACTCGATCCGCTATTTATTTTCACGTTTGACTTGGGTATTAACGGAGCGGCAATAGCAACCATCGTCGCTTTTGGGTTTGGTATTTTAGTCGTCGCTCCTCGCGTGAAAAAGAATCACTGGGCAACGACACAATGGCAAGATCTTAACGTAGCCAAAAGTGTTGCATCTATCGGTAACATTATGGGCCCTGCGATGATTAGCCAACTGCTGCCACCGTTGTCTTCCATGCTAGCAACAAAATTATTGGCAAGCTTTGGAACCGCAGCAGTCGCCGCTTGGGCGCTTGGTTCACGCTATGAGTTCTTTGCTATCGTTTCGGTCTTGGCGCTGACAATGTCTATGCCTCCAATGGTTGGACGCTTACTTGGAGCAAAGAACTATGAAGATATCCAAAGGCTCGTCAGTATTGCCGTAAAATTCATTCTAGGTTTCCAACTTTTGATTGCTGCCATTACATTTGCCGTCGCAAACCCACTCGCATTATTGATGACAAGTGATGTGCAAGTGGAGCAAGTCTTGGAGATGCATTTACTGATAGTGCCGATCAGTTTGGGTTCATTAGGGGTTTGTATGCTAATGGTTTCTCTTTGTAATGCATTAGGCAAATCTTACACCGCGCTCACTATTTCAGCGCTGCGCTTGTTTGTCTTTTTCCTACCGTGCTTGTGGGTTGGCGCTCAAATGGATGGAATCCGAGGTTTACTCTTAGGCGCTTGTATCGGCAACCTGTTAGCTGGTGTTTCCGCATACCTAACCTATCGCCAAACCATACGCAAACTCGCAGGCGCTCAAGCCAACGCACAACAATGAATAATCAGAACTAAGCCCCTGAAGTGGGGCTTTATCGTTTTGACGCCTTGTCTAAGTTGAAATGTTAGCTAGGCGAGTTTTAATTCACTAAAGAGCTCAAATAACTGGTTCGATTTATACGGCTTAGGTAAATAAGCATCCATGCCTGCCGCAAAACAGTTGTGGATGTCTTCTTCCAAAACACTCGCAGTGAGTGCGATAATCATCGTTTTTTCACGTCCTGCTTTCTTTTCCCAACGACGAATTTCTTTCGTCGCGGTCAGTCCATCCATCACGGGCATCATGCAGTCCATTAAAATTGCATCGAATTCTTCTCCCTTTGTGATGGCTTCTAACGCTTCTTGACCGTTGCTTGTTATCAAATAGTCATAACCTGCTTTATCCAGAAAGAAACTCGCTATTTTCTGGTTCATCAAGTTATCCTCCGCAATTAAGATCCTCCGATGAGAGCGCGACGCTCGATATTCAGAGCTGACAACATTATTGGTGACATTGTCACTTGATATAGTCTTTTCAACCTTAGCTAAATCATCAATGACATGCTTAAATCGATTGCCAAGGAAAGGTAATGTGAGTACGGCATGTACTTTTTCTGCATTTTCGTAGGGAGTGGATAAATGATGCTGGCAAATAATCACACGGCGAAGATCGTAATTAAATGATAGATTATCCAAGATTTCATCGGTATTAGCGTCGTTACTGTGGCACAGAAATATGACATCAAAGTCATCATTTATCGCTTGCACTTCATTCACATTATTAACACCAAAGAGATTGATTTTCGCTAAGCGACACTCTTTTAATACTTGGTCGGCGTAGTCGTAATTTGAGCAGATCAAAAGCCCTTTATTAATCACCTCAGAACGCCAGCCAAACACCGGAATTGCTTCAACCTCAATCGAGAATTCAAAGCATGTGCCCACTCCTTTTGTAGATGTTGCTACGAGCTTGCCCCCCATCATCGACACAAGCTGACAACAAATTGCCAAACCCAACCCTGTGCCGCCAAATTGCCTCGACACTCCTTCATCTTCCTGAGTAAAGGGTTCAAAAATCGTGGTTAACTTATCTTGATCAATGCCTATTCCGGTATCTTCTACTTTAAACGTCAGCACTCCACGTTCTTTCTCAGGTAACTCTTCATAACTAACATCAACGCATACATGCCCACTTTCGGTAAACTTAACCGCATTCGATACCAGATTCGTAACTACCTGTTTGACACGATGATCATCGACCATCACGCGAATGGGGATATTTTCAGCTAAATTAATACCTAACTTTAGCTGTTTAGATGTTGCTTTGGATTGGAATAAAATCATCGACTGATACACGACTTCTCGGATATCCGCTTCTACTAGTGACAGCTCCAATCGTCCAGACTCGATTTTAGAGAGATCCAATATATCGTTAAGTAAAGTAAGCAGCGTTTGAGATGATGAGTCAATGTCATCAACAACTTCTTGTTGATGCGAAGACAACTCACTTTGAGAGAGTATTTCTGTCATGCCCATGATCCCGTTAAGGGGCGTGCGTATTTCATGTGACATGTTGGCAAGAAACACAGATTTTGCACGATTAGCCGACACTGCTGACTCTTTTGCATGCAGTATTTCTTCAGTTTGTCTCTGCATTTCTTCAACCACTCGATTCACTTGCTGAGCAAAAATGGTCAGTTCATCACTTCCATCAACTTTGACTTTTGTTTGCTTCTCTTCGGAGTTGATCAACGCGTTTAAAGTATGAATGATCGCATCGAGTTTGCTGTTAACTCGGAACCAAGTACTAAATCCGAGCCAACAAAGCAGGATAACCACTAAGGCGACGCCAAAACTGATCATCGCTATATTGGCCTTTTGTTCATGAACCTGCGTGAGAAGCGACTGCTCAGTTTGTTTGGTGAACCCATCAATGAGCACTTGTAAGCGCTGCACACGAAAATCGAGTTCTTTTAAATACGCGGCGTAGTCACTTTGTGACATGTCTCCTGACATTAATTGTCCGCGAGACGCCAAGTTTCTCTGATATCTCGGCGAAGTAAACAAGCCAAGCAATTTATCCACTTGCTCGTATGACCCACCTAAGTTTAAAAACGCATCCAAATTTTGCTGCTGTCTGTCAATCGCCTGATAAAACATACTTTGACTTAGCCGACTCTTAGGGTCTTGGACTAAACGGTTCGTCAGCCAAGCTTCTTTCTGTGTCCAAAAAGAGAGCTGAGCAAGGTAGGCAATAAAATTTTGCATGCGAATGCCATCGTCACTGCCATACCATTGATGATTTTGCAACAAAGAGCGCGACATATTTTGGAGCTGTTGAAATGCCCAATCACCCAGATCGTCCATCTCACTCAATCTACCTGACAATACCCCCAGCATGGCTTCTTTCAGTTCATCAGCATACTCAGCAGTATTAGGGTTACTCACAAACTTTTGATGCAAAGAAGAAATAACTTCACCTTGTTCTTCAATATTAATGGCTGCAGAGACTTGAAGATCAGGCTGTCGGCGTACTTTCTCTATGGAGTAAATAAAGTGGGAGGCCTTGGATATAAATTGGAAACCTTGAATATTGCTAACCGTTTGATTGAGACGGCTCACGCGCAACGCATTATCAGAAAACTGCTGAACTGCAAACACCACTATTACCACAGCGGGTAATAGTGCGAGGAGTGCTAAGCGTGTTTTTATTGATAATCTCAACATCCATCAGCCTAATGGTTGATTTCATCCGTTTATTTAATATTAGACTAGTTTCTTGCATTGAAAGGCATATACGACATTGTTACTTTCAAACAACATTCACCTACCTAGATTATGGTTATTGTGAGTGTTTTATCATCGGCTAATGAAGTGGCAATTGTGATTCAAGTCATATTTTTTGATCTTAAAGTTGGATGCAAACAATAAAGTTTCACTCACAACTAAGATTCGCATCACTTTTCAGGAAATCATCTATTGTATGTTTACCTATTGAGTTGCCTTATCGAGTTAAATCACACAAAAATGCAAAATATCCATTTTTGTCAACAAAACTAATTTGAAAGCAAACGTTATCATCGCAAAAAAAGTAAGTTACTTTCTAAATGTCAATACGTGAAAACCACTGCTTTAGTCACATTAATCCACCACTAACGTCCCCTTAAGTAGTGTTTTACACTGGATTTAATTTTCCTAGCAGAATAAGGACTCCGACCTTAGAATCCGCACACATAACTATTACAACCCGATTACATAACCCACCACACTCTTGCACGCTGCCGAAGAGGCAACAGCAGAGAGTATGGTTAGCCCCCAAAACGTGAAAGGTCTAATACAACAATGAGTCCAGAGAAATATCTCCAAGACTGGCAAACTAGCCAAACGATTGCTGAATCTATTTCCCCTCTAATTGGTAAGCTATATCGTCAAAAAGGAATCGAAGTGGTTCTGTTTGGTAAAACGCTTATTAATGCTACTACTATAGACATTCTCAAAACTCATCGCGTTGCAAGACGTTATACCGGTAACCCACTTTCGCTTGAGCACACGATGCCTATTATTCAAGCGCTTTGTGAAATGAGCATTTCTTCATGCCGTGTCGATGTTGGCCAATTGGCAACTATGTACTGGAATGAACATGACGATACAAGCTCTCTAAACGATTTCCTTATCACTGCACTTGATGGCGCTCGCGACGCAGATTCTTCATTGAAAGCGCGTGATGTGGTTCTTTACGGGTTCGGTCGCATTGGTCGACTACTTACTCGCCTTCTCATTGAGAAAAGTGGTCCAGGTTACCCACTAAGACTACGTGCGATTGTGGTTCGTGGCGGTAAAAAAGGCGATTTGGAGAAGCGTGCTAGCTTGTTGCGTCGTGACTCAGTTCACGGTCAGTTCAACGGTAGCATTGTTATCGATGAAGAGCGTAAAGCACTGATCGTTAACGGCAACTACATCCAAATCATCTACGCAAATAACCCAAGCGAAGTGGATTACTCAGCTTTCGGTATCAATAACGCGCTAGTTGTTGATAACACAGGTGTTTGGCGTGATTCTGAAGGCCTGAGCCAACACTTAGCGTGTAAAGGCGCAGAGAAAGTACTGCTAACAGCACCAGGTAAAGGTGACATCAAAAACGTTGTATTCGGTGTAAATGAGTCGGTAATTAAAGAAGATGACACCATCATCTCTGCGGCAAGCTGTACAACAAATGCAATCACGCCAGTCCTTAAGGCTCTGAACGATAAATATGGTGTTCTTTCTGGCCATATTGAAACCGTGCACTCATACACAAACGACCAAAATTTGATCGACAACTTCCACTCTGGTGACCGTCGCGGACGTAGTGCTTCACTAAACATGGTTCTGACTTCAACAGGTGCGGCAAAAGCAGTTGCTAAAGCATTGCCAGAGCTTGCAGGCAAGCTAACAGGCAACGCGATTCGCGTACCGACACCAAACGTATCTATGGCAGTCGCTAATCTAAACTTAGGTGAAGACGTAGACCGTGATTCACTGAACGATTACTTGCGTGAAATGGCGTTGAACTCTGAGCTTTCGGCACAGATTGACTACACCGATTCAACAGAAATTGTATCAACTGACTTAGTTGGTTCTCGTCATGCAGGCGTCGTAGATGGTCAAGCGACTATCGCACAAGACAAGCGTTGTGTACTTTACATCTGGTACGACAACGAATTCGGTTACAGCTGCCAAGTTGTGCACTGTATGGAACAAATGATGGGTGTTCGTTACCAAACATTCCCTCGATAGGTGAACTTTGCTCCACAACGTTAACCACATAGCGTAACGGACAATATCTCATATTTGTTCTAAATAATAAGCGCCATGCGCATTACTAATATTTTTCCCCGTTTATACGCCTGATCACTCTCAGGCGTTTTTTCGTTTCATTCATTTGACACTCTCCGGACAAAGTAAACGTCAGCATTCATGTTTTGTTCATGTTCACAGCATTAATCTGAGCACATAAATTACAGAGAGGTCATGATTATGAATCGGATTATTGTAACTGCACTAGCACTGATTACCGGCTTTTTTACGTTAGTATTTAGCTTGATCATTGCGATTCCGTTGACCATCGCAGCATTAATTACCGGCAAGCGTATTGAAAATCGCGTCAAGAAAATGCAGAGAGAAATGCACGAAGAATATGAATTTAATACAGGTAAAGCAGATGCGATTGAAGGTGAATTTGAAGAGGTTCGACGGTAAGTAAATAAGATTTAGATGAGTTTCTCTCCCCAGACCGCTCCTGAGAAACTTCTTGCTTTCACCCTGTCCTTAAAATGGCAGGGTGCTTTTTTGAAAAGCAGCCACACGGGCTGCTTTTAGTATTTCTGTCTTGCGAGCTTGTCTATACCGTTACGACCACTCTAAGAGCCAGCAGCATGAGTACTACCCCTGACAAACGATCAATCAACACTGCCTTAGAGCGAATTCTGTCAACGACTTTAGAGCTCGATAGCACTAGGGTAATAAAGGTGTACCAAAGCCCATCCACAACAAACGGCGTGGCAACAATGATCATCTGATTACTCAAATCATTACCGAGCGCGACAAACTGACTGAATAATGCGATAAAAAACAAAGCAATTTTGGGACTTAAAATCGAGATAAAAAAGCCTTCTCGCGCAGACTGGATTACCGTTGTTTCCTCACCTGACTCCAACTTCGCAGCCACACCACCTTTTGAACGCAAAGCATTAAACCCTAAATACGCAAGATATGCCGCACCCACAAGGCTAATCGTCTTGAACAGCATCGGGCTTTGCTGCAAAACAACAGCGAGCCCAATCAAGGTAATAAACGCATATATACCAATGCCAAACGCATGAGCCCAAGCCGTAGCTAATCCATTGATACGTCCACCAGCCAACGAGTGCTTAGCGACAATAGCTAAACTGGGACCTGGTGACATAGCCCCTAATAAACACACGGTAAAAAGTGATAACCAAACTGTTAGTGTCATAAGAATCTCCCCTCTTTGACGCTCACTCTATCAACGGAAGAGGTATAATTAGAAATCAAAGTTATTCATACTAATCATGACTTCAAGTCATAGCTAAACGGTGTACGTATTAGCGAATGGAATATTCAGAAATTTGCATTACTGAGCGAATCTCTTCTCGCACCCATTTATGCGCAGGATCCGTGTCGTATTTGGGGTGCCACATTAACCAATATTGATGAATAGGTGTTTCGAGTGGTAATGCTTTATGGGTTAAGTCCCAATGCTTAGCGAGGTTAACGGCAATATGTTCAGGAGCCACCATCAGGTGCTCACTTGCAACTAAGCGATTGATCGCAGCAGAGAAGAATGGAACCTTAAAGGTAACGTGGCGGGTGTGCCCTAGCTCTTTCAATGCTAAATCAGTGTAGGAATCTTTGTCTCCGCCGCCAGTCACTTTGATGTGTGAATATGAAATCAAGTCTTCAATACTGATCTGGTCCTGCTTTGCTAACGGATGAGAAGATTTCATCAAACAAACTGATGAATCCTCACCAATTTTAACGCTCGACACACTCTGTGGTTTTTCTGGATACATAGAAGACGCGATATGGATGCCCGTCTCATGAAGTTTATCAAGAAAGTTGGGTTGCCACAGTCGGTACGCCATATCTAACTGTGGCGCTTGTTCACCCAAGTGAGAGGCAATATCGGGCAATACGTATTGCGCCACGTAGTCACTAGAAGCAATAACAAGCTCACCTTGCCACTGCCGCGGCTCAAAAGGTTGGTCATCGAGTAAATGGTCAAACTCAGCCAGTAATGCATCAAGCTTTGATTTTAACGCTATTGCTCGTGGCGTTGGTATCAGTTGATTACCTTGACGAATAAGCAGTGGGTCACCACACAGATCGCGCAATTGTGCAAGCTGTCGACTGACGGCAGACTGCGTAATGTGCAAACGGTCTGCGGTCCGGCTGACATGACACTCCTCTAAAAGTACATGCAAGGATCTAAGTAGATTCAAATTAATGTTGTTTAACATATTCGCTCTGAAGGGTTTTCAACATGGCATCCATTCATGGTCACTTCACAAACAGGTTCCCAGTCGTGTTAAAGAATTCAGCTAAGACGGTATGAGTCATCAGGTTTCGAAGCTCTGGATATCGTTGAATTTGATCTCTGATTTCGTTCAAGCGAGCCATCGTAGGCACTTCGACAAAAACCATCATGTCCGTCTCACCGCTGATCGCATGACACCATTTTACGCCATCAATTTTGTATAACTCGTCCGCGTATGATTCGCAATAATACGTAGAGGTTGATTTATCGAACTTTAAGGCAAAATAGGCGCAAATCGAATCCCCACCCGAAGGCGCAATTTCAGCGTGATACCCTAGAATCACTTTGTCATGCTCTAGCTTACGAATACGGGCCGTTACCGCAGAACGAGAAAGGTTTACTTTATCCGCAATTTCAGTCACCGACAGCCGAGCGTTGTGCCTGAGCAGATCCACAATCTTATGATCAAACTTGTCCATACCGTTACCAAGCTTTCCTTATTTTTCTCATTCTATACCGATTCTAACTGCATAAGAAACCAACATTTTGTTGGAATTATTTAAAACAACCGTCATATTGACGGTTTAGTAAATCATTTTGTTATTAACATTTTGGATATGCTATTTGGCGGGCATGAGATGAGTGCTGTTATCCATTTCAACAGAAAATAGATAACACATTGAAATCAAATTCCCAACTTAAGTACTCAGCACATAAATAGCATCGCTTAAACACATAAAACGAAATAACCAGAAGCCACAAGCTTTTTCGTAATAAACCTCATAACATTGGATGAATCAATTCGCATGGAAGAGCTCAAAAAAGACATTTCACTCACATCAGGTATCGCACAGTTATCCACCACATTAATGGGAACGGGGCTGTTTATGATCCCGGCTATCGCAGCAGGTATAGCTGGCCATTTTTCACTATGGGCTTGGATTTTATTGTTCATCGCGATTTGTCCTATTGCGCTGACTTTTGCTCAACTGGGTAAACGATACCCCAACGCGGGCGGAACAGCCTTTTTTGTACGCAAAGCCTTTAACGCCAAACTGGAAAGTAGTGTCGCTTGGCTATTTGTTAGTGTCATTCCGGTAGGGGTTCCGGCCGCGATTGCACTCGCCGCAGGCTTCCTACAACAAATATTGCCAGAGCCTATTAGCAACAATCTGTTTGCACAAGTTCTCACGGTAGTACTTCTTGTGTTCGTCAACTTGATGGGCACAAAATCATCAGGTCATTTACAAACTCTTATTGCTTTGAGTGTCTTCGCACTTGTTGGCGCATTTTTATGGAAAGGCGACGTTAACAGCGCCGATCTTGTGATGCCCGCCATCACACAAGAGTCAATTTGGCCTATTACCGCAGCGTTAGGCGTGATGTTCTGGTGTTTTGTTGGCATAGAGGCTTTTGCCCATATGGGGGAAGAGTTCAAAAACCCTCAAAGAGATTTCCCTATTGCCATTGTGGTCGGTTGTTTTGTAGCAGGGGCTACCTATTGGGCATGCTCTGTCGTTATTTTAAAATTTGGCGCGTATGGTAACGCTCAATTTGATAACGCATCCATCCCCTGGCTTAGTGCCCAACTACTAGGCGATGGAGCCAAATGGATAATCAGCTTGATAGGTTTCTCCGCTTGTTTCGCGAGCGTTAACTTATACACACAGAGCCTAGCGCGAATGGTCTGGGCTCAAGCTCGGGAACATCGTCCTTCTAGTCCACTAGCCAAGATTTCGCGTCGTGGTGTCCCTTTCTCAGCCACCATATTAGTTGGCGGTATATTATTGATATCTTGTGTGATAGGAACCCTATCACAGCTCGATCTGGAGTTTTTCCTAAAACTCGCAAACAGTGTATTCGTTCTGGTTTACATGTTGGCGATGTTAGCCGCTTTTAAATTGCTTCGAGGATTTGGTAAAACACTTGCGGGACTGTCCCTACTGCTTTGTACCGGTGTTTTTATATGTTTAGGCTGGTCAATGTTTTATGCACTTGGCATTTTTACTCTACTTTTACTGCCTTGGAAACAGTGGCGACATAAGCGACAAACACGTGTAGTTGAATAGTCATCGCTTCCCATTTCGAAATATGTGAGCTAAACGTTGGATACCAGCGTCTATGTTCTCTAACGCGATATTGCCGTAACCAAGCACGGCACCATGCCAGTGACGTGCTTGAAAATCTGGGTGTTCATAATAGCTCAAAGGTCGCAAGATGATCCCTTCATGCTCTGCTAGTTTTATAAAACGCTGCTCATCCATACCGTCTTGCCATTTCAACGTAACATGAAGCCCCGCCGCTTGGCTAACGACGCAAACACGGTCGCCAAAATGCTGTTGAATGGATACATGCATCTGTTCATGCTTAGTTTTGTACAGTCGACGCATTTTTCGAATATGACGTAATAACCCACCTTCAGTAATAAAGTCTGCCAATGCTTCTTGTGTATGCGTCGGCGAATCACCACTTAACGCATCCTTAACCACTAAGCATTGCTCTACTAAACGTTCAGGAACTACAAGGTAGCCAAGCCGCAATCCGTTAAACATCACTTTACTGAAGGAACCCACATACAACACACGATCATCTCGACCCATTTGAGCTGCTAGCCCCTGTAAGCTGGTATAGGGACGATGAGCAAACTGGAATTCGCTGTCATAATCGTCTTCGATGATCCAACGTGACTGTTCGACTGCCCAGTTGATGATCTTCCCTCTTTGCTCAGTATTGAGTGTGGTGCCCATCGGATATTGATTGCTTGGGGTGATATACAGGGCATCGGCATCGCTTGTGGTCACAGCTTCCACATCAAAGCCTAGTTTCTCTCGGACGAATAAAGGCTCAAATTTATACTGCGGGAATTGAATCAACTTCCGCATTTGCGCGTAACCTGGTTGCTCCATCAGAACCTTATCACCTTGTTTGAGCACTACCATCGTCGCAATCGACAACGCTTGCTGCGCCCCAGAGGTAATAATGATGCGCTCTGGAGAACAATTCACTGAACGGCTAGATGCAAGGTAGTCAGCTAAAGCACAGCGTAATGTCCAACTGCCCTGAATATCTTGGTTCCCCAACAAGCAAGTACGAGACATATGGCGAGTGAGTAACTTTTGCCATTGCGCCATCGGAAATGCGTCCAAATCCGGCACACCCGGTGCAAATGCGCGGTTGATATCAAAGTGAGCTTTCGGTGATGAGTCTCTCTGAACTGAACTAGGTTCAGGCAAGTACTGCTCTGGCAGTTCTACGGCAACATAAAAGCCAGAACCTTTTTGGCTGTTCAAGTACCCTTCCGCCACTAACTGTTCGTAGGCAGAAATCACGGTATTCCTACTTAGATTAAGCTCTTGTGAAAGCTTCCGCGTAGAAGGCAGCTTCCCATTCTTCACCCACAGTCCTTGAACAATTTTCTTGCGAATAGCCAAAAACAACGCTTGCTGACGCGTTCCTTCACTGTCTTTTAAATGCAGGTCACCGATATCAATCAAAGACAAACTGGATCCATCCATTAGTTAAAACTGGCTCTCTTTAAGCTACCAGTTAAACGCTACATTGCAATCAAAGAATGAGGATCAATCGCTCGTAATCGTGAGCAAACAAGGAGAGAAAATGCTATCCAACACCAATAGAACGGAAATTAAGAAAGGCGCACATAAAGCCGTCTCTGATGTTAGCAAACTGCACGCCATCATAGATGACAGCCTAATCGCTCATATTGCGATAACCAACGAGTCAGGCCCTGTGGTCATCCCTATGCTGGCATGGCGTGTCGATGATTACGTGTATATCCATGGTGCCAACAACAGTCGACTGTTACGCTCACTCAAACAAGGAGTGCAAACGTGCTTAACCTTTACTTTGTTTGATGGTTGGGTATTGGCTCGAAGTGCGTTTCACCACAGTGCGCATTATCGCAGTGCTGTGGTCTTTGGCCAGTTTGAGGTGGTGGAAGATAACCAAGAGAAAGACAGGTTGCTGAATCACTTTATTGAACAGATCGCTCCGGGGAGAACAGAACAAGTCCGTTTGAGTAATGAAAAAGAACTCAAAGCCACCATGCTGCTGCGTATTCCACTCACAGAAGCATCGGTGAAAATCAGCAATTTTGGCGTCAACGACGATGCGGAAGACATGGACATCCCTGTTTGGGCAGGTGTCCTACCCTACCAAACCGTCGTAGGTCCGCTGCAAGCTTGTGACGATTTGTATGAAGGTATCGCAGAGCCAGACTACCGCAGTGCCTACTCTAACCGTTGGCAGGAATAAGCACCGTAAAACGTGCGCCGCCTAAGTAACTCTCGCCGACAGAAAGCTCCCACCCCAGTTGCCGCGCTGCACTGGTAGCGATGGCAAGCCCTAAACCAAAGCCTTTCATGTCGGCGTTGCGGCTTTTGTCTAAGCGCGAAAATGGCATAAATACTTCTTCTCGCATCGCCTCAGGGATGCCCGGACCATCGTCCTCAATATCGATGCTCCAGCAATCCGCTACCGTTCGAATCGTCACCTCAACGCAGGACTCACCATAACGCTTGGCGTTTTGCAGTAAATTATCGAGGACAAGGTTACCCAAAGTAGGCTGAAAGTGAATCAATTGGTTCGCGAGTTTATTTTCTGCTCTCAACATGGCGGACTCTAAGCCTAGGTAATTCATGCGGCTTTTACACCAAAGTGGCAGTTCCATGGTTTCAACAGAATCGATCCATGAGTGGTTTTTCACACTCAAGCGAGACAGCATGACAATGTCGGACGTTAAATCCGTCACGACATCAACGTATCGTTCAATATCGTCATGTAACTCTGCCTGCATTTCACCACTCGTGCGTCGAGCTAAATCCGTCGCTAGCTGAATACGACTCAGCGGAGTGCGCACTTCATGAGGAATAGCTTGAGTAAAGATGTGTGTTTGGCGCACTCGTCTCTCAATCTCTTCAGACATGCAGTTGAAGCCTTGGGCGAGCTCTTTCACGGGTTGCGAAAATTGCTTTAGCTCGACTCGCGTATTCAACTCACCAGAACCAAATTGTTGTTGCGCAGCCGTTAGTTGCCGAATTTGGCGGTCAAGACGTCGTACAGGTATGTAAACCATAATGCCTAAACTGCATACAACAACCAAAAGTAGAGTAAGTATAAATACAATCTCAGAATCTTCATTCCAATCAACGTGTGGGCTAAAGAAATCCGTTTTTTCTTTGAAAACTAAACTCTTCGAAGTGTTAGGCAAAGGGAATACCGCAGCATAGGTACTGCCATCAATAAGATAAACAGGTATCCCTTGCATACGGTACAGCAGATTACAATCTCGACAAGGCGGTGATCCGTCCCAGTTTTCAACCAATGTTAAATCAAAGATAAAGAAATCTTGCTTGCCGTTTTCGGTTAACTTCTTGTAGAGAGAATCCGGAGTGCCTCGTTGCTCAATGTATTGATCGACAAAATAAGCACCGTCACTCAAAAAAACACCGACTTCTGTTTTGCGCATGTACTCTTCCCCCATAAAGAGAAACAAAGCAACAGTCAGCGCAAGGCCAGTTACTAACCCCACATATAGACGAGTAAACAGGGAAAACATGCGTCATTTACCTGTCAGCATGTAGCCGTGGTGACGTATGGTTTTAATGGTAGCCGTATGGATATGAGCCTTAGAGAATTTCTTCCTTAGTGAGGATATACGCATATCAATCGAACGATCAGTAATACAGTATTCAATGCCTCGGGCAAGACGGCAACATGATTCACGAGATACTGGCTTATCGACATTCAGCATCAGGAGCTCTAAAATTTCAAACTCAGAACTCGTTAAACCAATATCTTTTTGCAAATAAAATGCTTGGGAGCGACGAAGACAAAGACTAATGCCATATCGGCTCAGCTTTTCTTCTTCAACGATATCAACTTGACGACAATAGCGACGCAACGCTGCTTCAATACGGGCGAGAAGGATATTGCCTTTTATCGGTTTGGTAAGGTAATCATCAGCACCAAACTTAAATAAGCTCACCTCGCTCATTTCATCATCGGTCGCAGTCAAAACAATGATAATACCATGATAAAACTTACGCGCCTCTTGACATATTTCTGCGCCATTTTTTCCTGGTAACATCAAATCTAACAGCACTAGGTCCGGCTTGAGCCCCTTAATCGTTTCTAATGCATTTTGACCGTTATCGATGACAGTTACCGTATATCCTTCGGCTTCGAGGTACATTTTGGTTAATCGAGCAATCTCTGAGTCGTCTTCTACCAGTAAGATTGTATTACCCACCATGAATCATTTACTCCACCAATATGATGGAGGGAGTATATCGCTCGTCCTATACTGCGCAACCTACTTAAATGATAATTTTAATAAAACGCAGGCTTACATACGCTTACAAACCATACATATACGATAATCCTAATCATTCTATACCCCTAAAGCCATGCAATAACCTGAGGTTTTATTCATTATCAGAATATAGCTTCACATAGAAAATAAAATTCGGAATAAAAATCCACTATATTTTCAAATGTATCGAATAATAGGTCTTACCAAAAAACAATACCAACATATATGACTTAGTTTGCTTATATAGACAGGACTTTATGTTGCTTCTAAGTTTCTTGCTCTAATAAAGTCTACGAGTAACATGAAATGAGATATTCCAAATTAACACCTTTAGCCATATTTTGCGCGATAAGTCTAACTGCTTGTGGCGGCAGTGAATCTAATTCGAAACCATCGACAACGACACCTCCAACACCACCAGTGCCAACATTGAGCACTGTCACAATCCCAACTGTCGTTTCTACAGAGTTTCCGGCCAAGTTAAAAGTGGCTGCTGATGCGGGCTTCACCCACTATGTGAAAATCTCCCTTTCCGAAGCAAACAACAACGATACATTTCACATTGTGGCCGTTGATGACGGTGCGAATAATGAAAAAATCTTTCGTGCAGCCAAAATCATCCAACACCTTCTAACAAACCAACCAGACTCTAAGTACGGTGCTGACAAGTCTCTTATCGCTAAGACATTAGCCGAGCGTGATGCCACATTAATGCTGACCGAAAACGACGAACAGAATGATGAGATGTTAACCAAAATCTTTATCAACGAACTGATTCGCCAAGACAAATTGAACGATGCAGTTACAAACTCGGGCTTAGCACACTCTTTTGATACGAGTTCTCTAGAAAAGTTTGTTGTAAGCATGATCGTACTTAACGAAGATGATATGGATACACTTGTCACATCTATCGCGTCAACATTAGTAACTAGTGAAGAAACACCAAACTGGCTAAGGAATAGCCAATCTTTAATGTATCGAGAACTGACAGTTGAAGGCGATTGCCATTACATGAGTAATTTTGCCGATTACTGCGCCAATCTTGGTAAAAAAGCCGAACGAGACGCCGCTTTTGAAGAAATTTTACACTTGGTCCAAGCGCAAGGTATTGCACCTAACACGGCGACTGCGGCACTGCATAATGACATTCAAGCTCATGCGTTAAGCATCTATAACGATATTCAATCGGGCAAACCGACGGTGTGGCGCCCTACTCAGTATGACTGGGACGATTGGAAATCGGACGACTTCGATCCTGAAAGTGTGAAACAAACGGGCCCTTCATATTCTCACGAATATTTTGCTGCCGCTTTTGAAGCGTACATGGGCGTAGCAAAAGCAAACGGACATGGTTTAGATGGCTACCAAGCGTTAACGCGTGAAGAAATGCAAACCCAAGATCCACAAGCCGTTGATTGGATCAGTGGCTTATTCCACGGATACTTGCAATATACCGCGAATATCGACTCTGCGGGCGTCAAGCTCTACACCGAAAAGACAAATCCAGGCACAGTACCTACCTTCCGTATGGCTCCCAACAAAGACGGTTTGATAGAAGCGTACACCTACAAATCTCAGTGGCTAACAAAAGTGAAGATCATTGGCGACGACGCGATGAATGTGATCGGTAATGATCAAAACAATACTTTTGAAGGCAACAGCAAAGACAACAGCATTTATGGTGAAGGCGGTATCAACACCTATATCGTGCCACACAAACTGGCGGAATGTACTGTTATCAAAGCAAAGAGTGTTTCTGTTGAGTGCCCAAATACAGGCACTGACGAGTTGTACGACATTCAGAACATCCAATTCACCGACCAAACCCTAGATGTAACCAAGCTATAAACAATGAAAAACATGAAGAAACTTATTCTATTCGCTCCCTTGCTCCTTGTTGGTTGTGGTGGCCTAGCCGTCATGGATCGTACTGATGCCGTAAAAGCACAACCAGAAATGCTGATCAAAACCGACGGTGATTTTTGGGGATTCGGTGCAGATGGCCATTTTGATTTTGCTGGTAAGTACAAAGGCAAGTATTCACGCAGTGCTTCTAACTCAAGTTGGTTTAACCGTATCTCTTTCAAAGAAGGTTCAATGGGCGCAGAAGTGACTCGTATCGACAGCGGGGAAACTTGGCTTTTGAACTGCACCGGAGGCGGTATGTCGGTTAACTACATGGGCGTCGATTTTGGTGGGAATGATCCTTACACCTGTGACATTACTCAAGATGGTAAAAAAGTCGGTGAGTTTGCGATGGAGCCAAAATCGGCTCTCATCGACATCAGCTTTGAGAAAAAAGAGACAGGCATAGTGCGTATTGGTAGCACCCACTTTAATGTAGAAACTGTACATACTAGTCCTGACGCCATGATGGCGGTAGACATTCCATTGGGTTATAGCTTTAAGGAAGGCACACAAGAAATTGCCGCTGTGCAGACGAACGGTACCATTGCGGTACAGATGCTCCCTGAACTTAGCGAACAAAAAAAGGATGTAGTTGCCATCGGCGCTGTTGCAAGTGCACTAAGTTGGCGCCCTAAAAAATAGCCATTACATAAAACAACAACACACAAAAAACAAAGCCCTCTACTTTTTTGAGGGCTTTTATTGCTTGTACTCATAGAAATAAGTGGAGCACTACTTCTCTAATCTTCCCATATACTGCTTGGGCGTTAATCCACGATGTTTCTTAAACATACGATTGCAGCTCGCCACATTGGTGTAACCAAGGCGCGTGGCAATGTCATCAATACTCACGCGCTTACTCAACAAACCAGCTGCAATATTACTCAATACATAGCCAGAAACCGTCGAAAAATTGAGCCCTAATTTATGCAAACGACGTTGAAACTGCTGTTCAGATAAATCAAGCAGAGAAGACACGCGCTCTAACGTTGGCAATCCATAATGGCTGCTGTAATTCACCACTTCATAAATCACTTTCAACTCATCTTCTGGGTCGGGCATATTAAGCAAATCATCCAAATCGGAAAAACTCATCGCTAGACGGCTGTCTTCTCGATGGCTCACTTGGCGAGAAGCTAGTCGGTCATCTCCCGGGATCCATATCTCTGTTTTTGGCTGACTCCATTCCACCTCGCAGCCGAAATATTCCCGGTATCGCTCAGTATTTTTTCTCGAGCCTGAAACCTTGACACGTAAAGGCTGGTAATCTTTGCCAAGAAATTCGCGTAACACCTTAATCATAAATACCGCACAGCGGATACTATCGTGCACCTTTACTGACGTTTCTATAAACGGGTTGTGGTAAGTCCATTTGATGATTTTACCCGACTGTTCGCCAGCAAAAAACGCCCCTGATTGTAGGTTGCTCACACCATAATTCACTCGCCGAATGGTACTGGCTAAATCATTGCCGGAGAATAACCAGCGTCCCACTGGCCCTAGCTTTTGCAGTTCAATACCTCGGCTGAGACTCAACACCACATCCGGGTCACCACTGGCTTGTTCAACACAACGGTACCATTCCGCAACGGCTTTTAGCGGGATCAGTGTCATTGGGTTACGAAACACCGATGCTGGGATCCCTAACTCATCCGAGTCCAAATTGTATTTAGATAACGCGAGGTTATGCATGTTTAGAATGCCCATCGCGCGAATAAACCGAACCGTTTTCATAACCAATCACATCAAATTTAATCCTGTAGTGATTGAATCTGTCACAAAGAAAGCCGCAAATCAAATTCAGATCACAATACGCCAACAGTTTGATAGAGGAGTGTTTAATGAGTTTACTGAGTGTCCCGTTTGTCGGTACAGGCGCAGATACGGCGTTACATGTTGTCGCTGCTGTCGTTTTAATTGCGAGTGTCGCGGGCGCGTGTTACGGCTTTTGGAAAATCCATGAATTGCCTATCAATAAAGCACACAGCAAAGACCATCATCAGATAGGGCTCATCACTGCGCTGACCTGGATAGGGTTTGTCTGGCACTGGGTTTGGGTGCTAGCCGTGATCTTTGCATTCGTTGATATGGAAAAAGCCATCATCAATCTGCGTGATACATGGAAAAGTAAACCGCAAACAGAAACACAGCCAAAAGAGGAAGCATAATGTTAGAAGGTTTAGCGGTATGGGCACTCTTCATCTATCTGTTGCGTTTGGTTGGCATGCCTTGGAACAAAGCAACCAAATCGTTCGCTTATCTTGGCGGCTTGGGTTGGCTAATGTTCGTCTGGGTAGGTTTGATTAACTTCACCCCGATGGATTTATCCGGCGGTTCTGTCGTGCAGTCGCCACACATCCAATTGCGTCCAGATTCAACCAATGTAAAAGGTAAAGTTGACCACATTTACATTGAGCCGAATCAGCAAGTTAAAGAAGGTCAGCTCATTTATGAACTTGACCCAACGCAATACAACATCGCATTAAATCAAGCGAACGTATCCGCTGATTCTGCTCGCGTTGCATTAGCTACAGCAATAGGCGACATCGAGATTGAAGAAGCTAACCACGAAGCGCTAGTGCAAGATCTAGAAACATCAAAGAGCCAGTTGGAAGCGGCGAAAGTTGACTACAAATTGCAGAAAAAGATGCTAGTTCGCTATGTTGAGCAAAACCGAGTGGTGCAAAACACCATCACGGAAAGCGACATCGACAAACAGTCGAGCACAGTAGACATGGCTCGCCACAATGTGTTGACTCTTGAATCTCAAATCAAGAAGAAACAAGTCGATATTTCACGTGCGAAGCTGGCGATTCATAAAGCGGAGTTAGCGGTTGAAACGAAGCAGGCTGAATTGCGTCAAGCGGAAGAGCAAATTGCAAAAGCACAATGGGATTTGAACAGCACCAAAGTGCATGCACCTAGTGATGGCTTTGTAACTAACTTTATCCTGCGTGAAGGTCAGCGCGTATCAGCGATGCCACGTATTAATATGTACACCAACGAGAAGTACGTACTGATGCGAGTGAACCACCAAGCGATTCGTAACATCAAACCGGGTCAGCCAGCGGAATTCTCTTCGTCCGTTTACCCAGGTAAGATCTTCTCAGCGACCGTCGAAGGCATTGTTGAAGCAACAGGTGAGTCACAAGGTAATCTACTGGGTTTCGATGATTCCGTACGTGTCACCACTGGAAAGAACTTACAGAACAAACACCACTTTGTTCGTCTTAAGATTGATGAGCCAGAAGGCTACGACATCCCTGTTGGCTCTGTTGGCCTCGCATGGGTCAGCGGTGAAAAACCGATAGGCTTCATGGCCTTCTTAGATGTGATTCGCGGGATCATCATCCGAATGAAGTCTCAACTGTACTTCTTCTACTCTATCTAAACTCGCAAACCGCCAGTTACGCTGGCGGTTTTCTTTTCATTTGTATCCAAACATATCCTTTTCCCGTATAACAATTAGTTAGTAAATAGCGGAGAAGATTCATGTCGGCAAAGGAAAGAAGCCTACCTACCCATCGCATCTCAAGATTCAGCAAGTTCGCTTCACTTGCTACCCGTGTCGCAGGCAATGTGATTGCAGAAGGCACGAAGCAGATAGCCAAAGGCAACAAACCAAAAGCGAAAGACCTCTTGCTGACGCCACAGAACATCGCGCGCTTAACTGACCAACTTGCTCACCTGCGTGGCGCTGCAATGAAGCTTGGTCAAATGCTATCAATGGATGCTGGTGATGTTTTAGAACCTGAACTTGCCGATATTCTTTCCCGTCTTCGTTCCAACGCAGACCCAATGCCTGCAAAACAACTCAACGCAGTAATGGAAAGTTCGCTAGGAACGAATTGGAAAGCTGAGTTTCTGTCATTTAACTTCAAACCAATCGCCAGTGCATCAATAGGACAAGTGCACCAAGCCTACAGCGATGCGGGCGATAACCTAGCCGTCAAAGTGCAATATCCGGGCATACGGAAAAGTATCGATAGCGACGTCGATAATGTCGGTACACTGCTCAAGGTCGTTGGGTTGATTCCCGAGTCTGTCGACTACAAAGGATTGCTCGAAGAAGCGAAAAAGCAGCTACATGACGAGGCCGATTACGCACGAGAGGCACAATTTGCCATTCGTTATCATGACGCTTTGAAGGAGCACCCTCATTTTGTGGTGCCCAAGATTCATACTGAAAGTTGCTCAGACTCCGTTCTCGCGATGGAATTCATTGATGGTAGCCCGATTGAGCAAATCGAACATTATGATCAGAGTACGCGAGATTTTGTCATGCACAGCCTACTCGAATTACTGTTCAGGGAGCTGTTCGAATTTAAGATGGTACAAACCGACCCAAATTTCGCCAACTACTTATATATCGAAAACACTCGTCAAATCGGCTTGCTAGATTTCGGGGCCACTCGAGAGTACAGCGAGCGGTTCAGCACTGGTTATCGCCAAGCTTTCGCATCTGTCGTTAACAATGACGAACAAGGCTTGAATAATGCGCTTGAACAAATAGGCTTCTTCAGCCAAACCATCCTTCCAGACCAACGCCAAGCGATTCTCGATCTAGTGAAAATGGCATGTGAACCGATGTTAGTTGATGAGCCTTATGACTTTAAAGCCAGCGGCTTAGCACAAAAGCTTCGCGAGGCTGGCACCATTCTAAGCATGGAGCAAGAATACTGGCATACTCCACCAGCAGATGCCCTATTTTTACACAGAAAAATCGGCGGAATGTACTTGCTGGCAGCCCGTATTGGCGCAAAAGTGAACATTCGCCAATTGGTACAGCCATATCTCACCATCAACAGCGAATAGCCTATTGTTTTTCTGTTACTTTCAAGTACCTTGAGCAAGGTTAAGGTGCATAGTTGTGCATCTCAATAACATGCCATACTTCCATAAAACGAATTAACTATCGGGGTACTCGGTGAGCAAGTTTCAAGATCTCTCCACTCTAATCCAGCAAATTGGCCAAGCCGAAGAAGCGGATCAAGTCGCAACGCTCAATGAATCTATTGAAGCGGGCCTCGAGCCCGGCGCGGTTGCCCTGATTCTAGAAGCCTTTCCAATCGACGATCGTGTTCGCTTATGGCGAGCTTTACCACTAGAGCTACATATCGACGTGTTAACGGAAATGCGTGCGGACGTACGTTTCTCTATCATCAACGCGTTATCTGAAGTCGAGCTAAAACTCACTCTCGCTAAACTCGACAACTTATCGCTCATCGAATGGGCCGATTCGTTACCAGAGTCGATCATAAACGAAGCGCTCTCGTTGATAGAAAAAGATGAGTTGGAACTTTACGATCAAGCAAACGAGTATGCTGATGAAGAACTCGGCCACTGGGCTGAACGTAAGATCATCACCCTTCCCTTCAACATTACGATTGGGACAGCTAAGCAGTTAATGGAGCGCTATAGCTACGACACGCCTCAACAGGTATATCTGATTAATCGTAATAAACAGTATCGTGGAACGGTCAATTACTTCGATATCTTACGTGGTGACCCCGATATTCGCTTAAAAACACTCGTTATTGAGGCAGTGACGGTTCTAGACAGTAAAATGATGCTTCCTGAAGCGGTAGAGGCATTAGAACACAGCACACTGCCCGCTCTCCCTGTAACTGATGCAGACCAAACACTGATCGGTGAAGTCGATTGGCAGTTTGCATTGAGTACACAGCGTGAAATCTACGAAGCACGTTTGATGGCCGGTACAGGTATGGATGAAGGCGATGACTTGTTTGCACCAGTATTAAAAAGCTCGCAAAAGCGCGGTGTTTGGTTAGGCATCAATCTGCTTACTGCGATTTTGGCGTCTGTCACTATCGGACTATTTGAAGATGTAATTGCGCAGGTGGTGGCTTTGGCGGTGCTCATGCCAATTGTTGCATCCATGGGGGGCATTGCTGGCAGCCAAACGCTCACTCTAATGATTCGTGCGATGGCGCTTAATCAGATCACCCCAGGTAACCGCTTCAAGCTTTTGAAAAATGAGTTGGGTATTGGCTCTCTGAACGGCATTGCTTGGGCGTTAATCATCGGCGGGCTCGCCGGATTGTGGTTTCAATCTCCGGTTCTTGGGGGAACCATCGCGCTGGCCATTATCGTCAATATTATTACCGCAGCTTTATTTGGTGTGCTGATTCCCATTATTCTGGATAAGTTTAAATTGGACCCCGCTTTGGCTGGCTCGGTGATTCTAACAACAGTGACAGATGTCGTTGGTTTTTTCGCCTTTTTAGGAACGGCGAGTTTAGTCATGCTTTAAAAGGTTCATTGTTTATTAATCAATCATTAGCATAATAGAGTCAAATTGCATAACGCAGTTGCAAATTGCAAACATTACTCAAACTTTAAGCAACGCATGTCACAGAAACTACGTATTTTAGGGCATATTAAAGTTGGCACAGTAACTGCATTATATAAATCGACCCTTCTTAAGCCGAGGGTCACCTAGCCAACTGACGTTGTTAGTGAACTTGATTTTGTTCACATGTATATAAGCCAATCGCACTCTTTGCGGTTGGCTATTTTTTTATGTGGCTATTGCCCTCTTATCCTCTGACCGAGCTCGGTTGTACTTTTCTTACCCACAACAGATTGTTTACTGTTTATAAAATTCAAATATTCGCCCACTAAGCCATTAGAAATACCAGCTTCAACAAAAATAAATCACCAAAACAAAATAAAACCAAGAAAACACACCCAAGAAAAGAACAAATAACGTCCAAACCAAAAACCTCATCATGAAATCGTTTTCTTTTCATAGAAATCGACTGAACAATCCAGAGTTATAGATAAATTTAATCCATAAAAACAAATAGCAATTCAAAACATTCATTTCACATGGAAAACCTGTCTATAAATCATAGAAAATACGTAAAATCAAAATTTCCACCTTTAGAATTTAAAAATCAAACCATTGTTATTAAAAGAAAAAATACACATAAAAAACAAAGCAAACGTTTAAATTGCAATTTTATCATTGACTATTAAATTTACATCACGATAATACGCGCCGTTTGCCTGAAAATCAGGTGCTATAATTTAATATTTCAATGTGCGGAGGTAATAATGGCTGGAGACAATAACTACAGTCTTGGACCAGTTCCTAACACGGCCAGAAAAGGCGTGGCGTCACTTACAATGGTGATGTTAGGACTCACTTTTTTCTCCGCAAGTATGTGGACTGGGGGTTCTCTCGGTACTGGGCTCTCCTTTAATGATTTTTTCCTCGCTGTTCTCATCGGTAACCTAATCCTCGGTATTTACACTTCTTTCCTCGGTTACATCGGCGCTTCTACTGGTCTCTCTACTCACCTTCTTGCTCGTTTCTCTTTTGGTTCTAAAGGCTCTTGGCTTCCTTCTGCTCTTCTTGGCGGTACTCAAGTTGGGTGGTTTGGAGTTGGTGTCGCGATGTTTGCGATTCCGGTGCACAAAGCAACGGGCATCGATACCAATACTTTGATCCTCGTCTCCGGTTTGCTCATGACCGCGACCGTTTACTTTGGCATCTCCGCACTGATGGTGTTGTCAGCAATTGCCGTTCCTGCCATTGCGCTACTTGGCGGCTACTCTGTCATCGAGGCAGTAAATAGTGTTGGCGGTATAAGCGAACTACAACAGGTTCAACCAACCGAGCCACTCGATTTTTCAATAGCTCTCGCGATGGTTGTCGGCTCTTTTGTCAGTGCTGGTACATTAACGGCGGATTTCGTACGCTTTGGTAAAAAGCCGCGCAGCGCCGTGATGATCACCATGGTGGCATTTTTCATCGGTAACTCGTTAATGTTTATCTTTGGCGCGGCAGGTGCGTCGGTGACGGGTCAATCAGACATCTCTGAAGTGATGATCGCGCAAGGTCTTCTTATTCCAGCTATCATCGTTCTTGGCTTGAACATCTGGACGACCAACGACAACGCGCTCTACGCATCGGGTCTTGGATTTTCCAACATCACAGGCTTACCAAGTAAATACATCTCAATGGCGAACGGTCTTGTTGGCACACTTTGCGCTCTCTGGCTCTACAATAACTTTGTTGGCTGGCTGACCTTCTTATCTTTGGCAATTCCACCGATTGGCGGTGTGATCATCGCTGACTTCTTCACGAACCGTAAACGCTACGCAAACTTTGAAGCCACCCAATTCCAAAACGTTAACTGGGCTGGCATTATCGCTGTCGTGATTGGCGTTGGTGCGGGACACTTCCTGCCTGGCGTAGTGCCGATTAACGCTGTACTTGGCGGCGCAATTAGCTTCCTGATTCTTAATCCTATTCTTAACAAAAAAGCACTGGCTACACAGCCAGCGTAAGGAACCATCATGACAACACTACTGATCAAAAACGTAATGCTAAAAGGACAAGAAGGTCTGCAGCAAATTTTGATTGAAGATGGTCAATTCAAGCGCATTGAAAGCAACGATGTGGAGCTTAGTCATAACGGTGACATCATCGATGCTGAAGGCGGTATGGCGGTTGCGCCTTTCTGCGAGCCACACATTCACTTAGATACAACTCAAACCGCAGGCGAGCCAAACTGGAACATCTCTGGCACATTGTTTGAGGGTATTGAACGTTGGGCTGAGCGCAAAGAAATGCTGTCGATTGAAGACGTGAAAGCGCGCGCAAAACAAACCTTAAAATGGCAGATAGCAAACGGCGTACAACACGTTCGTACCCACGTCGATGTTTCAGACCCTACCCTAATTGCCCTAAAAGCGATGATAGAAGTGCGTGAAGAGATGAAAGAATGGGTAGATATCCAAATCGTCGCCTTCCCGCAGGAAGGAATTCTCTCTTACCCAAATGGCAAAGAGCTGCTAGAAGAAGCCGTCAAATTAGGTGCGGACGTGATTGGCGCGATTCCACACTTTGAATTCACACGCGAATATGGCATTGAATCGCTGCACTACGTATTCGAGTTAGCGCAAAAATACGACCGCCTGATCGACGTGCATTGTGATGAAATCGATGACGAACAATCTCGCTTCGTTGAAACACTGGCAGCATTAGCGCACAAGTCTGATATGGGGAATAAAGTCACGGCCAGTCACACAACAGCGATGGGTTCCTACAACGGTGCATACGCATCTCGCCTGTTCCGTTTATTACGCATGTCCGGTATCAACTTCGTGGCAAATCCATTGGTGAACATTCACTTACAAGGCCGTTTTGATGATTACCCAAAACGTCGCGGCGTAACACGAGTGAAAGAGATGCTGAATGCCAACATCAACGTCTGCTTTGGACACGATGATGTATTTGACCCTTGGTACCCACTAGGCACTGCAAACATGCTGCAAGTGCTGCATATGGGTCTGCACGTGTGCCAGGTGATGGGTTACGACCAAATCAACAACTCACTGGATCTGATCAGCACCAATTCAGCACGTACACTGAACATTCAAGATAAGCACGGCATTGAAGAAGACAAACCTGGTAGTTTACTGATTCTTCCCGCAGAAAATGGTTTTGACGCAGTACGTCGCCAAGTGCCGGTTCGTTACTCTGTTCGTCACGGTAAAGTGATTGCAGAAACACAGCCTGCGACGACTCATATTCATCTTGAACAAGCAGAGCAAGTAACGTTCAAACGCTAAAAAGATCGGCGTGACGAAAAAGGCCTGACGACATCGTCAGGCCTTTTTTCTACTGGTAAACATCACTGCTCGCTCTGTCTATTCTTGTCTCATAAACCACTGAACACATTGAAAGGCCATATAAAACGGCTCAGTACCAAACGTTGCACAAGGTTCTGGTGGCTGAATCTCAATTACACCATCGCACTTGGAAATTATTCTAAGCGTTGGGCATACTTCTGACTTCATTTTAGTTGTAGATATGAACCATGACGTCATTAAGCCAGATAGAACCGCAATTTTTGGAATTTATGCAGCAAGAGATGCAAGTAGATGCAGCTCATGATCTTAAACACGTAAAACGCGTGGTCAAAACAGCGAAACAGCTCTGCAAAGAAGAAAATGCAGACATCGCGATTGTATTACCGGCTGCCTATTTGCATGATTGCTTTACTTACCCGAAAGATCACCCAAATCGCAAAGAGAGCTCAATCATCGCAGCCAAAAAAGCGGTCGCATTTTTAGAGAGTATCGATTATCCGCAGCAATATCATGATGCCATTGCTCATGCGATAGAGGCACACAGCTTTAGCGCAAACATCAGGCCAAATACGTTGGAAGCTAAAATCGTCCAAGATGCCGACCGTCTGGACGCTTTAGGCGCAATTGGCGTGACGCGATGCATTCAAGTCAGCACTCAATTTAACGCGCAACTTTACAACGACAGCGATATATTTGCCGAAGAACGTGAACTTAACGATAAACAATTCACTCTGGATCACTTTCAAACCAAGTTATTCAAAATCGCTGAAACCATGAACACAGAGTCAGCAAGACGCGAAGCGCAAAAACGCAAAACCTTTATGCAAACGTACCTAGAGCAGTTACACGACGAGGTAACAGCGTAAATGTCAGAAAGCTATACGTTAATTAAAGAGCTTAAACGCCAACTAAAGTTAGCTGGGCTGCATTATGCCGATGTTGCACAACACCTTGATTTAAGTGAAGGAAGCGTCAAACGTTTACTCGCTGAAGGTCAACACATTAGTCTTGAACGCTTAGAACGCATTTGCCAATTGATTGGTTTAGAAATGGCGGAACTGTTTAAGATCGCGGCTGCGCACAATAAAGGTCTAGAGTCGCTAACGTTAGAGCAAGAAAAGCAGTTGGTTGATGATAAAGCCCTGCTACTCGTGGCAATCTGTGTTGTAAATGGCTATCAGTTTGAGCAAATCGTTCAGCAATACACCTTCAATGAGTTTGAACTGGTGCAAAAGCTTGCTCATTTGGATCGTCTGAACATCATCGACTTGCAGCCAAATAACAAAATTCGTTTGCGTATATCTCCGACATTTAAGTGGCAGATGGGCGGCCCTATTCAACGGTTCTTCCAACAGCAAGTTCAAGACGCCTTTTTCCAAAGCTACTTTTCTGGTGAAGATGAAAAGTTCTCCATGGCAACAGGATTGATGAGTGTACCAACCAACAAGAAGCTACAACAGAAACTGCAAAAGGTCATCGATGAGTTTTATCAGGCTTGCCAAAATGATAGCTCTCTCGATATGGACGAAAAACACGGCACCTCTCTGATTATTGCGATGCGTCGTTGGACGTTCCCTCTGTTTGAACCATGGGAAAGAAAACCTACTCAGAAGTCTCGGAATTAGTAACTCAATAAACGAATGGAAATGAAAGTAACGAATTTCGTTACTTTTGGTGGCATACAACGTCACTTGAAAGAGAAAGCTGGTTTAATCGTTCATTGAGCATAAAGTGCTCCCATCTCATTCGACTTTGTTTAATCGGGGCCCGTATGTTTTTCTCAAAACGCTTTTTTCCTTACTTTGTGACGCAATGCCTTGGCGCACTCAATGACAACATCTACAAAAACGTTCTGTTATTGATGGTGACATACAGCCAAATTGATAACCTACCAATATCCGTCAATCTATTCGTTAATTTGGCGGCAGGCTTATTCATCCTACCTTTCTTTCTATTCTCAGCGCATGCTGGTGCCGTCGCTGACAGCATGGACAAAGCCAAATTAATCCGACGTCTAAAGCTCATCGAACTAGCTATCATGTCTTGCGCAGCAACCGCTATTGCCACCCAAAGTGCCATGCTGATGCTGGTTCTGCTGTTTATGACAGGCACTCAATCGGCCTATTTTGGTCCCGTGAAATACGCCTTGTTACCACAAGCGCTCAAACCAAATGAGCTTGTTAAAGGAAATGCTTGGGTTGAAATGGGCACGTTTCTTTCGATTCTTATAGGTACGCTTAGCGCAGGCCTGCTGCTAGCCATTCCTAATGGTACCTTGATTGCTTCTTGTACCGTGATTGCCTTGTCTTTGCTTGGGTTCATGAGCAGCGTGAATATTCCAACGATGCCTAGCCAATCGAATGACAAAGCGAAATTTGAACCGATTTCTGGTTTAAAGAACACGTTAAAAGTGGCAAAAAAACAGAGAGGCATCTGGATGTCTATTCTTGCCATCAGTTGGTTCTGGTTCATGGGTGCGACTTACCTAACTCAATTCCCTAACTTCGCACGCGAACATTTGTTCGCAGATAGCACTGTCGTTTCTTTACTGTTGGCATTGTTTTCGATTGGTATCGCGACAGGCTCTTGGTTGTGTGAAAAACTTTCTTTCAACCACGTTGAGCTTGGTATTTTGCCATTCGGTATCCTTGGACTGACAGTGTTTGGCGTCGACTTGCTATGGGCAGTCCCAAGTTATCCATCACTTCCGGTGCACTTTTATGATGTGCAAAGCTTCGTTGCTGAATCCAAACATCTGCGCGTCATGATTGACCTGTTCCTTGTTGGTGTAAGCGGCGGTGTCTTTATTGTTCCTCTTTATGCGTTCATCCAGTCGCGTTCAAACAAAGGGGAGTGTGCACGTGCCATTGCTGCTAACAACATCATGAATGCGTTGTTTATGGTGGTGTCTGCTTTGGTTTCGATCGTTGTACTCAGCGTACTAGAGCTTTCTATTGTGGAACTGTTTACCATGATGGCAATAAGTAACTTTTTCGTGGCGATCTATGTCTATCGCCAAGTACCGGAATTTACACAACGCTTTATCAGTTATTTACTCAGCCATTGTATGTATCGTGTGTCAGTAAAGGGGCGCCAACATATTCCTGAACAAGGTGCTGCGTTAATCGTGGCTAACCATGTTAGCTATGTCGATGCATTGATTTTGATGGGAACCTCTACTCGCCCGGTTCGTTTTGTGATGGACAAGTCCATCAGCGAGCTACCTGTTCTTAAATATGTATTCCGTCATGCCGGTGTTATCCCGATCTGTTCTCCACGTAAGTGTGCCGACACTTACCGACGAGCATTTGAGGAGATTGAACAAGCACTTTACGACGGTGAGGTTGTCTGTATCTTCCCTGAGGGTCGTTTAACGTCTAACGGTCAATTGGGTGAGTTTCGCCCTGGTGTAGAGAAAATCCTTGAACGTAACCCTGTTCCTGTCATCCCTATGGCGTTAAAAGGGCTTTGGGGTTCTTTTTTCAGCCATAAAGGCGGACATGCTCTCACAAAACGACCGACTCGTTTTTGGTCAAAAGTGGATGTTGTTATCGGTGAAGTGTTAAGTCCTGCGTCTTTAAATCGTCATCAATTGCAACAACAAGTACAGGATTTACTGGGCTGAGTCGCTTGCTACAGCAGTCAAACTTTGCAGCAAAACGTAAATAGGCACCACAAAGCACAAGTAGTTTCTTGTCAATTAGAGTAGGATATCTACGACGTCATAAATCTAGGAGGTATTATGAAAATCATCATCTTACATGGTCTTTATATGCATGGGCTGGTCATGCAGCCTCTTAGCCAAAAGCTGAGAAAACTCGGATACGAAACGCAAGTACTCAGCTATAACACTGTTGCTATCGATGAGTCTTCACTGTTTGATTCTATTGATCATTCGCTTAATCCACTGACCACAAACGTGCTCGTGGGACACAGCTTGGGGGGCTTGATGATTAAGCGCTATCTCGCCAACAGAAAACCGAGCACTAACTTAATCTCTCATGTTGTCGCTATCGGTTCGCCTCTTAAAGGCGCGTCCATTGTAGGTCGAATTCAAGATCTCGGATTGGGTGCAATTTTAGGCAATTCGCCACACCACGGATTAAACAAACATGATGACGCCTGGGATTTCCCTCAAAAACTCGGCAGTATCGCAGGAACGATGCCGATTGGCGCTCGCCCATTGTTGATCCGTAATGACAACACCATGTCGGACGGTACCGTTACCGTAGAAGAGACAAGACTGGACGGTATGCAAGATCATATCGAAGTGAAGCAAACGCATACGAGCCTGATTTACAACACCTTCGTGCCGCAGCAGATTGATCACTTTATTCGCACAGATTATTTCCGTCGATAGCACACTTTTCCATCATACAGATGGAATCGACTTTCCAAGCTATTCAGTTCGCAGTACTATCCTAGCTCCACTTCTTCACAACTTGGATGAAGTGGTACATTTTTAATTGTTCTCAGGGCGGGGCGAAATTCCCCACCGGCGGTATACTTTTTCAAGTGAGCCCGCGAGCGCTCGATTCGTCGAGGTCAGCAGATCTGGTGAGATGCCAGAGCCGACGGTTATAGTCCGGATGAAAGAGAATAAGAATACACCAGCATAGCGAGTCAGATCGCTAAGAATGCTGGTGCACTTCTTTTTGATCGTATTTTACGGCGATCTCTCATACCGCCCTGATTCTGGTGAAATTTAGGAGTTAACCATGAATCAGTCATCACTACTTGCCGAATTCGGCGACCCAATTACTCGCGTTGAAAACGCACTTATCGCTTTAAAAGAAGGCCGTGGCGTACTGCTTCTTGATGATGAAGATCGCGAAAACGAAGGCGATATCATTTATTCAGTCGAGCACCTCACTAACGAGCAAATGGCATTGATGATCCGCGAATGTAGCGGCATCGTTTGTTTGTGCTTAACAGATGTTCAAGCAGACAAACTGGAACTGCCTCCAATGGTGGTAAACAACAACAGCGCAAACCAAACCGCATTTACGGTTTCTATTGAAGCGAAAGTTGGTGTAACAACGGGTGTTTCAGCAGCAGACCGCGTAACGACCATTAAAACGGCGGCAAACCCGCACGCAAAACCGGAAGATCTTGCTCGCCCGGGTCACGTATTCCCTCTGCGTGCACGTCCAGGTGGTGTAATGACTCGCCGTGGTCACACAGAAGGTACGATTGATCTGATGCAAATGGCAGGGCTTCAACCCGCTGGCGTACTGTGTGAAGTGACCAATCCAGATGGCACGATGGCAAAGGCACCGGAGATCGTAGCATTCGGTCGCCTGCACAACATGCCGGTACTGACGATTGAAGACATGGTAATGTACCTGAACCAGTTCGAGTTGAAACTGGCATAGTCAGATCTCAGCTCTTGAAAAAAGCCGCGCATTTGTGCGGCTTTTTTGATCGATCCTCTTTGCACTTGAGTAGTTATACTTATTGAAAACAAGGGGAACAACACCATGAAAGGATTACTGAAACTCGCCGCTCTCGTTAGCTTTCTCTCCATGAATTCGCTTGCTCTTGCATCTGAGTGCCCTGATATTCTTCAAGGTAAGCAAAGGTTGTTAAACTCAACGGAAGAAGTCGATCTATGCGAAAGCTTTAAGGGAAAGACACTACTAGTCGTCAATACAGCAAGCCAGTGCGGCTTCACTCCTCAGTTCGAACAGTTAGAAACCCTCTATCAAACTTACAAAGACCAAAACTTCACCGTTATCGGTTTCCCGAGCAATGACTTTCGACAAGATAGAGGAAGCGAAACAAACACTGCGAAAGTCTGTTATCTCGATTACGGGGTAACCTTTCCAATGATGGCTCGCTCTTCAGTATTAGGTGTAGATGCGAACCCAGTCTTCAACCAAATTACTAACCAAGCAGGCATAAAACCAAAATGGAACTTCTACAAGTTTCTGATTAGCTCTGAAGGTAAAGTTATTGCTACTTTTCCAAGCTCCACATCACCGACAAGTACTACGCTTACCAATATGATAGAGCAACAATTGTAAGGTGACGACCATGACAACACGCTCAACCATGCTACAACTCGGTTACTTAGGCCTGGTTCCATTTGTGTTTAGTTTAGGGCTGATTTTCACTGACATCTCACTCTTCAATTTAAGTGGTCAGCAATTTTTCATCGCATATAGCGCCGTTATATTAAGTTTTTTATCTGGCATCCTTTGGGGTAATGGCATTGAGCATTACTACCACCGCCTTAGCCGAAATGTATTAATTCTCAGCAACCTTTTTGTCTTACTGGCTTGGGGCGCATTACTGCAGGGCCACAAACATTACGCGGTCGCTACCCTACTCTTAGCAATTGGGTATCTTGCTGTTTGGTATGCAGAAAAGCTCGTGAGGAAAGTCGAACAAGACGCCGAGCCCAAGGGATATCAAGGAATGAGGAGCAAACTGACCTTCGGCGTAATCGTAATGCACGGATTGGCTTTAGTTTCATAACCTGGTCTGTCCAGTACTAAGATCACAAAAAAACGTCTTTTTATAAAACAATGTTCATTTCGTGAATGCACACATATTTTGAACACTGTTTTGTTTCATTTATGAATCAATCCACATATAAGTAATTCAAAGCATTCACAAAGGATATGAATATGTTTTTTCGCAAACTTTTGTTTAGCACTGCGATGATCAATGCAACGACAGGTTGCGTGTCTTACCAGGCACAACAAGCCGCCGCTCAAACAGTAAATAATACAGGCGCTGTGCTTACCAATGTGATTAAAACCACGATTGCTCAGCCATGTAATGTTGCAATCACTGCTGCTAGCTTGTTTTATCCGCATGCCATATTTATGACTAGTGTTCCGACTCAAGCATGTACAAGCGTTCTTAGATAATACGAAAGTGATAAGCATAAAAAATGGCGACTCTACCGTCGCCATTTTTAAGTATCGATGCTATTTATAGTTACAGCGTCAATAAGTAATTAACTAATTGATTGTACTCGTCGTAAGTACGAATTTCGTTGGCCAAAACAATGTATTTATTGTTCACAACCACACCCGGAACCCCTCTCAACGTGCTAGCAGAGAATTGCTTATCAAAACCTTTCTGCATTGAGTTTACGGCGAAACTATTGTACGCCGCATCAAACTTCTTACCTTCTACGCCATTATCAACGAACAGCTGTTTCAGCTCAGCTTCGTCTTTTGGCGCTTGTCGCTTTTGATGAATTTGGGCAAACATGGCAGGAATCATTGTATCTTCAACTCCTAGCGACACCATCGTCGCGTAGGACTTGGCCATCGGAATCGCCATATCTCCGCCCATGAACCCCACATGTACCTTTTCAAACTTTGCCTCTTTTGGCAGAGCAGGTTTTAAACGCTCAATAAGCGACTCAAACTTGTAGCAATGTGGGCAATAAAAAGAAAAGAATTCCGTCACAACAGGTTTCGATGCTTTCTTAACATCCAGAACTTTGTAGTGCTTCCCTTCTTCAAATTGCGCTGCATGAGTGGTAAAAGTCAGTAAAAGTGCACTACATAAGGCAAGTAGTTTTTTCATTGTTTATTTCCTTGTGGCATTCAAATGCCAAATCATTTCATTTGGTAAAAAGGAGTAAACCCCAAGTAATTTGAGATGAGGAATTAAACAATCGGAGGACGATAAAGCTTGGTGATCACTGTCACTACTTTTTCGACTAGAGGCCTATCAATCAAGGCAAGGCTATAAGGAAGAAGCAGTAAGTCGTTTTGAGATAAGTTGGCGGGAATTTTGACCATGCAGGAAGAGCTACAACTCGTGTGAGATTGTTGTGCCTTATTGATGGCTAACTCATCGTGATGTGATTCTACGCAGTCGTCATTGACGCCAAGTTGTTTGTGCAGAGAAGCCTGTTGAACAATAAGATCGCGTACTTCAATTGTTTTCATCGGAGCGGAAGCCTGCGCCACAGGAGCGACACTACTCAAAAGCATAGCAACTAAGCAAACTATCGCAGTGAACAATGTACGGTTAAACTTCAACATAGCTACATCAAGGAAAATGGTGATTTAAGATAATACATGATAACGGTTTGACTTCAAGATACGGACTCTCGGCTCGCTAACAAACTCTGTTCTTTGACTATTTTAGGCTAGTGAATTTTCTCTCTAACGCTCCCTCAGTACACGAAACCAGCACAACGAGCTATTCACCGTTCGGATACTCCCCTCATCAGATACCAGCAACAATTCGATAAAACTTGAAATCATTATGAAACACGAGTAATAGTTAGAACAGTTTTTGTACGAACAAGGAGAGATCAATGCTTAAAAAGAGATTCTTTAAGACAAAAGATGAAGTCGAAGTCACGTTCGAGCTAGATAAAGATCAGTGGGACTCTGTCCAAATTGCTGGAGACTTCAACAACTGGCAGCCAGAACCGATGAAATTAGTGAAGAAAAGTCGTCAGTTTAAATTTAAAACCCGCTTACCTAAAGCGCAGAATGTTCAGTTCCGTTACTTGCTCGATGATGCGAAGTGGGAAAATGACCCACAAGCTGATGCTTACGTTCCAAATGTTTTTGGCAGCGACAACAGCGTCGTGTGTACCACCGAATAAGCGGTAATTTCGCTTTAAGATTCCATACCTAGGCGCAAACGTTGCGCCTTTTTGCATCTCTCTAAATGTGATAGGTGATTAGATTTAAATTATTAATTGGCAATTTTATCCAATTAACTCATCCGATAACCTTATTCTGAGAAAGCTTTATTTGAAATAATTCGTAAATTTGTTTAAGTTCCATTGATATTAAATATTGTATACATCACTTAAATGAACGCACAACAAATCAAACCATCTCTAATCATTGTGGAAGACGATCCCAAATTACAAACTATGTTGGGTGAGTATTTTGTTGAACAAGGTTTTCAGGTCAAATGTATCGACAATGGGACGGACGCACCCAATGCGATTATTGACACACAACCAGACGTGGTGCTGTTAGATTTGATGCTACCCGGGCAAGATGGTCTGAGTGTATGTCGTCAAATCCGAGAATGCTACAAAGGCAAAGTGTTGATGCTGACAGCAAGTGATGATGACTTCGATCATGTCGCCGCATTAGAAATAGGCGCAGATGACTTTGTTACTAAACCCATCAAACCTCGCGTATTGCTGGCTCGTATTCGCATGCTATTAAGAAGAAAAGAGGCGGCGCCTACCGAGTCCGAAAACGGCCTACAAATTGGTGTTCTGTGTTTAAACCGATTGCGTAAATCGTGCGTAATGAACCAAGAAGAAATTGCGCTGACAGACGGCGAGTTCGATTTGTTGTGGGTTCTTGCTACGCATGCTGAAAAAACACTATCACGTGAGTGGCTGACCAAAACACTACGTGGTATTGAATACGATGGAACAGACCGCACCATTGATAATCGCATAGTGACACTGAGAAAGAAGCTAGGCGATGCTTCTTGCTCACCACAAAAAATCATTACCGTTCGCGGCAAAGGCTACCTATTTATGCCTGATGCATGGAATGAATAATGAGACGGATTTATCTGGAAAGCTTTGTTGGCCTTATCATTCTGTTTATGGCTAGCTTGTGGGGATACGAGTTCTTAGTTTATGAGATCAACACAGATTATGACTACCTATTACAAGAGCATGAGGGTCAAGCTTTTCACGATCTGATCTACCCTATCTATAAAGAACACGGATTAGAATATACTCAACAACAGTTGGAACAATTTGCCACATCAAGCCATCGTTTGTTGGTGCCTCATACGCTTGAAGAGCTTCCAACAGACATCAAAAAGGCGTTTGAAAGTGATACCTCCGTTAACGTCGCTTACGATGAAGAAAGGGATATCTGGTTCCGCCTAGATGCGAGCACGCCTATCTTTAAAATGAGCGATAATCCGAATAGTCCTGTGGTTAAAGCAGCCAACTTTGATGACAATATCGTTTGGTTGTTCTTTTTAGCTGGATTTGCTCTGTATTGCATATTGTTGATCTGGTTCTTAAGCCGTCGGATTCGAGAGCTAGAGAGAGTGACCGTTGAGTTTGCCTCAGGTAACTTCAAGGCTCGAGCTAGTACCTCAAGCGCTAAGTCTGTTGGGACGTTAAACAAAAGCTTTAACACGATGGCCGATAAAGTATCTCGCTTGATCACTAGCAATAAAATGCTAACTAACGCCGTTGCACATGAATTGCGTACCCCAATCTTCCGCTTACAATGGCAAGCAGATTTGTTATCGGATTCAACCTTAACTGAACAACAGAAAAAGTATGTTTACAGTATCGTCGAAGACATTGACGAGATGGAAGAAATGGTTGAAGAATTGCTTTACTACGCAAAGATGGAGCGTCCTGACACAGCATTACAAACTCAAGAAGAAGTCGTCCTATTCAACTTAGTCAAAGAATTACGACAGAGATGGCAAAAAGAGACTACGCTCGCTATCTCGCTTCAAGAAGTAAACTCAGAAAACGTTCTCGCGTTTGCTGACCCAAAATTGTTAAAGCGAGCCTTAGATAACTTGCTGCGCAATGCAATGCGGTACGCGGATAAGCAGATTTTAGTAGAGATAAAACACGATCAGCACCGCTGCTTCATCAATGTTCATGATGATGGCATAGGTATTGAAGAAAAGCATTGGCCTCATCTATTCGAACCATTTTACAGTGCGGATGAATCTCGCAACAAAAAGACGAGCGGGTTTGGGCTCGGCTTGGCGATTGTCAGACAGATAATGGAGCTTCAACGTGGAGAAGTTTCGATTTGCCATAGCCCACTTGGAGGAGCTTGCTTCACACTTAGCCTCAAAAAATCAGACAGTTAACTTAACCTTCCTACCCCATTTACAGAAGACGACACTTCAATACACTCAAGCGACAGAGCCCAACAATAAAACAGTGTACATTTAATCCATAAGATTCACACACTAAATGGATAGTACTCATGTATAAATCTTTTATCCTGATTATGGCGCTTACTCCTACGCTTACAGCTTGCGCCTACAATCAAAAACCTGTCGTCGACATGACCAATGTCGACCCTAGTACATATGAACAAGACTTTCTTTACTGCCAAGGCTATGCAGAAAATGTCGACAAATCAGAGGCAGCGAAATCTGAAGCCACTAATGGGGCGGTTACAGGCGCATTGATCGGCGCAGCTGCTGGTGCGCTAGAAGACGGATTAGGTGGAGCGGCTGTCGGTGCTGCTGCCGGCGGAGCTGTAGGAGCTGGAGCTGGTGCTTTGAGTGGAACAAATGATTCAACCAAAACCCAATCTCTCGTATTGCGTAAATGTCTCCAGAACAAAGGCTATACCGTCTACGATCTTGATTAAATAAGCACTTTTCTTAAATTATCGCGCGATGGATTCTATTCACAAATGTTTCACGCTGTAACGATTAATCTCGTTACCTCTCTGGGATATGTGTTCCATCCCAATGCTTAAATAGTAAGGTCATATTTTGAAGCCAGGTAAAACAGGTATACGCCGTGTCATGGATGCGACCGGCTATTCATTTCAAGGATTGAAAGCCGCATGGACACACGAAGCCGCTTTTAGACAAGAATTGATTCTCGCCTTGGTGCTTTCCGTCTGTGCTTTTTTCCTTCCTGTCACCACATATGAAAGAGTGCTGATAATCAGTAGCCTGTTCTTGGTATTGATCGTCGAACTCATTAATTCCGCCGTAGAAGCGGTTGTCGACCGTGTTAGCGATGACTGGCACGAGCTCAGTGGTAGAGCCAAAGATATTGGCTCAGCAGCAGTATTTGTTGCGTTAACTCTTGCCCTTTTTATTTGGGCTTCGTTCTTGCTCTAATTTTTATTCAAGACACTCATTATGAAGACACATGATTTACAACAGAGAGGTATCTCTTACGTTACCTTTACTTTCCTGTTGGCGCTGTATTTCGCTCTCGTCGTAAATATCCCTATTTATAAAGAACTGATCGGCATCTTTACACACTTAGATAATGTCAAAATTGGATTTATTATCACAATACCAATTTTCTTTCTTGCCGCGCTCAATTTCCTTTTTAATTTATTTAGTTGGCCTTGGATCGGCAAGCCGTTCTTTATAATTTTAATTATTGTTTCAAGTATGGTGAGCTACGCAAGCTATAACTATGGCACACTTTTCGATTCTGGAATGATTGCCAATATTGTTGAAACCGATTCGAGCGAGGCGAGTTCTTACCTGAGTGCTCACTCTGTAATTTGGACGCTGATTATGGGAGTTATCCCAGCGATAATTGTCTTTAAGGTCAAGCTGCAATCTCAACGTCACCAATTACTGTACTTCTCTGTTACCAAATTAGTATCGATGCTGTCGTCGCTAGCTGTCATCGCCGTCATTGCCAGCGTGTACTATCAAGACTACGCATCTGTAGGGCGCAACAATAGCCACCTAAAAAAAATCATCATACCCACCCAGTTCGTTTACAGCGCGACCGGGTATGTGAAGGAAAAATATTTCACCACGCCAGAGCCATATCGAGAAATCGGCACAGATGCAAAGCAGTCAAATAGCGCCGTACAGCAAGCACAGAGCAAACCAACACTACTGGTTTTTGTCGTAGGAGAAACCGCTCGAACTCAGAACTACCAACTCAATGGCTATACACGAGAGACAAACCCTTATACTAGTAAACTGGATGTTATCTCATTTCAAGACGTCGCGTCTTGTGGCACCGCGACTGCTGTATCTGTGCCTTGTATGTTTTCACAGCTCACGCGAAACGAGTTTGAACGCGCCAAAGCGGATAACCAGGACAATGCTCTCGATATAATGCAGCGCGCCGGGGTTGACCTCATTTGGAAAGAAAATGACGGTGGGGATAAAGAAGTAGCCCACAAGATCAAGAAAATCGAAGTGGATCGAAAGCAAGTAAGCCCTATGTGTAATGGCCAAACTTGTTACGACATGGCGCTATTAGATCATTTTGATCAGGAAGTCGCGGATATGCACGGTAACCGAGTGGTCGCCATGCACCTTATAGGAAGCCACGGTCCGACCTACTTTCAGCGTTACCCAAGAGACAACGCCTTCTTTAAACCAGACTGTCCACGTGCAGATATCGAAAACTGTAGCATCGAACAAATAGTGAACACATATGACAATACAATACGCTACACCGATCTTGTATTGGCAGAAACCATCAAAAAACTTAAAGCGTTAGAGTCTGAGTATAATACCGCGCTAATTTACATATCGGATCACGGTGAGTCACTAGGCGAAAACGGATTGTTCTTACATGGTATGCCTTATGGCCTTGCACCAGATTTCCAAAAACGCGTTCCTTTGATTATGTGGCTGTCTTCGGGCTTTAAACAAGCGAAGCAGATCAATACCGACTGTTTGTATATACAAGCACAGAATGCAGGCCAATACTCACATGATAACGTGTTCCACTCTTTATTAGGCATTATGGATGTACAAACTCAAGCCTACGATAGCAAGTTAGATATATTCAAAGCCTGCCGAGCCGTTTCCTAAATCATTCAATAAAGCCTGGCTCAAAGTGTGAATCAGGCTTTTTCTAACAAGGTATTTAAACTCATCGCCGCGCCAAGCGTTATACTGACAGTCCGCGATCCATACATCGAGATAAGGACTAGGATGAAAATTGGTATTATTGGTCTAGGGGATATCGCTCAGAAAGCATACCTTCCTGTTATCACTCAGCTTCCAAATATCGAACTTGTATTTTGTACCCGCAACCCAAACACACTTGAGAGCCTGGCTAAGCAGTATCGAATCTCAGAGATCTGCCAGGACTACCAACAACTTCTGCACTTTGGCGTCGATGCCGTCATGATTCATGCGGCAACAAGCGTACACCTTCAAATAGCGGCATTTTTTCTGCAACATGGAATCCCAACCTTTGTCGACAAACCATTAGCGAACAGTGCTGATGACGTCGAAAAGCTGTACGATATTGCCGAAAAAGAGAGACAGCCACTCTATGTGGGCTTTAACCGTCGTCACATTCCACTTTATAACCAACATATGCCACAAGTGCAGCAAGGCAACATATCTGACTTAAAGTCGCTACGCTGGGAAAAGAACCGTCACCAACTACCGGGGGATGTTCGTACCTTTATATTTGATGATTTTATTCACCCATTAGACAGCGTTAACGTCACAGCCAAAGCAGATCTAAAAGATGCTTATGTAACTCATCAACTTGAAGGTGGTCAGTTGGCGCGTTTAGATATTCAGTGGCAACATGGAGATACTTTGCTCCACGCCTCGATGAATCGCCACTTCGGTATCACTACAGAGCGCGTTCAAGCTTGTTATGCAAACAAGGCAGTTGAGTTCGACTCCTTCGTTGAAGGCAAACTATGGCAAGCTAACCAAGAGCAAAAAATCAATTTGAAAGACTGGACGCCAATGCTGACGAGTAAAGGTTTCCACTCGATGTTGCTCGATTGGTTTGGCGTCGTTGAGTCTGGAAATATTGCTGATGAAGTAGTAACACGCAACATTGCCAGCCATCGATTGGCAGAGCAAATTTGTCAATATCTCGAGAAAGTTGTCTCTAGATAATGCGATTCTTGGCTATATGCTTGATTGAGTATTACGCTCTATACTAAAAAGACTTGCCTTAAGGAAGGCATTCATTCTCTGTTAAGACTACTGCGATTATTCTATCAATCAGGTGAATGAGGGCACAAAAGCACACATCGACAAAACAGACGGTTTAGATTTGTTTTACGGTGCTCTCAGGTATCTGAATCATCACATTCAAGAATAAAGGAAATAGAATGAGAACACTTGGTAACATCATTTGGTTTGTATTTGGTGGCGTATTTATGGGGTTGCTATGGTGGTTTTTTGGTATTTTGGCCTTTATTAGCATCATCGGAATACCTTGGGGGCGTGCGTGTATCGTTATGGGTAATTTTTCCTTTTTCCCATTCGGTAAAGAGGCCATCTCACGCGATGAATTGACCAATGAAATGGACATTGGCACGAGTCCGCTCGGCGTTATTGGTAACGTCCTTTGGTTTGTATTTGCAGGCCTTTGGTTAGCTATCGGTCACGTACTTTCTGCCGCAGCATGCTTTGTCACCATAATCGGCATTCCGTTTGCGCTCCAACACCTCAAGCTAGCGGTTATTTCACTCGCACCAATTGGTAAAACGGTTGTATCGTCAGAAGAAGCTGCAATGGCTCGATACAACATCAATCGTTAGCAAAAAGCTAATGCGCTTTCTATCCTCTGGGCAGTCATGCTCAGAGGGTAACGCCCGTCAAAAGTAAGCCTATAATCGCTATCGCATATTCAATAATGGCTGATTGTATATTCATACCGTCACCTTTACGTTGAAGTTTATCCTAGCTCAGCACTGCTTTACTTTTATAATTAATCAATACACCCAAGTGAGTTCAAGATGCTAGACTCATAGCGTCGTCACTGATTCAAACTCCAAGAACGACGTAACGAAAAAGCGAGCTATCCTATGCTCGAAATATGGGTTCTTTCCCCCTCGAAGTAGAGTTCAACAACAAAAAAGACGAACTATAAGCATAGCCAAAATTAATGCTTTTCGACCTAAAATATCTCACATCAATCAAAGAAAGCTTCTAAGATTTTCTCTTTTTGAGTAAATATAGACAGTTACAGTAGCGAAATTCTTCTCGGTAAAACTCCCCACTCAATCTCATGATCAGTTTTTTTAAAAAACAACAAAAATTCGTTGTTATCTAGAGTAATTATTTTATTTGTCGCAGAGCAATTCCATCAATATCATTTGCGACATCGGAGTGCTAGAGCATTGAACTTTTTAGCATTTATCACAGGTATAGAACGTAAAAAACCTTTTATTACTTATTTTTCTTTTTACATATGTTCTAACTCAACGTCTATTCAGACAGGAATATACCGTGGATAAATATCAAGCAGCTTATGCTAAGCGTCTAGAGAAACTAAATGGGGATCCATCTCCTAAAACGATAGCCCGCCTTTCGGCTTGGGATGCGTTTTTTAACAAGGAGTACGAGCTCCAAGACTTGGAATACCAGCTATCGGACGCTGCGCACCAGCACTATGAACAGTCGCATGCGAAGAGCGACATTAGCTTCAAAGAATTCAAACGAGCGTTCTATTATGAATCCATCAAAATTTACAATTTAACTGATGGCGCTTCTATCCAGAAAGTATTCACCCCATTACTTTTGCTTACAACGCTCTGGATAGTGTTCGTATGCCTATTTAACAAGTGATCATCAAACTATTCCAACAACGATCAGTATGGGACTACAGGTATGGCTCTATGTAAGGGGGCTAATTGGCTCGGTCTCCTTCACTAAATTAGCGACTCAATTACCCGCAATTCCATAGGCTAAAAGTGACAAGGGCATCCGTTGATGCCCTTTTTATTCAAAGGAACGCAACCTAGACCTTTGGCCCACTTGGGTATAAAACCATTATGCGTTAAGCTGCACGCTATTATCCGATTGATAAAGAGTGGAGCGAAGTGATGGAAAAAGTAGGCTCTCGAGCATTGATTGTCGAAGGTGGAGCCATGCGAGGCGTATTTTCATGCGGCATACTCGATCATTTTCTTGCTAGCGAGTTCTCTCCATTTGATAGCTTTTGGGGAGTGTCTGCGGGTGCTAGCAACTTGGCTGCCTACTTAGCTAAAATGCCCGGACGTAACTTAAAAATCTACCTCGATTACAGCTTAAGAAAAGAATTTATCTCTCCATCTCAACTTCTACGTGGTGGTGATATGATGAACTTAGACTGGATGTGGAATGTCACCCTCGAAGAACTTGGCATCGATAAATCTGCGCTCAAAGCCGATTCACGACCCTTCTTTTTAGGCGTGACGCGTCAAGACAATGGGCAAGCGGAGTACCACCTTCCTGATGTCGACGACTTGGCAGAAACAATGAAAGCCAGCAGCGCACTGCCTGTACTTTACCGAAATGGCGTATCACTGAACGGAATTCAATACGTTGATGGTGGCGTCTCAGACGCACTTCCTGTTGCAGAAGCAATAAAGCGAGGAGCCAAAAAGATTATGGTTTTACGCAGTCAGCCCGCAAGCTATCAAAAGCCAAGAGGAAGATTCAGCGCCCTAACTAGGAAGATGTTGAAAGAAACGCCCGGATTAATTGAACCGATGTTGACACGTGAAGTTCGCTACAATCAGACCTTAGCGCTGATCAACAACCCACCACCTGGTATCGAAATCATTCAAGTGTGTCCTCCTGAAACATTCAAGTTGAAACGGCTGAGTCGATCGCCAGCACCACTGCGTCATGCTTATGAGTTAGGAATTGAAGCAGGAAAGGAAGCCATCATACGATGGAGTCAGAAGTAGAAAAAAGCCACGTGGATTAAACGTGGCTAACGCAAATTCGATGGCAGTGGATTATCGTATTTGCTTCTGGTCGAGCCCAATATTCAGGCTCAAAACTGTTTTAATTTGCTCGCTAACTGAAAAAGCGAGTAGGCAGTCCAAACTAGTAAGTTTCAAACAACCCAGAGTTGTAGTCTTGGATGGCTTGTTCTATCTCTTCCATGCTATTCATGACAAAAGGGCCATAATGCACCACGGGTTCATTAATTGGCTCACCTATAAAGATCAGTGCACCACTCTCTTTTTCGGCCTGCAATTCAACCCATTCACCTTTCGATAAAATGGCCATTTCGCCTTGATTGATCTCACGACCTTTTAATTGAATACGACCTTTATAGACATAGAGCATCATGTTGTTGTCTTGATCCGTGTTCAAATTCAAAGCTTGACCACCCATCGCTCTCCAATCGGCTACCGTGGCAGCAACACCTGTCTCTGTTAGCGGCCCCTGAATTCGTTCGTTGTTTATAGTCATATGACCCGCAATCAAACGTACAACCCCCGTATTCGGAGTATCAAACTCAGTGATCGTTTCAGGTTGAAAGTCATGATATTGAGCTGGCTGCATCTTATTTTTCGCAGGCTGGTTAATCCAAATTTGGAAACCATGCAGTTCGCCTTCCTTCATAATAGGCATTTCGCTATGGATGACGCCTCTTCCTGCTGCCATCCACTGTGCACCACCGGAACGAAGCTCGCCAACATTATCCATATGATCACGATGCTGGAAATGACCTTTCAACATATAAGTAAGCGTCTCGATACCGCGGTGCGGATGCGGAGGGAAACCGCCGATATAGTCAGCACGGTCTTCTGATTTGAGTTCATCCATCATCAAAAATGGAGAAAAGCTAGCATGATTGAAACCCGCTACACGGCGAATTTTCACTCCATCACCATCAGCAGTAGGTTGCGCAGGAATAAGCTGACGAATTTCTCTGAATGTACTCATACTAGTTCTCCTAGTTTATCTTTGTGACCGCTTGCAAGTCGCATGTTCAATCTATGGCTATCGATAAGGTTCTATTTTAGGTTGATGAGCTAAAATTATGAGCCATACTATTCGTTCTACTTATTCAACTTTTTCGAACAATACAATTTATCGAGTTAATAATGAGCACATTTAATTTATCTAAAATAAATGTAGCTATTTTCTAAACAAGGTGTATAGTGTGCCTTGGCTCTTAGAAGAGAGCTGTTAATGCAACATTTAGTTTAAGTTTCCTCTCAGTAAAATCTTGAATCCCCAATTCAGACACCTGCGTACAACTTCCTCTTGATTGAACATTCAATAGCTTAGAAAAGATCCACAAAACAAATCATAATTTTAATGTTTAATTCAAAGGTATTTTTATGTCTAAAGTAACTGGTTCAGTAAAATGGTTTAACGAAACTAAAGGCTTCGGTTTTCTATCTCAAGACAACGGCGGCCAAGATGTATTCGTACACTTTAACGCTATCGTTTCTGACGGTTTCAAAACACTGACTGAAGGTCAGAAAGTAAGCTTCAATGTAGAGCAAGGTAAAAAAGGTCCTCAAGCGACTGAAGTAACTCCTCTATAAGACTGCTTTTCTTGGTGTAGCATGCCCATGCTGCACCAAACCTCTCTCCTTCAAAAATATTCTTTCATCAATCACTCAGCCTAATTTTAGGCATTGCTTTGTGCTATCTAAAATAAACTGAATAGTACTGCTTAATTTATTATTTATAGGAAAAATCATGTCCTCAAAAAGAACTGGCCGTCAAAGGCATTGGTATCAATTACTTAACAAAGAGAAAATCACTAAAAAACAGGAGAATAAATGTTAGAAATTGAATTTAATTTAGAACAACCTCAAACCTCTTGGAACGCTAAAATACATCAATTAAATGGTGATATTTTACGAAGACACGTATTACCGAAACTTCTTTCTCATAGCTTTATGATCGATTTTGAATATTGTGAGAAAACGCAATCTGGAACTATTCTCTGTGATTCAGGTTCAAAGTTAGGAAGTTTTACTGTTAACTGATTCAGTTTTCATGCATTAATGGATAATGCAACTAATTTGTAAGGTATCCAATGGCTAGAAAAAGTAAGAAGCAGTCAGAAAAAGACAAAAAAGAGTCTGAACAAAACGCGGCGGCGATAAAGCAGAAAACTCGACGCCGCATAGAAGACATTATGGAACAAAGAGAATTTGATAAGTTATTCGATCTATAAATGCTCTCTAGTGCTTTCTCTGCCTTTATCGTTGTGCAAGGTACCGCCACCTACCTGTGCTCAAACGAATCTCCACTCTTTTAGACTACTCTTCTAATTACACGTGCCTCTCACACACGCAAAAACAACTGGCTCCTCTATACTCAAGTGACTTGCAAATAGTCGTTTCGCTCACAGGAAACCCCGTGACTAATGACAGCTAGGTTATTTGCGTATAGCCAAAGCGATATTTTTGCGTATAATCCCTCTCGTTTGCTTCGTATAACCCCAATGATATGGTTTGGGGGTCTCTACCAGTTCCCGCAAAGTGCTGATTACGAAGAGTTGAGATCATCGTGGGTCTTACTCTTTGTGATAGCGTTCGATTTATTTCTATCTATACCTATTCTTAGAGTAACTGCATCCACAATACACATAAGGTGGAATATGAACGCATTTATTCAAGGTCTTCCAAAAGTAGAGCTGCACTTACATATCGAAGGTTCACTTGAGCCGGAACTCTTATTCAAATTAGCAAAACGAAACGGCATCGAGATCCCTTACTCTTCTCCGAGTGAACTACGCAGCGCATATCAGTTCACAGACTTACAATCATTTCTCGACCTCTATTACCAAGGAGCGGGAGTTCTGCGTACGGAGCAAGATTTTTACGATCTCACTTGGGAATACTTACTGCACTGTAAAGAAGACAACGTTATTCATACCGAAATCTTTTTTGACCCTCAAACACACACAGAACGCGGCATAGACTTTGACACTGTTATCAATGGAATCGCTCGTGCGCTAAAAGATGGTCACGAAAAACTTGGCATTACTTCGCAAATTATTGCGTGTTTTCTCCGTCACCTTTCAGAAGAGAGCGCCATAGAGACCCTGCAGGCTATTCTGAAACACCGTGATAAGATCATTGGTGTTGGGCTAGATTCTTCAGAACAAGGTCATCCGCCAGCTAAATTCAAGCGCGTATTTAAACAAGCAGTAGAAGAAGGCTTACTTACCGTTGCTCACGCAGGTGAAGAAGGCCCCGCACAAAATATTAGCGATGCAATTGAAATGCTTTACGTGAGCCGCGTGGATCACGGTGTTCGCTGTGTTGATGATGAAGCATTAGTTGAATCCTTAATCGAAAGCCAAATGCCACTGACAGTGTGTCCGTTATCGAATCTTAAGCTATGTGTATTCGACGATATGAAAGATCACAATATTGTGGATTTGCTACGAAAAGGTGTCGCCGTAACGATTAACTCAGACGATCCTGTGTACTTTGGTGGCTACATGACGGATAACTTTCTGGCCGTCAACAACGCACATCCAATGAGTAAGAGTGAACTTGCCCAATTTACAATGAACGCGATTGATGCCAGCTTTATCGATAACGAGTTAAAGGCGAAATATCGTCACCTTGTTAGCCAATACGTAAACCAGCACGAAGCTTTGCAATAAAGGCATCAGTGCCACGCCTTAGGTCAAACGCGTAGGTATTAAAACCCTACAAAAACTCTGTGGTTAACCGCATTTATAAACGCTAGACTGAGAAAGCTAAACTAGCACACAAAAAGGAATAGAATCATGATTCAACAAGGCCAAGCTCTACCAGTTGCAACTCTAAGTGAGTTGACTGCCGATGGTATGGTGAACCACGACGTTACAGAACTGTTTGCGAACAAGAAAGTCGTACTCTTTGCTGTACCTGGCGCATTCACCCCTACCTGTTCAGAAGCCCATCTACCAGGCTATGTGGTATTAGCTGATGAGCTAAAGGCAAAAGGTGTTGATTTAATTGCGTGCGTTTCTGTAAACGATGCATTTGTGATGCAAGCGTGGGGCGAAGCTCAAAACGCTTCTGAGATTTTGATGTTGGGTGATGGCGACGCTAGCTTTACTAAAGCATTAGGTCTTGAAATGGATACAGGCGGCTTTGGTGGTATTCGCTCACAACGTTACGCAATGATCATTGAAAACGGCACAGTGACTAAGCTAAACGTTGAAGAGCCAAAAGAGTTTGAAGCAAGCAAAGCAGAAACGATTTTAGCGGCGCTTTAAGCTTACTCCTAAATACAAAAACGGAAGCCATCGCTTCCGTTTTTTGTTGGTTAACGCATTCTCACAACACTCGTTTGTTGCTTACGCTGCATTTCCGCAAAAGTCAGCACAAACGGGGATGACTGCTTTACACGGCTTGGTAATGAAGAAAGCGCATTGTAGGCATCCTGCTTCGTTTTAAAATCACCAACAGTTACCGTATACCAACGCGTGCCTCGGCTGTTTTTCCAGTTAACCCAAACCGGATGCTTAGGATCGATATAGCGAATATAATCTTTCACATCTTTTTCTTGCTTTAGCGCGAGTACCTGCATCGTGTAATGGTTTGGGTTTAAATAACCATATGCATCCTGAGAGGTCATGACTCCAACACATTGGCCGCTATCGACCTCCTGCTGGTAAGGCATAGCGCAGCCCATGAGCGATAAAATCAATGTCAAAGATAAAATCTTGTGCACGTGTCACTCCATTCTTGTTCTAGTTTCTTTTCTCTCGCACCCAAAAACACAAAACGCTCTTGGTCAGGTAAAAACACACCCTTACAAGAGGGCCTGTGTTTTAACGCAACGAGTATTCCAAAAACGTAAGGCGACCACGTTGGTCGCCTTAGTAAATTGATTTAATAGAACATTAACAAGATAGAGTGATATAGACAGAAGTTCGCTACTGTTTAGAACCAGCTAGCGACCAATTGCTTAAACCAGTCTAAAATTCGCTTGAATAAACTGCCTTCCTCCACGGACTCCAATGCAACGAGCTCGGCTTCATTTACGACCTTACCGTCGACTTTGTAAAGCACTTTACCAACCACTTGTTGCTCAGAAATTGGCGCAACTAAATCACCGTTGTATTCAACTTCCGCTTGCAGATTTTTTACATCTCCTTTTGGCAAAGTGAGATAAACATCGTTAGCTACGCCGACAGTAAGCTCGTCTTTTTCGCCCATCCAAACTCGAGCTTTCGCAAGTTCCGCACCCGCCTCAGTCGGCATTACCGTATCGTAAAAGCGGAAGCCATAACTTAACAGCTGCTTGCTTTCTGATTCACGAACATTCTCGCTCTTCGCTCCCATTACTACGGCAATCAGACGCATATCACCTTGTGTTGCAGAAGTCGCTAGACTATAACCCGCACCGCTTGTATATCCAGTTTTCATGCCATCGACATTCATACTACGATCACGAAGCAAGCCATTACGGTTGTATTGAGTGATGCCATTGTAAGTAAACGAGGTTTCGCTATACAGCGGATAGATATCAGGTAAGTCACGAATAATCGCTTGGCCCAACTTGGCAATATCATAAGGTGTCGAATATAAACCGTCACTGTCTAGGCCGTGAGGGTTGGTGAATGCCGTGTTAGACAATTCAAGCTTGGCGGCCCAACTATTCATCAAACTCACAAACCCTGATTCACTTCCCGCAACATGCTCAGCAATAGCAACACTGGCATCGTTACCAGATTGAACAATCAGACCACGGTATAAGTCAGACAAAGAAACGGAAGTATTGACTTCAATAAACATTTTTGAAGAATCTGGGAAATTTTTTGCCCAAGCATTTCGGCTGATGACAACCTCATCATTCAACGTAATATTGCCTGTATTAATTTCTTGACCAGCTACATAAGCAGTCATCAACTTCGTTAAACTCGCGGGGTTTAAACGTTTGTGGGCATCACGTTCAACCAGTACTTTCCCCGTATGGAAGTCCATCAAAACATAACCACGAGAACTGAGTTCCGGCGCATTTGGCACAACTGAAGGCGCAGCATAAGCCAACGAGGATACAGCAGCGAACCCTGTAATTAACACTGTGTGTAATATAGTACTTTTTCTCATCATGACATCTTATCTTAGTAGCATTTAAGGCTTACAAACGGTACCCGAATGAATTCAAAGCGCGGGATTACCTAGTTAAAAAACGAGTATATTGAAACGGCGCTCAGTTACAGCCACCTTGTTACGATTGGTTACTTTTACTCAATGTTTGTCGAAAATAATGAGAGGTAGGTAGAGCTTTCGTCTTGAAGAATGAAACAGGAGCGAAAATAATTCCGTAACGCTATGTTTTTTTGAGAGGAGAGAAAAAGCGCGCAAGTCAATTCAGGGAGTAAGTTGGTATAGGAAAAGTAGTTGAGCTTTTATCCATATCTAAATAGGAAACAACAAAAACAACCAACAATAAGTCCAGTTAATTACTTACCAAGAGAACATATTGAAAACGCATCATAAAATTGTAATTAATTATCGATAAATTTAAAAACCTAATATTATAATTTATGTAAATTTCATTTATTATTAAATCGGAGAAAAATACAGCTTTCCTTTCTTAAAACTAAGAGACGATTTTTTCGATGTTTTTAGGTTTATCTCATCAGAGAACTTGGTATAACAGTGAGGAATAAGGCATCCGGACTTAGCGCGAAAGGATAACCCACTGTTATTTAAGTTCACACGCTGCTTTTTAATGACTAGAGACTTTAAACTGCGGTTACCTTCGGTTTGTTCGGCTATTCTTTGACGTATCCCAACCCAGTACGACTCAAACGACGACATCATACATATCCTCTTTCATGATATAAGCATTAATAATTAAACATCGCTAAAAGCTAAGCTTGTCTTAAATAAAAGTACTAGAAATTAATTTTATTTCTTCAAAACAAATCAACCCGCATATTCCACATAAATTTAGTGGTTATGTCAAATATTAATTATCATTAATTTTATTTATAATGGATATAAAATCGGTTTATAATTTTTAAATAGTTTAATTATTAGAAAGAAGTATAACCAGTCCATATTTAACATGGAAATATGAGCTTTGTTTTGCATCATAACATATAAATACATTAAAGATTCATCTACGAACTAAATGCTCTTCAATAGGTGATATAAATTAGAATTTCGAGACTAAATGAGAATAAAAATAGCGCACCGTATATGGTGCGCTATAGATTTGATTAAGGTCACTGTATAAGCATAGATAAAACTAAACTCATTTGACGTAGCTAGGCCAAGATTGCTTATGGTTTAAGTTTCAATACTTTATCAATATCTTCTGCGCTGTGGCGCTCAGGTAACTGCTCCCATTCTTCACCCCATGAACGGTTCACAATTCGACCACGTTTTACCGCTTCACGCTCATCAATTACTTTTGCCCAACGCACAACGTTTTTGTAGCTTTCTACGTCTAAGAATTCAGCCGCATCGTAAGCACGACCCAACACAAGGTTGCCGTACCATGGCCATGTTGCGATATCAGCGATGCTGTACTCATCGCCACCTAGGAATTCATTGTTCGCAAGACGCTTGTCTAATACATCTAACTGACGTTTTGCTTCCATTGTAAAGCGGTTGATTGGGTACTCGAACTTCTCTGGTGCGTACGCGTAGAAGTGACCAAAACCACCGCCTAGGTATGGCGCAGAACCTTGCAGCCAGAATAACCAGTTCATTACCTCAGCACGCTTAGCGCCTTCTTTTGGTAAGAAATGATCAAATTTCTCTGCTAGATAAAACAAGATGTTGCCAGATTCAAACACGTTCACTGGCTCAGAACCCGAACGGTCAACCAATGCCGGAATTTTTGAGTTTGGGTTAACAGCTACAAAGCCAGAGCCAAACTGGTCACCATCGCCAATCTTAATCAGGTATGCATCGTATTCTGCTGCCGTTACGCCAGCCGCCAAAAGCTCTTCAAACATGATCGTCACTTTCTGACCATTTGGGGTACCCATTGAGTAAAGTTGGAATGGGTGCTCACCAATTGGAAGCTCTTGCTCATGACGTGCGCCAGAATCCGGACGGTTGATGCTCGCCCACTGACCGCCGTTTTCATTATCGTTTGTCCAAACTTTTGGTGGAATGTATTCGTTAGCCATTGTTTTCCCTTATTGTGTTTGAATGCATCTTCAAACTGACGGGTCTTACGCGCCAGCAAGCATTATTAACATCACCTCTTCGCCAACTGCGATTAGGCATACTCAAGATATTAGGTCGAATTCGCTAAATAAAAGTCCTGCAATCTCTTTTAGTTAGAACCTTTGGTTATGGGATTTTCTTTCACGCTATAAGTAAAAACGTCGCGATAATGTGAACTAGGTTCGAGATGCCAACGATGAGTAAGCTACACTCGGCGGCGCACCTCTATTTGGGGATTTAGAACAACCGCTAAACTTCAAAGTCACCAAGAATGAAGTTGTTCTGGATACCTTAGTTCAAACAACTTACGTGCGTGATAGGCAGTTAAGTTAGATAGTTAGAAAGAAAAACGCCCTTCACTAAATCAATGAAGGGCGTTTTAATGTATTCGAAACCGTTACTTAGCTGATTCAAACAAACCAGAAATACCTTTCAAAGGGAAAAGCCTTGCTTGCTCCAACCCTCTCAACGTTACCGTATTCAGGTCATCAATAAAGAAACGACTGGTCATCGTGTGTTTGCCACCATTAATGAAAATCTCGATGACAGAATTGTCGATATATATATCAATCGTCTGCTTAGCGTCCAATCTTGGTGCTTTTCGAATGCTACCAAATTCTTCTGCGTACAAATGAGACATGTGACGACGGTCCAGCATAAACTCGTGCTTTGTCGCACTAAAGACGATGTTGTCACCTTTGAGGTTACTCAGCTCAAGTTCAAAGCCATCGCCCTCAAGGTCTAATTGGATCAAACAACTTGTGCTTTCCAGTGTATGGGACTGTGCAAAGACTACCTCTTCTTTTCTTAAACTCTCCAATTCAGGGAGTGGAGTTTGAATAAGAAAACCATCTTTCAACGTTAGTTCTCTAGGAAGAGACAACATTCCTGCCCACTGGTGTGTGACCGATGGCGTGTCGATTTCTGGCAACCCTATCCATGCAATAAGAATGCGACGCCCATTCTCATCTAAATAGGTTTGTGGGGCGTAGAAATCAAACCCATAATCTGGCTGTAAAATATCTTGGTGGTTTTCTAAAGTCATCGACTCTAGGTTCAACTGATCACCCACGATATACGCGACAGAATAGATGTTTTTGAAATCATAAGGATTACTACTGCTCACGCCCTGTGGAGAAAACAGCATCACCGATTGACCATTAATCTCAAATAAATCAGGACACTCCCACATGTACCCAAGGTCAGAGAACTTGGTCTTGATAGGACCTTTATGCTGCCACGTTTTCAAATCTTTGCTTTGATAGAGCGCCATAGAACCATGCTCGGTTTTGGTTTGAGCACCCACCACCATCAAATAGTCGTCGCCTTTCTTCCAAACTTTTGGGTCACGAAAGTGCTCCGTGTAATGTTCGTTCTCAATGACTACACCGTGCTTTTCAATGCTGCCGTCTGAATCCATGGTGGCAAAACACTGTGTTGGGATTCGATTCCAGTTTTGGTCACGCTTGTTGCCAGTAAAAAACAGCAAAGCCTTGTTGTTTTCCACCAAAGCGCCGCCCGAATAGACACCATGTGAATCGTAGTCTTGGTCGGGATGAAGACCCACGCCATGATCAGTAAAATGGATGAAGTCTTTAGTAGAAAGGTGATACCAATACTTCATTCCATGGACTGGTCCCACAGGCGTCCACTGGTAAAAGATGTGGTGCTCACCATTGAAATAGCACAACCCATTTGGGTCATTTAACAGCCCAAATCTAGGGGCGATATGAAAACTAGGAAAGCCTTTATCTTGCTGACGTGAAAGTGTCATTTCTTCGATATCACACTGAGGGATTTGCTCAAGTCGGCGATATCTTTGCTCTACAGTCCAACGGTTGTTTAAGCTCATAATTTTTCTCAACTGAAATTGGATCTGAAGATCATTGCCCAATAAATTGCAGCAACTCTGTCTGGGTCGGAAGCGCGGTCATTGCGCCTTTTTGCGTCGTCGCTAATGCACCACAGCCATTTGCCCATTGAATCGCAGAGCTAACAACAGGATGATTTTTCCAATCGTCATGCCGAGACAGGCATGCCAGTAGCCCTCCGACAAAAGCATCACCCGCACCTGTGGTGTCAATCGGACTAACGACTTGACCTGTGATCAGTTCACTCTGACTTTCAAAGACGCGCCAAACACCTTTCGCACCTTGTGTCACCAAGACCAAAGCAATATTCAAAGAGGCTATTTGTTGTAAACCTTGCGCCATCGACGTTGAGTCAGTTAAGAACAAAAGCTCTTCTTCAGAGAACTTAACCACATCGGCCATCGCTACAGCCTTCATCACGACAGCTTGGATTTCTGATTGATCTTGCCACACTTCATCACGCAAGTTAGGGTCAAAGCTAATGAAACCACCAGCGGCTTTTGCTCTTTTGATCGCCTCAAATGTGCTGCTTCTACTTGGCTCATTTGCCAGTGAAATTGAGCAAACGTGTAGCCAGTCACCTTGCTTAAAGTTTGGGATGTCTTCAACAGACATAAACTGATCAGCGCTCGGTTTTACCATAAACGTAAAGCTGCGTTCACCTTGATCATCTAAATCCACCACCACTGTTGATGTTCTTTGCTCTGGGTCTTTAACGAGAAACTCCGTGCTCACGCCCTCTTGATCGAGCGTTGATTGCATGAAGCGACCAAATGGGTCATCACCTACACGTCCAAAAAACGCACTCTTACCAGATAGACGAGCAATTGCTACGGCGACATTCGCTGGTGCACCACCGGGACATTTGAGTAAAGAAGTCTCAGATTCCGGTATTAGATCGACAACAGCATCACCAGTTACCCACACTTGATTCATCTTGCTTACCTTGAAATTAAAGCCCTGATAGTCCAACGTGTTGAACACCTTCACTACCAAGTAAAAATTGAAAAAGGCTAGCCAAGCCATTAGTGCTTGGCTAGCACCCCAAACATTTAGGAAAAGAAGTGGATTTTGGGGGACTCCACCCTTAAGGAGTTCAGATTAAGCCGCTGCTTTTCTACCGGCTTTAGCGCGGTCACGCATACCAAGAACAATGGTGAGAACAAATGCGGTCAAGAACGCGATCACCATACCCGCGATGTAGTACCCAATCTTCTCTGGCGTAATAGAAATGATGCCTGGAAGACCTGCTGCACCCAATGCCTGAGCTTTCACATTAAACATTGTAATGAACGCGCTCGATAACGCCGCAGCGCAAACTGCCGCAATAAATGGGTAACGTAGTTTTAGATTAACACCAAACATGGCTGGCTCTGTAATACCCAGCAAACCCGTAACACCCGATGGAATCGCAATACCTTTCATCTTCTTATCTTTGCTCATCACGCCCACCGCCAACGCTGCCGCTCCTTGAGAAACGTTAGACATCGCCGCAATAGGAAAGATAAAGGTGCCGCCCGTCGTCGCAATATCCGCAAGAAGTTGAGTTTCAATCGCAATGAAGCTGTGATGCATACCAGTAATAACAAACGGAGCATAAATAAGACCAAATACCGCACCACCAACAAAGCCAGCAGTGTTGTATAGCCAGTTCAGACCATCACCCAATAGGAAACCGATATCACGCGTGAACGGACCGACGACAGTAAACGTCAGCAAACCCGCTATGAAAATCGCCAGTAATGGCGTTAAAAGGTTGTCTAAAACAGAAGGTATGACTTTACGTAAGCCTAGCTCAACCTTCGCAAGAATGAATGCCGATACCAAAACCGGTAACACCGAACCTTGGTAACCCACTTTTTGGATTTCAAAGCCAAGAATATTCCAAACCGGAATGTTGCCAGACACAGATGCGCCGCCGAATCCCCAACCATTCAGCAAGTCAGGGTGAACCATCAACATACCTAGCGCCGCCCCTAAATATGGGTTACCGCCAAACTTCTTACTGGCTGAAAATGCCAGCAGAATAGGCAGGTAAACAAACGGCGCGTTCGCAAACGTGTTGATCATGTTCGCCAAGTCTGTCAGTCCTGGGTTGGCATCAATCAAAGATTTGCCATCAATGAACAAGCCTTGAGCAGTCAATAGGTTATAGATACCCATCAACAAACCACCAGCGACGATTGCTGGAATGATTGGAACGAAAATATCAGACAGCCCTTTCACCGCGCGCTGAACAATGTTTTGTTTCTCTGCGCCAGCAGACGCAACGTCGTTGGTGGACATTTCACTCATCCCCGTCAACTTCGCCATTTCTGCATAAACTTGGTTTACGATGCCAGATCCAAAAATGATTTGGTACTGACCCGCAACTTTGAACTGCCCTTTTACTCCTTCAAGGCTATCAATCGCTTGTTCATCTATTTTTTGCTCATCTGCAACGGCAAGGCGTAAGCGTGTCGCACAATGCGCAAGTGCGGTGATGTTGCTTTTACCACCTAATAGAGTTAACAACTCTTTTGCTACTGCCGGATAATTCATTTCATACCCCATTGGATTATTATCTGAGCTTGCGAAATTTTCGGGAACGTTTGCAAAACAGATTTTTGCTCAATAAAACCAAATGATCAAAGATAAAGCAGAGAGAATGTGAGAATGATCGTCAAATTCTCTCCCTAAGAGCAGTATAGGAGGTTAGAATCGCTACTTATCAAAGAGCTTTTCATCTTCTCTTTGCAAACAATCCCAAAAACGAAAAACAGAATGGATAGGAACAATGGCGAGTCTGCATGATGTCGCCCGTCTGGCTGGCGTATCAAAATCAACAGTGTCACGGGTTATAAACGATGAATATGGCGTAAAAGAAGCGACAAAACTGAAGGTCCGCCAAGCAGTAGCGGAATGTGGCTATGTGCCGAACCAAGTCGCTAAAGATCTAAAATCTCAAAAGACCAATCTGGTTGGTGTCATTGTTCCTCGGGTTTCCTCTCATGCCACATCCCAAGGTGTCGATGGATTAACCGATGTCCTTGAAAAAGCCGGGAAACATGTCTTACTTGCTAGCACTCACCAAGCCCACGAAAAAGAACTGGAATACATTCAGATCTTTAACCAAAAACGGGTTGAAGGGATCATTCTTTACGCCACCCACCTCGATTCCAAGCTGGTAAAAGCAATTCAAAACTCAGCCGTCCCAGTTGTGCTCGTCGGTCAAGATGGTTCCATGTTTAACATTCCAAGCATCATTCATGATGACGCACGAGTAGGGTTTGAAGCGGGAAATAGACTGGTTGCAAAAGGTTGCCAAACTATGGGTTTTATTGGTGTGCAAGGTGACGATATCGCGGTAGATAAGCAACGCTCTGAAGGATTTGTTCAAGCGCTGCAACACCATGGTTTTGAGATCGACTTCCATGCTCGTGGTGACTTTACCATCGATTCTGGCTATTCATTGGCAAAACAACACTTAACAAAGAACCCTAAGCTAGATGGCTTGTTCTGTGCGACAGACCGTATTGCTATCGGTGCGATGAGAGCGATTCAAGAGCTCGGGTTAACACCGGGTAAAGACGTTTTAGTGCTAGGCGTTGGTGATGATGAGCTCGCATCAGTGTGCACCCCAACCTTATCAACATTTAACTATGCATTTGATAAAGCAGGGGAAAATGGTGCGAAACTGTTACTAGATAGAATTGCCAACAGAAGTTTTGAAATGAGTAAGATGGTACTAACCTTCAAAACTATTGAGCGTCAGTCCTGTTAATGAAAAAGCGCCAACTGAAATCAGTTGGCGCTTTTCTTATTACTCTTTGTAGGTTAGGTCCCTTTAGAACCAAGTTTCCATTTGCAGTGCAAACAGAACTTCACCACCATCACCCATCGTTGCAGCACCCGCATCCTGGCTAATCGAGTAGCCATTCAAGTCTTCGCTCCAATCAACGTAGCTAACTGCAAAACGTAGCTCCGGACGGTCAAAGAAACCTGCAGCGGTAGACATCTTAAGCGTTGGTGCAATTGTCGCTTTGTAAAAACTGCCACTTGCTTTATCAATCGCATTGTCTAGGTCCATGTATTGGTATGAGCCTTCATAAACCATCTCAAAGTTCTGCGTAAACTCTTGCGCTAAGCGGATGTTGAACGATGCCCACGTAAATTCATCATTTTTAGCAAAGCGATCTTGGCTGTGTTCTGCGAGCAACGCAGGTGCTACACGCCAGTTGTCGCCGATGCGTGTTACACCATAGCTAAACAAGCGTACGGCTTTTGCGTCTTCTAACAAATCTCCGTTTGAACCGATGCCTTTAAGTTCCGCACCCAATCCATCACCCATCAAAATACCAGTTTTAGAAAAGCCTTCACTCATGCCAAAGAAGGTATCGCCATGGTAGGCAAACATCGCATGTAAACCTTTGTCCGCTGCGCCTTCTACGCGATCATTGTTATCAGCTGACGTCATGCCGCTCAGCATCAATTGCCAATTACCGAAGCGGTTGTTCATTGTCGCGATATAGTTTTCAACATCCGTTGACGAGCTATCAATCTCACCAAAATCACGACCATAGATCGAGAAGTTTGCTTTCCATGATTCGCTCATTTGGACGTCATACACACCAGCACCAGTGCCAGATAAGAAAACAATATCCGAGTCAAAGAAGTGAATGTCAAAGTTATCACGGTCAAATCGTTTACCAGCCCAAAACGTCGCGTCAGCAAACGCACTTGATTCAGAGAACATGCTCAACTTGTTTAGCTCAGCATATACCTGACGAACGTTTAATTGACTCTCACTCGCTGTCCATTCGTTATTGGTTTCCGTACTATCTGCCAACATGATTCGGAACAATGCGCTGGAACCATCATCTGCAAAGCGTTTGTGAATAAGGTTTGCTTCCACATAATGATCATCCTCAACCCCTAATCGTCCAATTGGCGCGCCAATAGCACCAGCTGCCGTCATGTAAGGACCAGTACCCACTGCACCATTCAGATCGTCATTAATCAGTAGCCCGGAACGAGCGTAGCCATGAAACTCAAAGCTTGAGGCTTTCTCATTTGCTTCTGTGGATGCTTTTTCCGTCTGTTCAAGTCTCTGTTCTAATTCATTAATTCGCTTTTCAAGAGCGTCAACATCTGTTGCTGCGAATACAGGTGCAGTAACCAGTCCAAGCGCTACTGCCATCGTCAAAGTGTGTAGTTTCATTTCCATAGTCTCACGTAAATTTATACTTAGGCATACTGCAAACGTTCCCAATAAAAGTCGCAAACTTATGGTGACTTTAAATGTCCATCTAAAGCCTGAATTTCAGAGCGCTCGGACTCAGAGCGTCTCTACTACTTGTATCAATGAGAGCGATAATATATAAACTTTTCGGGAACGTTACCGCTAAGAGGTAATTTTGTTACTTCTATCACGTTCAATTGTGTTACTTACAGAAAAATCATTAGCCAGCGCACATTTGAATTAATTGTTAGCGCTAGAGGAAGTAGTTTGAAGGTGACAGGCTACAAAGAAGGAGTTTAATGTTCATTTGAGAGAATACTCCCTCGCTTCCCTATGCTACTTGATGGTAACTCATCTCTATTTATTGATGAAAAGTAGCAGCTAAGGTTGAACGTAACTAAGAGCGAAGCGGATCTCGATACCTCATTTCAAACAACTTGAAAGGCTGTTAAGACGAGATAAACGACCTTCATTTTCTGTGAAGAGCGCTTTGTTGTTCTAATTCAAGCTAACGAAACACTTTTTTGGACAGAAGTACGTTAGAATACATACCCTAAAGTAGTCATAGATTTATTCAACCACTGCCTGAAAATGAGCCAGCCGCTCCCATTAATCAGAATGATAAAATGCCCAATAGAGATACATGAAAAAGCCAACTGTAATCACAGTTGGCTCAGTATTTCCCCTTGAACTTTTAAGCCTTATATTGACTAGAGCGTTAGTTCGGAAAGTGTTTATTTAAGAAGTCCAAAACATGAGTAACGTACTTCTCGGTATCAAAGACAGGTGCACTGTGTCCTACACCTTCTTCAATGAAAAGTTGGTTGGTAACTCCATGCTCATCAAGCTTAGCCTTAAGTATCTCACTTTGAGATAGAGGCACTCGCTTATCCAAGGTGCCGTGTAACTGTATATATGGTGGAGTATTTTCATTCACATAACTCGTCGTTGATGCTTTCTTGGCAAGCTTTGGAATATTGTTTGGAATATCTCCTAAGAAACGAGATACAGACGATTTTTTGCTGGTTTTCTTGCCACCTTTATTACTTAACTCAAGTAAATCGGTAGGGCCAAAAAAGCTTACTACGGCTGAGACCTTGTACTTTGGTGGCTCATAGAAATCTACTTGGTTGTATGCCGAGTTAGTCGCACCAATAAAGCCAGCGAGGTGCCCGCCAGCAGAGCGTCCCATTATCACAACATTGTCCGCTTTAATACCGAGCTTTTCAGCATTGTCGTACAAATAGTTCAGTGCATCATTAATGTCTTGTACTGGTTGAGGAAAGATCGCTTCTCCACTTAAACGATAATCAACTGAAGCTAGCGCATAACCTTCATTCAACACAGACTGAAGTAATAATGGGTTCTTTTCTGGGATGGCGTCTTTGCTCCCACGTTTCCATGCACCACCATGTACCCAGACTAATAACGGGTACTGAGTATTTGATTCAACCGAAGGAGTATAAAGATCGAGTTTAATCTCTCTTTCACCTACAGTTTTGAACAAGATATCCTTCTCTACATTGAACTCCCCAGCCAAACAGACAAAGGGCATAAGTAGCAGAGAGGTCATCGCAGACTTAATTTTCGTATTCATTGTTTTGTTATTCGCTTAAAAAAGTAAGTAGATTAGAAAGTCGCTTCAGCAGCTAACCAGTAGCGTCGGCCATCTTCAATGTAGCCAAACTCTTCCTCTGTGATTTGCTCATCGAACAAGTTATAAACCGCTGCCATTAACTTCACATTCTTAGTTACACGCCAGTTCACACCGAGATCCACGTAAGTAATAGAAGGTGCCAACGTTCTTGTGCTATCACTAGTGATGTTGTTTTTCTCTTTGCCTTGATAGTTCATGCGGGCCCATGAAGCAACATCATCACGCACTGCCCAATCACCATTAAGTGAGAAGATATGTTCAGGTGCTTGTACAAGAGGCAAGCCATCATCATCGTCATTAGTGTTCTTTTCACTACGAGTATACGAGTAGGTTGCACTTAGTGTAATTGACTCTGTAATACCCTTAGATACGGAACTTTCTGCACCATAGCTGTTCGCATCATCAATGTTGACGTAAGTGCGGTCGCAACTTCTGCTATCAGTACACGTCGGATCGACAAACTCACTTTCGATCTTGTCTTTGAAGTCGCTGTAAAACAAAGTAATGTTTGCAGAAAGGTCTCGCTCATTAACGTAATACAGTCCCATCTCTGTATTGATGGAGGTTTCTGCTGTTAAGTCTGGATTACCGTAAATAGAACAACGCCCTCTACAGCTCTCTTGAACCCACTCTTCGTCCATTTGTGCCAAACTAGGTGCTCGATAACCCGTAGACACACCACCTTTTAGCGTCCAACTAGGGTCAATAGACCAGACCCCGTAAGCTCTTGGGCTAAATTGCCCGTCAAAGATCTCATTGTCGTCGTAACGTAAACCAAGGGTGAGAGCGAATGTATCCGTGAGATACCACTCGTCCTCAGCAAATACTGCCCATTGCTTGTTTTTAGAGGTCAATGACAGTTTATTATCAGTCAGATCCTTTTGCTCGAAAGATGCGCCCAGTGTTAAGTAGTGAGCATTAAGAGGCAGACCCCATTGCGTATTAATTTGACTATTCTCGACTTCTTTATCTGCACCGATATTTTTTACTGTTTCATTACTGATAAATGAAGAACTTGTACCCCAAGAGTAGTTTCCGTCGTGGCTAAAACCAATAGATTGGCGTTCATATTCTCGTACTGCAACTTGAGACTCTCGCTCCACTGATTTACCTAGAGTGGTCTCTCGCTCATGGTTATGATTGGTGAACTCCAGAGTAAAAGTGTCATCCGAGGTAGGTGTGAGGTACAAAGAAGCTCGATAGTTGTCGAGTGTCTTACCTGCATAACCACCTTCAATTTCATCTTCTTTTCTTTCCTGATACAGTCCAGTCAAAGAAGTACTCAACAGACCATCAATGACAGGGCCAGCAAGGTAAAGCTGCCCTTGATAGCTATTTCCAGATTTTGAATTTTCTTGAAGCGTCGTTTCTGCACGCAAGCTTCCGTGCCACTCTTGATAATTTTTACGCGTAATAATATTAATCACACCCCCCAAAGCATCAGACCCATAAAGGGTTGACATAGGGCCACGTACAACTTCAATACGTTCAATTGCACTCAACGGGGGAAGCCAGTCTTGTTCAGTAAACGTACTACCATTAGTTTGAGTTTCTCGACCAGACTGCTTCCTGCCATCAACAAGAATGGCCGTATATTGAGCAGGCATACCTCGAATTGAGATATCTTGGCCATCACCACCTCCTGTAACGGTTACCCCAGGTATATCACTTAAAGCATCAGTCAAATCTTTATATGAGCGATTTTCAAGTTGCTCTCGGGTGAGAACACTTATTGTTGCTGGCGCTTCTGTGACATTCTGTTCGTAACCAGAGGCTGTAACCACTACGGTTTCCATTGCTGTTGTATTGATACCAGTCTCAGGTAACTGGTCATTTGCAACAACGACCATAGGTACAGTAATACAAGCAGAAACAACTGATGTAGAAAATAGAGAGTATGTGAAAAGAGGCTTCATATTGAATAGGCTTAAAATGTAATTGCATTTAATAATTATTATCAATTAAACCTGATTATCATAATCACTGACAAGTTAATCACTATCGAGAAAAGAGAATATCACTATCCAATATACGAATAGTTAACCACGAATTACCCGATATAAGCATTTAAGCTAAAGTATCGGTTCCAACATAGAGCTGTTTAAAGATCTCTCGTACCCATTCACACATAGGATCATCGTTAAAGCGTTTGTGCCAATATAGGAAGACTTCTTGAAAGTCCAACTGTAGCTCGGCAGGTACTTCTCGAACGATCAAGCGAGGGTCTTGACAAGCTGCCTCTGCAAAAGGTGTCGGTAGATGAAATATAATCTCAGTCTCCGCAGCGATACTTGGAGCAGAACTAAAGTTATTCAGTTGCACTGGCGCTGATAAACGCTTTTTTTTGTTCGCTAACCCTAGCTCTTGGTATTTATGCTCAAACGACAATCGCTTCTCACCCTGCAAAGAGACTTGTCCAAAGTCAAATTCGGCCAAACGCTCTGGAGTTAGCTCTAAATCGGCCAGTGGATGATAGCGGCTCATAAGCAAACGGAAAGTACGCTTAGCAACAACCATTCGATAGATATTTTGCTCAGAGCTTGGCGGTTGATGAGAGGAAAGTGCGAAATGAACATCTCCAGCCACCAACGCATCAAAATGACGTTTTGGTGCTGAGTCCAAACTGACCTTAAGGTTTGGAGCCTCTTGCCGAATCTTAGCGATAACCTTAGGCATTAAGGTATTAATCTGAGGAAGAAGGCCGTAAACCTTAACGGTGCTTGATACAGTGCTCGGATCAAACGAGTCTCTATGGGCAAGTTTTTCTAAACTGGTAATCACATTATTGATGTCTTGCCTTACTGACTCTGCTTTTGGAGTCAGTTCATAGCCGTATTTCTTGCGCACCAGTAATTCGTCATTAAAGAAAACTCTCATTTTTTGCAGTGCTCGACTTACCGCAGACTGGCTCATATTTAAAGCCATAGCGGTGTTAGATACATGCTTCTCTTCGAGCAAGTGCTTTAAAACAAAGAGCAAATTCAGATCAATTTGAGATAAGTTCACGTCAATACCACCCATCAAGCTTCCAGTAGGTGGTATAGTACATAAATCTCTAGAGTTTGTGGTAAGTGTTTTCGATACTACAAGGCACTATTGAAACACAAGTCTGGTAGCAGGACAGTTTCCGTGCTAACACGAAAAGGGGGCAAAAGTGTGTTTCAGTTCTTAAATGGGGAAGTGTTTTCCTCATATACCTCAACCAATACAGCTAGCCTTTCAAGTTTACAAATTAGTCTTATATTTGCTTTATCGAAAGGCATTGAGGTTACTTACCTTGGCGAGATTTTTTAAAGTACTCAATACTGTGTTGTATACGACATTCAACACTTGTACTGTTTCCCTAACGCCAGAGCTATTCATTGACATATCAACAGTTTTTTCTTTTACATCTGGCTTGCGGGCTTCGTAAACGTAATCGAGTTAAAGCTCTTTCGACACTCGATACATCTGGAGCGAGGAGAGCCAGAATGCCCTTTTCCATGTTCACGAACGGGCTCTGTTTTATTACAGAAACGATATTGAACTTGGATAGTAACCATGAGTTAAAAACATCAGAAATCAGGTGGCTATATTAACATCTATCAACCGATTTGAGTTATGACCAATAAAAGGATAGTTAGGTTTTTATTGCGTAAATTATCGGTAAGATGAAGTCATATAACAGGCAATATTTCAGGTGTGTAGAATTATTCTATTTTAGGGATTTTGCTCTAAGTCTAAATGAATCTTTGCATTTCAATTTCAATAAAGCTTGGTTATTGATCATGTTTCTGAGTATGCGAATTATTATCAGTTATGCATATGATTGCTCATTGTCTAGTTTGACTTGTGTAACGTCACTTCAGCACGCACTACGCTGATTGTCTGTGTTTTCGTGTTGACAGTTTGGTACTAGGTAAAAATCAACAAGACTATGATTTCGAGGAACATTTTATGTTAAAGAAACTACTAAGTTGTTGTATCACCTCCGCACTCTGTTTTCATTCTTCTCTCGCTTTTTCGCAACCCAATGAGATTGCGGACAGTGCAGAGTTACAACAAGCTCCGGACATATTACCAGCCACATTAATGCTCGCACCGGACGAGATCGCCATTGCAGATCGCTACATAGTGGTATTTCAACAACCGCAAATGATGGCGAGCAACTCAACGGAATTCGAGCAATTCACGCAACAATCCGTAGACCGCATGTCTGGTTTGTATTCGGTAAAAGTGGAGTCGGTTTTTGACCACTCGATAAGTGGATTTGTCGCTAACTTGAGTCCTGAGCAACTAAAAGATCTGCGTTCTGATCCTCGTGTGGACTACATTGAGCAAGACAGAATCCTATCGCTTGACCCAATAGTCTCGGCAGACGCAAATCAAACCAATGCCATTTGGGGACTAGACCGAATCGACCAACGAAACTTGCCACTCGATAACAACTACAGTGCCAACTTTGATGGGACTGGGGTAACGGCTTATGTCATCGATACTGGTGTGAATAACGCGCATGTTGAGTTCGGTGGTCGCTCAGTTTCAGGGTATGACTTTGTCGATAACGATGCAGATGCAAGTGACTGTAATGGACACGGCACACACGTAGCGGGCACCATTGGCGGCAGCTTGTATGGTGTTGCGAAAAACGTCAACCTTGTCGGCGTGAGAGTATTGAGCTGTACCGGATCGGGTTCTACTTCTGGTGTTATTGCCGGTGTGGACTGGGTGGCTGCGAACGCTTCCGGACCTTCAGTCGCCAACATGAGTTTAGGCGGCGGTCAATCCGTCGCTCTGGATAGTGCGGTGCAAAGTGCGGTTCAGTCAGGTGTCAGCTTTATGCTAGCAGCAGGTAACTCCAACGCCGATGCGTGTAACTATTCTCCAGCACGCGTTGCTTCCGGAGTAACTGTCGGATCGACCACTAGCACGGATGCACGTTCGAGTTTTTCAAACTGGGGCAGTTGTGTGGATGTATTTGCGCCAGGTTCACAAATCAAATCTGCATGGTATGACGGTGGCTACAAAACCATTAGTGGCACTTCGATGGCGACGCCACATGTGGCGGGTGTAGCAGCATTGTATCTTCAAGAAAACAGTTCACTGTCTCCAAGCCAAGTAGAGGCCTTGATCGTTAGCCGCGCAACTAGCGGAAAAGTGACGGACACAAGAGGCAGCGTGAACAAGCTACTTTATAGCTTAACGGATGCAGATTGTGGCCAAGACTGCGGTGGCCCAGACCCAACACCGGACCCAGAAGGCAAATTAACCTCGGGCGTGCCAGTAAGTGGTTTAAGTGGTTCAACTGGTCAAGTAGCGTATTACTATGTTGATGTAGAAGCTGGGCAGCGTTTAACCGTACAAATGTATGGTGGAAGTGGTGATGCGGATTTGTATCTCCGTTTTGGAGCAAAACCAGCACTGAATGCATGGGACTGCCGACCTTTCAAATACGGTAACAATGAAACATGTACGGTCAGTGCGACACAAAGTGGACGTTATCACGTCATGATTCAAGGTTACTCAAACTATAGCGGTGTCAGCATTCAAGCGAGCTACTAGTTATTCTTCTCGTTACTAAAAGAGAGCAAAGCCCGCTTTTCGGTGGGCTTTTCTTTTGGGAATACTGTGCTTTAGGGAATGCAGTGTTTAAGAGGAGACGCCCGACGCTATTCAAACGTATTGGCCTTTTGCTTCAAAAACTCAACTCGAAGCGAAATCGAAGCTTTCTATTAGTAGTACTCACATAAGTCGGGTTCCTCAAACAAAAACGCCCTTCATATAAGTAAAAGGCGTTTTTATTTTGGGTTTTGATTAACGAGCTATAATACCAACCCACCGTCAATCTTGAGCACTTGGCCTGTGATGTAGGCGCTCTTGTCTGAGGTTAGGAAAGAGACGCCATTGGCAATATCTTGAACTGAGCCCATGCGCCCTAATGGGGTTTTGCCTTTCATCATTTGAATGACTTTCTCTGGCAGGTTCTTGGTCATGTCGGTGGCGATAAAGCCTGGCGCGACACAGTTGACGCGTATCTGTGCACCCTTTCTTGAAAGTTCTTTCGCCCAGCCTTTGCTCATTGAGATGACGCCGCCTTTACTTGCGCCGTAGTTGCTCTGGCCGATATTACCATCCGTTCCCACTATAGAAGAAATGCTAACAATACTGCCTGTGCCCTGCTCTAGCATGACAGGAGCAACACGTTGGGTGAGTAAGAACACCGCTTTTAGGTTCACGTCGATCACGCTGTCCCAGTCTTGCTCTAACATGTCTGGCAACAGTGCATCTCGAGTGATGCCCGCGTTGTTAACCAGAGCATCGATTCTTCCGTGCTGCTCTACAACACTTTCTACCACTTCACTGACAGCTTCGGCATCACACAAGTTGACTTGATAACTGCTTAGCTGCGCCGACTGGCTCCATTCCACGGGCGATATGTCTAGCCCGATTACGTGGAATCCATCCTCCAGTAATTGCTCACAAATCGCTTGGCCAATACCACGAGCCGCACCAGTGACTACTGCTACTTTTTCCGGTTTCATCTTGGTCTTCCTTAAATGTTGAGATTACAAATTCGCTTGTATCCCTAGCGTTTTTTGTTTTTATGCCTAGTCGCGTTACAGCTGCGCTTCTCATACGCAGGGTCTTTTATATCTTATAAAAACTATAGAAACAGTCTGGGAGTCGAATGTGAACTAATCAAGGCAACTTGATGACTATGGCAAGATCAACGTAAGAAAGTGTGTTGGAAGGCGCAAAGTTACACGATTGGAGGACTTGGATAGAAAAGTATTGGTCTGATTAATCAAATACTACTTCATCAGACCAATATTACTTGTCTCTTAATCTCTTACAAAAGCTGGTTTTGTTATTTTCACCAGAAAAGGCTGAAGCAAGAGATTAAACAACATGCCAGCAATAAACAGGGTGATCACAATACTCGCACCACTCGGTAAGTCATAGCGAGCCGATGCGGCAATACCCGATAAGATCCCAACAATACCAATGCTGATACTAGCGACAAAGAATCGAGTTCCCTTCAATGCTGCCGCACATAAAGCTGGAATAACCAACAAAGCAAATTCTAAATAAATGCCGGTTAACTTGACCGTAATGGGCATCAGGATTGCAAAGATCAGATAAAAACCACTACCGCGCATAAACGCAGGTTTTAACCAAACCAATAGCAACATCGCAGCGGTAATGAGTGCCAGAGGCCAAACGTCTGCCCAAGTCGCCCATAACAATTGCCCATTAAGAATGCCTTGAATAAAGTCTCCGCCGTGTGGGTCTTTACTCACCAGCAGGATTGCCAGCGATGCAGACACGACAAACAAGCTGCCAATCATGGGCTCTAAATGTTGCTGGTATCGTTTCTCCATTAAGGCAATCAAACCGCAAAGCATCAAAGACATCACCCAAGGGCCAATCATTTCGCCAAAGAATGAGCCTGAGAACAGCGCGTATTGGCTCAACCAGTAGTGGCTTAGTGCTGCCCCCAATGCCGCAACTTGCGCCACCGCCAAATCTATAAAGATGATCTGACGATTAAGAACTTGTTGCCCCAGAACGATGTTGCCGACCAACGCAATTAAACCACACAAAACCGCAGGTAAAAGCCATGCATAATCCGCCATACTTAGATCCTCACAGGAACGGGCGGCACTAACACATCCAGTAAATCATCAATGACCTGATCGTACATCTCATCCAAGCTTTCACCCTCAGAAACGGTCAATGGCAGTTGAATCACAGGTTTGTCAGTATGATCTTGCAACCAGTTCGCTGGACGCTGATCCTGATGAGAGGAGTAAACAATCGCATCAAAACTGTCGGCATTTAACTTGGTGAGTGATTGCAGGTGAGATGTGGTCGGTGAAATGCCCGGTTTAGGTTCGAGATCGGCAATCTGCTTCATTCCGAGCCAATCGTACAAATAACGATACGTCGCGTGATAACCGACAACTTGCTTACCCTTTAAAGCAGCCCCTTTCTCATTCCATTCTTTAAGCTTTTTACGCCAATGAGCACGAAACTTCATACCATTCACTTGGTAACTTTGTGCGTTGTCGGGATCAATCGCTTTTAGGCGCTCCGTGACTTTACGAGATAATGGAATCATGTCATTTGCCGCAAATTGAACATGTGGGTTACCGTGAGCGTGTATATCTCCCATGCTACGGTCAACGTGAGCATGAGTATCTAACATGCGCACGAAGTCCGTCGCGTAGATCATGCTCGGCGCACCATTTTGCACCGCCGCATTGCTGCTACGAACTTGCAGCATAGGTAACCACCCCACCTCTAGCTCTGCGCCCGAACACATTGCCATGTCCGCTTGGCGCATCTTCGCAATCAAAGAAGGACGAGCTTGTACGTAATGTGGGTCTTGCTTAGCCGTTGTCGCTGAATAAATACTGGCATCTGGCGCGTGGCTTTCAAGAAAGGCTTTCCATTCTGGCTCACAAACGAAAATGTTTAGAGCCGAAGCAGGCGAAGCAGGCGAAGCAGGCGAAGCAGGCGAAGCAATGATGGCAGCTCCTGCCGCCATCATCACCAAACTGCATTTATTTAATGTCAGCTTAGAACGCATGAGCACCGTGCGCTCCAAATGTCATCACGTATTGCAGAGTGAACACGTTGTCTGTCTCACTGTCTTGGTTATCAATGCGAGTGTATTGCGCACGGATAGTACCGAAGTGAGAAGAATCCCATGCGATCATCGCATCCATTTCTTTATCATTCAGCTCAGTAAAATGCATGTGGTCGCCATGTGCATGACCATCGTAGCTTTCTGCTTCGCCGTAACGTAGACCTGCTGACCAGCTTGGGTTGAAGCGATAAACACCCGAAACATAGTAAGCGCTTAAGTTGTCTGGTGACTCTGCATCGTTTTTATATTTGCTATCTACCACACCGTCTAACAGCATGTATTCAGCCGATAGCGTGAAGTTGCTGTATTTGTAATTACCGTCTGGTGCCCATTTCCAAACAAAATCAGCACCGTAAAGGTTCGCACCTGTCACTGCTGCGCCATGATGGTGATCGTGCTCATGCTCTTCTTCATGACCGTGGTCGTGATCTTCGAATTCTTTAACCTTGCCGTTTTCGTTACGCAGGTAACTTAAACCAAACTGCCAACTTGAAGATTCGGAGAAGTCACTACCAAGCTTCAGCGTCGTGGTGTACACGCCAACTTCAGAACCATCTTCGACAGAAGACATTTTGCTACCACTGAGCGCTTCTACACCAAGTTTTACATAAAGGTCGGTTGGCAACACGATGTTTGCACGTACACCATCATCGTAGTAGTGCGAGCCAAGGAAAGTACGATAAGCAATTGGACGCTCAACAAAGCTATCGGTGTGCATGTGTTGGTTGTTCAGGTAACCAAAGTCAGATAGGAATCGGCCAGCGCGCACGTTTACACCATATGGCAATGCCAAAGTTTCGATGAATGCCTCTTCAAGCTCTAATTCTGTCTCATCACCATGACTTTCAAGAACCGCGGTCAATGCGCCGTAAAACTTGTCGTCGATATTTGATGAGAAGTTTAATTCCGTATGGCCTAGACCAAAGCCTTCTTCGCGCTCAGAATTATGACGTTGGCCATCTTGGTAGTAGCCATCAACAACAACACCAATCTGTGGGTTCGATAGTGTGTCGGCAAAAACAGGGGATGCAAAAATGCTACCGATCACGAGAGACACCAATTTCTTATTCACTACTTTTTCCTTTTTGTTATGTTATAACATTTAATTTTGCGATGTTATAATATAACAATTCTCATTACACAAGCAGAAATTTAAATTAGGCTCCGATTTCATGTTCGTACTCAATCCATGAATTGGGCTATCAACAAATGAATCAATTGATGTTTTTTATACGTATACTAATGAGAATTAGTAATTAAATAAGTAACGGAATTTCAATATGTTGAATATGGATTTTTCAAAAAGAATCGTGATAGATACTGCTCAACAGGAGTGGATCGCCAGCCCTTCCAAAGGTGTGTGGCGCAAACCTTTGGAACGAGAAGCCAAAGAATCAGGGCATACCACCAGCGTCGTTAAATACGAGCCAAATTCGCAGTTTTCGACTCATCCTCACCCTCAAGGAGAAGAAATATTGGTGCTCGAGGGAGTATTCTCTGACGAATACGGTGACTACCCTGCCGGCACTTACCTTCGTAACCCTCCAGGAAGTCAACACGCACCATTTAGCAAAGAAGGCTGTGTGATTTTAGTTAAACTAAATCAGTTCGAATCTGAGGATCTTGAAACAGTTCGCATTAATACAAACCAAGCGAGCTGGCAGAGTGGTGTCGGTGGGTTGCAAGTCATGCCTCTACATAATTTTGAGCACGAACATGTCGCGTTGGTTAAGTGGCCAAAAGGTGAGAAATTTCAACCACACCGTCACTTTGGTGGTGAAGAGATTTTCGTATTGTCAGGAGAGTTTAGAGACGAGCTAGGTACCTATCCCGCTCTCTCTTGGATCCGAAGCCCACATATGAGCGAGCATTTTCCTTTTGTAGAGCAAGAAACGATCATTTGGGTAAAAACTGGTCACCTGCCGCTCCAAGCTCCTGCTCAGCACTCCTAATGTTTGCACACTTGGCATCGTCCATTGGAACTAAAATCGGCCCGCTATTTACGAGCCGATGATCATTTCGTCACTAAGAACCCATTATTCGCGAGTGGAGCCAGTCTTTGAGCTCAGCCCGGTTATGTTTTAACACGTTCATTTCGTGATCATCAATCGGGCTTCCTTGAAGTTCTAGTACGCGGATTTCCTTATCTAAAGCATTGTAGTTTTTAACGGTTTCAGCAAATGATGCATCGTTTTCGGTAAGCTGAGTAATGGTATCCAAATGTTCTGGGAATTCATGAGTTAATGAGTGATTTTCACCTAACATAGAGACCTCTTGGCTATTATTTGAGTACAAAATAGTGCCTAATTTTTGAGCACCACATGTATAACCGTAGCATCTAATGAGACGTTAATTCGTCGCACCGTCCACAAAAAGAACAACAAAGTTATTTTCAATTTTTCCTAGAAAGTGTTTTCTTTTTAGTCTCAATAGTCGAATGCAAAAGATGCCACTATGATCGTTCTATATTAACCTTCAACAATGAGAGCGATCATGCGAAAGACAATTCTAGTTACTGGATCTACTGACGGTATTGGTTTAGAAACCGCGAAAATGTTAATTAACCGTGAACAACACGTAATAATCCATGGCCGGAATATAGAGAAAGTTCAACAAGTTGAGCAAAGTTTGAGGGAGATGAAAAGTGGTAAAGTTGAAAGCCTTGTTGCTGATTTATCCTCTCCCAATGCGGTAAAACAGATAGTGATGGAGATAACAGAACGGTTCAATCATTTAGACGTCATCATTAACAATGCTGGTGTGTACGCAACACCAAATCCAAGAACTAAAGAGGGTCTTGATGTACGCTTCGCAGTCAACACCATTGCTCCCTACTTACTCACTAGAGAGCTATTGCCGTTGCTCGGAGATACGGGTCGTGTGGTTAATTTGTCTTCAGCTGCACAAACAACAGTAAACACTAGCGCTTTACTCGGTAACAAACCATTGTCAGATGGCGAAGCATATGCCCAAAGCAAATTGGCATTAACGATGTGGTCACGAGCAATCGGACTAAAGCTTAAGAACACTGGCCCTATGTTGGTATCAGTAAACCCAAAATCATTCCTAGGTAGCAAGATGGTTAAAGATGCTTATGGGGTTGCTGGTGGTGATATCCGCTTAGGAGCAGATATTCTAACTCGCGCTGCGCTATCAGAAGAGTTTGCTCAAGTGCATGGTATGTACTTCGATAATGACATTGAAGCATTCGCGCCCCCACACCCTGATGCATTAGATCAAAGCAAAACACAGCAGATAATTGATACTATTGAATTAATCTTAAGCAAACTCTATTAATAACAATTAAGAATTATCTTGAGGTTCGTTTTTATTCGGACCTTAAAAACAATGTATTCGATAAGTGAAACTTGTTATCACTTTTCCGCAAACTCCCAATAAGGTGGCGTGCCATAGTATTCAGCAAAGTAATCAATAAAGGCACGCACCTTAGGCGCAATTAAACGAGAGCTTGGGTACACAGCCCAAATCCCAGCATCCATCGCTAAAGGGTGATCTTCGAGTACTTCCACTAGCTGACCACTTTGTAATTCTTGATAAACACTCCAAACCGAGTTGATAGAAATACCTAACCCGTTTACCGTCGCGTCTCTCATCGCATCACCATTATCAGTTTTAAAACGACCAGAAGTTCTTACATTGACCATTCCATCTTTTGTATTGAATGACCAATTATTCATTCCAACTAAGTTAATACATTGATGATTCGTCAAGTCTTGGGGCTTGTTAGGTCTCCCAAATTGTTCAATATAATCTGGTGATGCAACGATAATACGACGATCTGGCGCAAGCTTTCTTGCGACCAATGAAGAATCTTTCAACTCAGCGACACGAATGGCGACATCGAAACCTCCCTCAACCAGATCAATAATGGAATCAGAAAATCGGCAGTCCACGGTTAACCCTGGGTAACGCGCCATAAAACCTTTTAATGCGGGCACAATATGCAAGCGACCAAAAGTTGCAGAGGCGGTTATACGTAATACTCCCGTTGGCGCACTCTGCCCTGAGCCAACAGCTCCCCTTGCTGCCTCCACTGTTGCAAGGACCTCCTCCGCGTGAGGTAAAAAAGCCTGCCCCTCTTCAGTTAAGGAAACTTTGCGTGTGGTGCGATGAACTAAACGAACTCCTAAGCTGTCCTCAAGTTTATTGATGTGTGCGCTAGCGACAGCAGGAGAAAGTCCAAGCTCCTGACCAGCCATGCTGATGTTGTGTGTCGAAGCCAAACGGACAAATAGCTTTACATGATCGATGTTCATTTAATTTTCAATTATTTGTAAAAAATCACCATATAGAGCTTAGCATTTTCTTCCTTACGGATAGTAAATAAATACTCCAGTTAGAAAAAACTGATGGGCAGATAGAAGTCCAGTTAGAAAAAACTGATGGGCAGATAGAAGTCCAGCTCAAACACCTCATCATGGCTAAGGAAATGGTTTTTATGATAGTGAACATAAGCGGGAGTAGAACGCTGCTTAAAGCCTGAATTCGGCAACCACTTCTCTAACACCATACTCAATTGAGGAAGAAGCTCTCCATATACCCCTGTTAAGCGAAAAACAGCATGCAAACCACCCGGAATCGTCATTTGATTTACGACACCGCGTACTTTAAGCGGCTTATCAATCGCCATACAAGCCACATAGCGACACTTATCGAGCTCGACCCAAGCGGGGTTGGAGTGATGCAAACCGTATTGAACCGAAAAGTCCCGATTCTCAGAGCTTGCCCACGCCTTCAAAATCAGCCACGCATTGCGAATGGAACGGCTATAACCCTCATGCCGCACATAAGCCGCGAAGCGTTGTGGAACCTCCATAATTTTAGGTTCTGGCAACTCGCGTTTCGCAACCCGATGGTAACCCGCAGCCACTTCCGGATCTTTTAGATACGGCTTTTCTGCGACTTGTAAATCATGCTTTCGCCACGCGCCAGGAGACATAGCGAACGTTGCTTTAAACGCTCGGCTAAAAGAAGATACCGAGCTAAAGCCGCACTTGTTAGCAATGTCTAACACCGACGAGCTGGTATCAAACATCAGTTGATTGGCGGCGTATTCCATTCTTGTTCGACGGATATATTGATGGACAGACTCCCCTACCACATCTTTAAAAATACGATGGAAGTGCTGTTCAGAATAGGCTGCTACATCTGCTAGCTCTTTAGCCGATAAATCTCTGTTAATGTCCTGGTGAATGTAAAACAGCACGTCATTGATTCTGGAAACTTGTTGATGGCTCACGGAGTAAACTTTCGCTTAAATAGCATAAATGGACATGTTTAACAGCATAAATGGACACACCAAGCTTGGCAATTTACCTATACTATTTCTGACATAAAAAAGACAATTACGAGAAGCACAGCACATGGAAATCGCACAGTCATTACAACAAACTAAGTCATCCTACATCCGAGAGATCCTCGCAGCAGCGAGCGATAAGAACGTCATTTCTCTTGCAGGTGGCTTGCCGGACGAAAAAACCTTCCCGATCGACTTAATGAAACCGACGCTCGAAAACCTCGCTAATATGCCAGAGGTGTTTCAATACGGCGCAACAGCAGGCTACGCCCCGCTACTTAACTTTTTGACCGATTATTACCAGCTGCCGGAATCTCATTTGGCTATGATCACAACGGGCTCTCAGCAAGGGCTAGATTTGATTGCGCGTGCGTACGTAAATCCGGGCGATAAAGTGGTAATGGAAGCACCGAGCTACCTTGGTGCTATGCAAGTATTCGGTCTAGTGCAAGCCAACATCGTGACTGTTTCACAAACCGAGTGTGGTCCAAACCTTGAAGAACTTGAACAATGCTTTGCCACGCAGCAACCGAAAATGTTCTATGCCGTGCCCGATTTTCACAACCCAACGGGCGTGTGCTGGGCGCTAGAGACTCGCCAAAAAGTTGCCGAGCTTTGTATACAATACGACGTGGCATTCATTGAAGACGCACCATACCGCGAGCTGCGTTTTTCTGGTGAAGCGCTTCCACTGGTTTCGGACTTCTGCCCACAGCACTCCATCGTATTGCGCTCTTTCTCCAAAATAGCTTCACCAGGCTTGCGTATTGGTGTAGTTACGGGCAAAAGCAGCTACCTTGAGCCACTTATCAAAATTAAACAAGGTGCCGATCTGCACTCTAGTATTCCTATGCAAGCTTTGCTGCATGGCCTGCTCCAACATGACAACTTCGAAACGCACATTTCAACCATCTGTGCGCTTTACAAATCACGTTACGATGTCATGTTTGCTGAACTGCAAAAACAGCTGCCAGAAAGTTGCGTACTCAAACCCGTCGATGGTGGCATGTTCGTTTGGGTCGAGATTCCAGAGTGCGACACCTTCGAACTGGCGAAAAACCTTCTCGCAAACTGGGTTGCCGTAGTGCCGAGCCCGGTCTTTTATCCAGAAGGTTCAAAGGTAAAAGCCGCTCTGCGTCTTAACTTTACCAATGCCACACCAGAAGAACTGACGACAGCTGTCTCTCGACTCGCGGATGTCCTCAACACGTTGTAATTGAACGCGAGTGTAAGAACCTGCCTTTGAGATTCAAAAAAAGTCTCAAAGGCAGCATCAAAAAAGTTCCCCAAAAAAATTTATATTTTTCCTTCAAATCAACTCTCTACAGTAAGTGCCTGTTTTCTCTTGAACCTCTCACTCATATAAAAATGAGAACTCAATCACGTATTTGATGGTTAGAAAAGTTACGTCTATCTTTCAGTCAAAGACATCAACTTCGCAGCGTTAATGCTCTCAATTTCAGACACTTTATCAATCGTGGCTTAGCGGTTGATAAACGACTAAAAAAGCATCTGTGGGCATACCCACTACGAAGGGTTGACCAGAACCATTCTGAATGTCGCGAGCCAATCTTTTGATTGGCAATTACGTCAGTGAATCGCACCAAATGACAGAGGGGTTATCAGGATGAATACTCGAATCACGACAGGACTTGTCACCATCGGCTGGTCCGTTACACTTTCACTTTTTACCGCATTCGCCGCATATGCCAATACGTCGCCAAACTGTAGTGACGTATTAGCGGGCAACACAACCGCCGCATCGCAAAAAATGATGGTTTTATTGGGCGAAGACATCACCAAATCCAACCGTATCACTACGGTGATTCCTGCCGAAAACAATCCATTTGTGACCGAAGAACTGGTTTCGGTTTCTAACGACGTATCGCCAAACGGTCGTCTTTCACAAAAGAGTTTGGACGAGATTCGGAAAGTCCGCTCAAATCTAGAGAAAGCAGCACAGGAAGTAAGCCGATTACAGGGCACTTTTGAAGTGGCTTTCATCAGTTTGATTGATGGTTACTGCCAATTCTCTAATCATAAACGTACTCAACATGCCAAAATCGACTTTGACCATTTGGAAGGCCTCACTTTGTATTCAATCCCCGCTTTAATAGCAATGGTCGATCAGTCGTACTCCATGGCAAAGAATCGAATCGCTAATGAGCAGAAACAGTTAAGCGACATTGAAAAAGAGAAACAGAGGCAGAAACAACAAGCAACTGCGGCAGCAGCCGCTCGTTACCAAGACGGTAACGTACTCGTAAGAGTCGAGAACTTTGATGGCGCTAATGTGACATTTTCCGTTACTAACATTGGTTCACAAGGATCATTGCAACCAAATTTCAACTCGTTTAATGCATATCGCACAGAAAGTGGAGAATTAATCTACAAGTCAGAATCTTTACTACACCTGGCGGATACTGCCGGTAACACACTTGAAACAATGGGTATCGCTGAGCTCTCATCACAAGGTGGAAGTGACATATCGATCTCTCCTGGAGAAACCCGAAAATTCGTTACTAGCATTGCTTCAGAAGTCGCGCCACATACGCAGTTGAGCTTAGAGTTTCCAGCCAAAGTGCTTAATACCGAGCGAGACTTTACATTGTCGTTCTCTGATACATCAGCGGTGGCGACAGCAAACGTCAATTAACGCAAAGTCGCCAGTATTTGTAGAACGCATCAAAGACAGGCGAGCAGCGCCTGTCTTTCAATTATGAGCAAGAAAATCGCTACTGTTTGCACTTGTAAGCATTTGCAAACATCGTCACTGACGTAGAAAAGCTCAACGGTTGATACAAGTACAAGGTATCTGCGCCTAAATCCGCCGCCTTGATGCGCATTTGGTTTAGCGTCCCCCAAACCATGTCTTTATCTGCGTGAAGCCAGTAGTCGTAAAAGTGTCCTTCTGAGCCGATCACGGTACCCATTAGTTCACAGTTTTCAATCGCATTCACATTGTCCCAAAGCACCTGTACTTGCTCAGATTCTTGAGTTGGGAACGTCACACATCCCGTTAATGATGCCGCTAACGCGAGAGTCATCACTCGCTTTTTCATACTTATATCGCCAAAATTTTTCATAGATGGCAGATTTTATGAATGGCTGATGTGATGACTAGCAAAAACTTTTTATCGCGTGTTCAAGCAGAATTAATGGACAACGGAAAAGACTCAAAAGGTGATCATGCAGCTAGCGAGCAAAAACCTAATAATCACAGACCTAGCAATAAAGCTGTATCTGAGATACAACAGTAATGATTAAATAGCCGCGAGGGATAGAGTTTGGTTGCTAAAAATAAGCTAATTCGCTATACAGCTACGGAAGTCGCTGATGCATTTGACAAAGAAGATGAGCTCATTAAACAAGTTCAGTCCAACCAACTCTCGCAAGTGCTATTGCTTTGGCAAGTAAAAAACCCAACGCTCGTGCTTCCCGCGGGTAAGAAATGGCCAGTGTCTAATGAGTTAGAACATGCGTTAAATACGTCTGGCTGGAAGCTCTTTTCTCGTAAAACCGGTGGTGCCCCAGTCCCTCAGGTGCCAGGTATTATCAATCTATCCCACATTTACCACTGGCCAGAAGGCGAGCCTTACAGCATCAAAAAAGCGTATCTCGATTTATGTGCGATATTAACGGTTTTCTTTAAACAGCTCGGCGTGAAAGTGGATGTTCATGCTACGCCTTATTCCTACTGCGATGGCGAGTACAACCTCAACATTGGCGGGCAAAAAGTCGTGGGAACCGCGCAGCGCGTTTTACTGAAAAAAGGCGGTGGGCAAGTGGTGTTATCACAAGCATGCATTCTGATTGATGCCGACGTCGAGAAGATTGTCGAACCAGTACGAATGTGTAATCAGTTTTGTGGTCATGACGATGATATTCGTGGTGATGTCCACACACCACTCTTCTATCATATATCCGACCGCCCGTCGGTAGATTCACTCTTTCAGCAATTGACGAGTGCGTTTTTAACGCATGCAAAAAGCTGAGTAATGAAAGGAGCAAGCCTCCCCCACACTCCGAACAGCATTTGATAAACTAAAACTGCATACCGTGATAGCGATGTAAGAATGGGCATCGCCAACGTAAAACCATTCAATCGCTCGACCAAACCAGTTATCAGTTTTGCCTGCCCAAAAGAAATGAGATCCAGTTCAAATATTTCTCCATGACGGAATTAGTTGAAGCCTGCGCGTAAAAGCTTCAGAATGTCGCACTTTTCGCACCGATTTATTTTCGGCGCGTTTTTATCTAACTCTACAATTGAGAATCATACATATGGGTTTTACCTCGTTAGGTCTATCTGCTCCAATCCTTAAAGCTATTCAAGAGAAAGGCTACGACACCCCTTCGCCAATTCAGGCAAAAGCAATTCCTGCTATTTTGGAAGGGAAAGACGTAATGGCAGCAGCGCAGACTGGTACAGGTAAAACCGCAGGCTTTACGCTACCGATTCTTGAGCGTTTATCGAACGGCCCTCGCGTTCGTGCTAACCAAGTTCGTGCACTTATCCTGACGCCAACGCGTGAACTGGCGGCTCAGGTGCAAGAAAACGTGTTTATGTACGGCCGTCATCTTCCACTAAGCAGTGCGGTTGTTTTTGGTGGTGTGAAGATCAACCCGCAAATGCTGCGTCTTCGCAAAGGTGCGGATGTGTTGGTTGCGACACCAGGCCGCCTGATGGATTTGTACAACCAAAATGCAGTGAAGTTCGACCAACTAGAAGTTCTGGTACTGGATGAAGCAGACCGCATGTTGGATATGGGCTTTATCCGTGACATTCGTAAGATCCTAGCTCTGCTACCAAAACAACGTCAGAACCTACTGTTCTCGGCGACTTTCTCGGATGAGATCCGCGATCTTGCGAAAGGCTTGGTGAACAACCCAGTTGAGATTTCAGTGAATCCGGCAAACTCGACAGCGAGAACGGTTGAGCAAAGCATCTACCCAGCAGACGTTAAGAAGAAAGCACCGATGTTGGTTAAATTGATCAAAGACGGCGATTGGAAGCAAGTGCTGGTGTTTACGAAAACGAAACACGGCGCAAACCGTCTGGCGAAGTTCCTGATCGAACAAAATCTACCGGCTGCTGCCATCCACGGCAACAAGAGCCAAGGCGCGCGTACCAAAGCACTGGCGGATTTTAAATCGGGTGAAATTCGTGTGTTGGTCGCGACGGACATTGCTGCGCGCGGTATCGATATTCCGCAATTACCGCAAGTGGTGAACTTTGAGCTACCGAAAGTGGCAGAAGACTACGTTCACCGTATTGGTCGTACTGGCCGCGCGGGCGAAGTAGGTAAAGCGATTTCACTGGTGTGTGCGCTAGAAGCATCTGAGTTGTTTGCGATTGAACGTTTGATTCAAGAAGTACTACCACGTAAAGAGTTGGAAGGTTTTGCGCCAACCAATGTGGTGCCAGAATCTAAACTGGATACGCGCCCAATCAAACCGAAAAAACCTAAGAAGCCGAAAAAACCAAAAGCGCCAAATGCTGCAAGTGAAAATGCCCCAGCAGCCGAAAAGAAAGCAGGCAATGGTGCAAACAAACCTAAACGTCGCTTCAACGGTGGTAGCAACGGCAACAAAAACAGCACCAACCAAGGCGGTGCAGGCAAGCCTAAAGGCAACCGTGAAGGCCAAAGTCGTGCAAACAGTAAACCAGATGACCGCAAACCTAACGGCAACAAGCCAAATGGTAATAAACCGAATGGTAATAAACCAAACGGTAATAAGAGTGGCAACGCTGGTAAACCGTCTGGTAACCGCAAGCCAAACAATGCTAAGCCTGCAGGAAACAAACCGTCAGGTCAGCGCCGTAAGCCTCGTCCGCAAGCTGCAAACTAACCTGTAAACGGCCCCCGATAGCAAATACAACAAAGCCGCTGATAATCTCAGCGGCTTTGTCTTTCTTAGAACACAGTTTTCTAGAACACTGCTTTGTTAAAACAGCCTACATTAAAGGTGTGATTCGAATATCTGCGATTTGCGCTTCGTTCTTTTCACCCTCAATACCACCTGCGTAGATGTAGGTTTCATTCGATTTGAGGTAACTCATATTGAAGTGGTCCTTCAGCGCGACCTGATAGGTTTTTCCCTGCTCCAACGTCACCTCAATTGGCGTTGAGTAACGCATACCTTGGTTTTCACCAATATGGCCCATCTGCAAGTAACCTTGACCAACCACTTTACCTGCATCATCCAATACCTCTAACAATTTCACGGTGTTCGTGATGCCAGTATTAAGTTGCCCTAGGTTATTGTTGTACCAAGCATCGAACTGGTAAGTGCCCGTTACAGGGGCTGTAAACGACTCTGCACCTTTTACGATGCCACTGTCTTTACTCACCGTAACCACTGAGACATTGTCTTTGAGTGGCTGATATTCGCCATCAAGTTTGATGCGGATCTCTTCACCGACACAAACAGGTTGGCTTGGGTTAGAACGGAAGCCTTTATCGTTAATGCTTTCAGCCAAATAACAAGCAAAACCTGTTGGCGTATCGGAATAAGATTGAGCAATCACGTTCTTTTGAATCAGCTCGCCATTGCGATACAAGTTCACGTTGTACTTACTCGTCACGTCAATCGAAACCGAATTATCAACGCTTTTTACCACCAATGTTGGCTCTTGCGGAGAATAAACGCGACTATCTTCACTTGCGTACGGTTTCACACCAGAAACTAAAGTAATGCTGCTATCTACATTCACAAGCGCGCCCAATGTCACGTGGAAATGCCCCTCATCGTCCATCGTGACATTTTCAACTGGGTAGTAACCTGTGTCATCTTTGCTTACTTCAGGCAAGTCAATCGTTACCGAGTAGTTCTTTCCTTTGAAGGCAAAGTTTTCCAACGTGATTTGTTCAGACTGAGCCAACAAGTTATTGCGCACCCAACTTGTGATAAACGGCTTCACTTCCAACTTGCCCGTTTCGGTATGGATGCCGAATAGGGTCTCTACCACCATGTTCAAGTAGCCACCCACAGACCAAAGCTGACGCTGAGAGTTAATAACTGGGCCATCCATGCTTGGATCTTCACCATGATCACTATGGATGATGAATGACTTACCAGAAAGCCACTCTAAGTTTTCCATGTTGGATAAATTAGTTGCCGTACCACGAACCAACGATTGAATGGCATTGTTCGCTGCTGCCACATTTTGTGTTTGATGCGCGGCGCGCAAGCTGTACGCGGTAACAAATGGCCAAATTGCGCGATTATGGTACACAGGCACGTCCGGTTGTTGAGGGAAGTAAACCGGCACGCCAAACTCACTGTGTGGGTAATTGGCCATGATTTGTTTCGCCTGCGCATCACTTGCCACGCCACTGATGATCGCCAACGCTTCGCCCAACATGTCGTATTTGTCGACCGCGATGTCTTTGCCATTGTCAAACAAATAGCTTACGTACATACCGCGTTCGGCATTCCAAAACTGCTCGTTGATAGCGGTTTTTAACTGCTCAGCCCAATCGGTGTATTTGACCGCGTTGGTTGAATCGTACTTCTCTGCCAACTTAGCCGCGAGCTGAATCGCGCGGTAGTGAGCCACGTTTGTCGATAACGCTTTGCTGCTCCCAATCGTATTGACATCGTTTGGCGTCCACGTTGAATACGTTTGCTCACGCCAATCGAGGAATGATTGCTCACCAGTGTATAAACCGGATTTCGCATCAAAAGCCGCCAGGCGATCGGCTTCAAGTGTATTGCTGATCGCTTTGTAAGCGCGCTCAGAAAATTGGTTGTACTCTTCCCCATCTAATGCCGAAAGTAAGCGTTCAGCACCAAGCGCCCAAGTCGTGCGGTCGGTACTGATTGGCCAACTGCCGCCAGTGCCCGTGTCTTGCACAATCTGCTCGCCATCGTATTGCTGATCGGTCGTGTCGCGGAAAGCAGACAATTTGAAATTCAAACCATTTTGCACGCGAGTTGGATTCATCAATGCAAGCGAAAGGTCTGCTGCGTACGCCAAATCACGCGTCCATACATAATGCCACTTCGCGCCCGTCTCAAAAACTTCCGCTTTGATTGGGTTGTTGTAGTTGTAATTGCCGTCTTTGATTTCAGAAACGGCAAGCTGGTCTAGCTCTTTCATCGTCAACGCAAACAACGCATCAAACGCGACATCGCCCGACACCACTCGCGGCCCTGTTTGTTCATTAATCACTAAGCCTTGGTCGAGCGCATCACGCAATTCTGTCGTCGTTGAAATACCAAATTCACGCAGCTCAGCTTTAGGATCTTTCACCGAGAAAATCACGGTATCACTCGAGTCATCGTAATTGGCGAACAGTTTCACTTCTTTATTCTGATGCCCTTCATGCACCATTGCAGGGTCGAGAATCGCATCAGAGTAGTATTTTTCCGCTTCTTCTTGCGTTGCTTTCGTCACAGTCATTGTCGCACGACTTTCATCGGCAAAGCTCACAGAAAACTTGTAATACCCTTTGTCTTCAAACGTGATCTCAGAGTTGCAATCATCGTTCATACACGCTTCATTCGTGTCTGGTTTTGGTAGGTACTCCTGAGCTTTATCGAACGCCGCGGGCTCCTCAAAATAGGTGTATTGGATCTGCCAACCCGGATCAGCAATCTTGAACTGATTGCTACCTCGAGCGACGCGCAGTACGGTTTCGTACTCGTTATTACCCAAATAGTTTAGCTTGACATGCTCTGCCGTGCCCCAATCCCCATTTAAACCACGTAAATATAAGTCGGCTGAAATAATTGGTTTGTCGACCGGCACAGGCGCATCAGAAGAATCTGATCCACATCCAGCAAGACCAATACAAGACGCGACAGCAAGCGCAATAAAACTCGGTTTCATGTTCATCCCTTAGATTGTTGTTTTGGCGACAGTCTAAAGAACACCTTTTTGAGGGGAAAATAGGAAGTCAGGAGCGAGCTATAGATAACATCTATACGTCAGACTCCAACAGTGATGTAGATCTATGAAATGCGCATAATTTCAATCAAATGAGATTACAGATTTGTGATTTATAAATGAAATTGTGCAAAATACCCCTCATTCTTAGAGGGGAAAGAAAATGGACAAATCTCTGCAGCAATTTTTACTGGTTGCACGCTGCCAAAGCATCAGCGCTGCGGCAAGAATGGCAGGGTTAAGCCAGCCAACGGTAACAAGCAATTTAAAGAAGCTGGAAGAGAATCTCGGCGTGACGCTGTTTGAACGTCACCCTAATGGCATGGTGTTGACCGAATACGGACGCATCCTCTATCGCCATAGCAACGCGATGCAGCATGAATACAACCAAATGATGCAAAGCATTGATGAACGGAAACAATACCAAGTCGGAAAAATTAAAATGGGTACTGGCGATGCGTGGTGGCCGCTGTTCGTCAAACAAGCACTCAATGAACATCTGACCAAGCAGCCTTCGGCATCTACGCACGTCGAATTTGGCAACCACTTAGGCTTGATGGATTCATTAATCAACGAACAGATTGAATTCTTCATCGGCCACGAGATTGTCGGTTTGTCGTCTAAATGCGATGTTACGTTTATTCCGCTATTTCAAACGGTTGATGCCTATTTTGTTTCCCCAAACCACCCACTGCTAGGGAAAACCGTCACCGAAGATATGCTGCACGAATACCCCGCTCTTTCGGTCACTTATGACGCTAAGAAATTCGCTCACGTCATCGATAACCCAATCCCGAAGCAAAATGAACGCGAAAGGCAGCAACTGGATGACAGACCGACTTACGAAGTGGATTCTCTGCTCGCCAGTATTGATGTACTGAAAGAAAGCGTCGCGGTGATGTCTTATACCGGCCACCTCAAACCGTATTTGGAATCCTTTGGCTTACGATGCTTAACCATGGAAAACGAACCAAACCCTGGCACCGTCGGGATTTATCGCCACCGCCGAGAAACCTCTGAATCGCATCTAGATCTGATTGCTGGCATCACTCAGCGCGCTAAATTGCTCAACTAGAAAGTCCAAAAACAGGCGAACTCTTTTCGGTTGATATTGGCGGCTTTGATAAATGACATGTAGATCCGCTTCAGCGCCTTGCGAAAAGGCGCTGAAGTTTTTCATATACCCATCCAAAACCGTTACTAAACGTTGTTTTTTGAGGTCTTGCTGAATATCTAAAATCGATTTCAATGCAATCCCCGCACCGTCCAACGCCCATTGTCGAATCACTTCACCATCATCAGAAAATCGCTTTGGCGTGACCGTGATCGTTTGGTGAGACTCTTCATCTTTAAAGTGCCACGTTTTTAATTCTTCATTGCTGCGCACCATCGCTAAGCAGCGATGATCCGCGAGATCTTGTGGGCAGTTTGGGACACCTTGCTTCGACAAATAATCAGGTGACGCACACAGCACACGTTGACTCGATGCCAGCTTGCGCGAGATGAGATTACTGTCCGCTAACTCACCGTAACGAATCACTAAATCGAGCCCCGATTCAGCCAAGTTCGATAAATTGTCATTAAGATAAAGATAAGGCGTCACATCCGGATATTGCTCAGAAAAAGCCGACACCATCGGCGAAATAATTTGTTTGCCAATATCTCGTGGAGCTGAAATTTTCAACGTTCCGCGCACTTCCGAAATACCCGTTTGCAGTAAGTTTTCCGTCTCTTTCACGCTATCAATGATGTTCAGACAAGCTTGATGGTACATTGCCCCTGCGTCCGTGAGTGATACGTGGCGTGTGCTTCGGTTGAGCAGCTTTACGCCATAGCGTTCTTCTATCGCTTGCAGCCTTGCCGTTACCGTCGCCGGAGACAAACCTAACTCCCTTCCCGCCGCTGCCAGACCTTGATGTTTAACGATGGCGACAAACAACGTCATATCCGAAAACTTATCCACCTTCGCGCCCTTATTATTTGGAAAAACTGAATAATCAATTCAGATATAACCCAATTATCAAATTAAGTCGAATCCATATACTGACCCTATCGACATTGTTTAGACCCAGAACGTTATGTGACAGGGCAAAGTTAAACGCCGTAACGCTGTTCAACGCACAACAACACGCCCTGCCCAGCCAAGAGATAGGAAACAAAAATGAAACTGTACATTTATGAACATTGCCCCTTTAGCGCCCGCGTCCGTTTTGTTGCAGGCATGCTGAATATTCAGCTCGATGTCATCAACATTGCTTATGACGACGAGAGCACCACCACAAACCTCATCGGCGCAAAACAAGTTCCTCTTTTGATCAAAGACGATGGTGAAGCCATGGCGGAAAGCTTAGACATCATCAACTACTTCCTTGAATTGGCATCTTCCAATGAAAGCAGCCAACCCTCAGCACCGGTTTTAGACTGGCAAAAACAAGCGTTTTTACCGCTACAAAAAGTCGGGTATCCGCGTTGGTCAAACATGACGTTACCGGAATTTGCAACAGAAACCGCTAAACAAGCATGGCGTGCAAAAAAAGAAACCGAAGCGTTAAATTTTGAAGCCTTGATTAACGATACACCTGCGATTGCGAAAGAAGTCGCCGCTTTGATAGAACAAACCAAACCCTTGCTCAACCTAAGTTCAGAAAAGCAAACGTCACTGGTTGATCAGGCCATTATGTTCTCCATTCTACGCGGTTTTTTCAGTGCGCCCGAAGTGCAATGGGATCCAGCCGTACTTCACTGGATGGCAACCGCTCGTAAAGCGACCAACGTGCCAGTACTTATCTGAGGAGCGCAACATGAAACAAAGAACAAATAAGCTGTTTGAACCAGCTCAACTGAAAGCGTTGTCACTACAAAACCGTATTGTCATGGCACCAATGACTCGCGCACGCACCACTCAGCCGGGCAACATCCCAAATGAGATGATGGCAACGTATTATCAACAGCGCGCTTCTGCCGGGCTGATCATTTCCGAAGCCACGCAAATTTCGGACGATTCTCAAGGCTATTCGTTCACCCCTGGCGTTTACACCGATGCGCAAGTGGCGGGCTGGCAGGGTGTGACCCAAGCGGTCAAATCACAAGGCTCAGCGATGTTTTGTCAGCTATGGCATGTGGGCAGAGTGTCTCACCCAACATTCCAAAATGGTGAACAGCCTATCGCACCATCTGCGCTCGCTCCGGTAGAGACGCAAGTTTGGATTGCAGATGAACAAGGCAACGGCAATATGGTCGATTGTGTTGAGCCTCGCGCCATGACACAAGCGGATATCAACCGAGTTGTCGGTGATTTCGCGAACGCAGCCAAACGCGCCATTGAATCGGGTTTTGATGGTGTAGAAATCCACGGCGGGAATGGGTATCTGATCGATCAGTTCTTAAGGACCAACTCAAACCATCGAATAGACAACTACGGCGGTTCACGAGAAAATCGTATCCGTTTTCTTATCGAAGTAGTGGATGCAGTTATCGCCGCTATTGGTGCGCATCGAGTTGGGGTGAGATTGGCACCATTCATTACGTTTAAAGATATGGACTGCCCAGATATCGTGCAAACGATCTTAGAGGCATCAAAACAGCTACAGGAGCGCGACATTGCCTACTTGCACTTGTCCGAGGCCGATTGGGCCGATGCACCAACGATTCCTGAGACGTTTCGAATCGAACTTAGAAAGCGCTTTCGCAACGCTATTATTGTTGCCGGTCGCTACGATCCTCAACGAGCAAACGAAGTATTAGAGAAAGGCTACGCGGATCTTGTCGCATTCGGACGGCCATTCGTAGCAAACCCAGACTTAGTCTCTCGCTTGCAACATCACCATCCGTTGGCAGAACTCGATGGCTCAACGTTGTTTGGCGGAAACGAACGAGGCTACACCGATTACCCTGCTCTGCAACAGGAATACGCAGAACAGGCCTAACAAAAAAAGCCCCAACCTAGCTGCTACGGTTGGGGCTGTCACCAAACTAAAATTGGTTTTAGCTAGCTTAATCTGGCTAAGAGTTAAATCACTTCTAACGCGCCGCTGCGCCAAGGTTCGATAACGACTTTGATGTGATCATTTGGCGTCATTAACTTTGTAAATGCGTCTTCGACACCATCGATTCCCACTTTGGCGGTGAGCATTTTCTGCCAAGGCAACTTATGTTCGGCAATCGCTTGTAGGCATTGCTCAAACTCGTGCGGTTGGTAGTAGTAAGAGAATCTCAAATCGAGCTCTTTTACCGTCGCGTACGCGTAGTTGATGATTGCAGGTGTAGTATGGATACCCGAGATGACGATTCGCGCTCGGGCAGGAGCACGGCGCAGAAAATCGTCAATCAAGGTATGCTTGCCCACACACTCATAAATGACCAGACGTGAGTTCATCGCGTACTGCTCACCAACGGCGATCTCGTCTTCCTTGGTCGGGTTGATCAATCGATTTGCGCCAAACTCACTAGCAAGTTGCAGTTTCTCTTCCTGAAGATCGACCGCAAGAATATTGCTCACGCTACGTTGTTTCAGTGCAGCAATCACCGCCAGCCCTATAGGGCCGCAACCGACAACCAGCGCGGTTTCTTCCGTTTCGATTTCACTGCGATTGACCGCGTGCAAACCGACCGCCAGCGGCTCGGTTAACGCCGCCGCCTCAGACGGCATTTCGTCTGGGACAGGCAGCAATAACGCTTCATCAAGCAGGAAGTACTCAGAGTAAGCACCATAAGTACCCGGAGTAACACCAACGCCTGCGCCATTTTGACTGAGCAACATCGGCACAGAGGTGACTCGGCTACCAACGGACAACGTTTGCTGCGTACCGGCACCGTATTCGACAATTTCCGCACAGAACTCGTGCCCTAACATCACTTGAGCGTGCTCACCGGATTCATCAGGTATCAACCCGAGCTGGTGGAATACATCAAATACCTCATCCGCGTGTCGAGTAATGTGAAGGTCGGAGCCACAAATGCCACAGGCAAGGCTGCGAACCAACACTTGTCCTGCTTCGGGTTGAGGGATTTCGACTTGCTGCAGGCGGACTCGGCCATCCTGCATTACAATACTGTTCATCTGTTGCATGGGGTTACTCCGCTAGCTCATCGCTTAGGCCAGCAATCGCACCCGGTTTGATATAGCGCGCAGTGAAGCCTTGCGCTTTGGCAGCGGCAACCACCACTTGCTCAATCCAACCTGCATCCATAATGTTGATGAAGTTACCCTCTTCGTCAAAGTTAATGTTCGCACCTTGGATCACCATAAAGCCATCAGCACCACCCGACTCTTCTGGACAGTGAAAGGTATGAATCGAACCACCTGGCTCATACAAATAACTACCAGCGGTTTGGACTTGGTCTGGGTATTCAATGTAGTGCCAAGCGCCACTCAGTGTATAGAAATGCACCACACCAGTATGGAAGTGCTTAGGTAAAGTCACGCCCGGCTTGAATTTGGCACGAATCACCCAAGTACCGTTTTCTGGATCAAGAAACAATGGGTAAACATCCACACCCGGTAGCGCGTCTTTGATGATCGACTCTTCATTGGTATTAAGAGTTAATAAGAAATCTTGGTGCTGAATAACTTCTGGTAATGACATAACTTACATCCTCGCTATTGCTGTAATGTGGCGTACTCGCCTATCCCATAAGTGGGTACTTAAAATTCTCGAAACCGTCAGATGCGCTGATGGTACAACCGTTGATACAGTTGGCTTTCTCGCTGACCAGAAACGCCACCACATCAGCAATCTCTTCTGGTTGTGTGAAGTTTTGACGCATCTGTTCTTTGCGGATGTGGTCCCACAGGCCAACCTCTTCGTATTGCCTTAACATCGGAGTATCAACGCGTCCCGGAGCGACAGCGCAAACACGAATACCCAATGGTGCGAGTTCTAATGCGGCGCATTTGGTCATCATATCGACTGCGGCTTTACTGACGTTGTAGGTAAAGGTCATCTCAGACGCCATTCGTGCGTAAACAGAAGAAGTATTGAGGATCACGCCCGGCGTGCCTTGCGCTTGGAATTGTCTTCCAGAGGCAAGAATGCCGTAGTAGACACCATTTTGGTTGACCTTTGAGATCGGCTCAAAATCGGCAATTGGGTCGTGGTCAAGCAGAGGTTTCGGCGCGCCAATGCCTGCGTTGTTGACCATGATGTCAAGCGAGCCAAACTGTTCGACCGCGCACTTCACCATAGCTTCAACTTGTTGGTAATCGGTGACGTCCGCGACAAAGGTTCCCAACTGCTTTGGGTCAAAACTTGTGTACATTTGCAGTGATTGTTCCGAAATATCGACAGCAAGCACTTTGGCTCCTTGCTCTCTCAGCTTTGCAATGATGGCTTGGCCAATTCCACCAGCCGCCCCAGTCACAATGGCCGTTTTATTGATAAGTTCCATACTGCTTCTCATCCATGCGTTGTTGTTATCAAAATGTAACTTAAATCAACTCACTGACACTCACTTGACCTTTTGCGAAGTAAATTTGATATATTGCGATTTACAACTTGTTAACATTTAAAAATCGAGACATGCATATCGTAAGAAGTGGCGCCGCCGATAAATTTGATAGCTTGGTTTCCGAACTAGGGCAGAATCCGGTTGAGATTATGGCTGCTGTCGGGCTGTCTACGGCGCAATTTCGCGATCCCGATACTTATCTCGCTTATTCAAGGTTGGCTGAATTGCTGGAGGAAGCAGCTGCTCGTTGTAAGCAACCGTTGTTTGGCGCGTTACTCGCCGAGCGCCAAAACCTGCAAAGTTTGGGTGATTTGCCGATGCTGGTTTCTCGCGCGGAAACGGTCGGTGACGCCTTGGTGCGGGTGAATGATTTCCTCTATCTGCATTCATCAGGTGTAACTCTCAACACGACTCCACAAGATGATTGGGTACGGTTGTCGCTCAGTATTGATGTGCACAGCGAACGCGGTATCGCGCAGTTGATGCAGTTGAGTGTGTCGCATCTGGCGATGTTTATTGCCAGTCTGCTTGATATTGAAGCGAGCCATTTCTCTTTACACCTGACCCAACACGCAAGCTTCGAGGCAGAACAGAGCGAATTTGCCCAGCAGAACAAACTGCGTTTTGGTGATAAGTTTGACGGTATCCTACTTAAAGCGAGTCTACTTAACGCTAAGAACCACCAAGATGAAGACGCACTAGAGCGCCACTTTCAACAGCACCTCAAAGAGCTGCAAACCCGTTACCCAAACAATCTCAGTGACCAAGCGGCAAACATGATTGGTCGTTTGCTATCGACTGGAGAATGCAGCGTGGAGCGTGTCGCCAGAGCATTGGATTTACACCCGAGAATGCTGCAAAGCAAGCTAAAGCAGCAGGGCACGAGTTATCGACAGCTATTGCAGCAAGTGCGTCAGGATTTCGCCGAGCAGCGTTTAAGTGAGAATATTCAGAGTATTACCGATATCGCGTTGCAACTGGGCTATGCAGAAACTGCGGTCTTCAGCCGCCACTTTCGTCGCTGGACGGGAAAATCGCCAAGGCAATGGCGACAAGAAAAAACTCAGTTACAAACGTTTAAGCCCATCAGTTAAAAGCATAAATAACCTATCGTTCAAACCAAAAAGTGTGAGGTGGGAGGGTTGGTATCGAGAATTTCAGCAATCACAGATAACCCGTGTTTGATGTAGCCTCGGTTTGTTTCTGCTCCCAAGCTGATTCGCACGTAAGGCATTGGCTGATTTGTATCGAGAACAAACGGTTTATATCCCGTGATCTGCACCCCTGAACGCTTTGCCGAAGCAACCAGGTCATCGCTATTCCACTGCTCGGGTAGTCTCAACCAAATGTGCTGTCCATTCGGGTGCGAGCTATAAACATGCCCTTCTAAAGCGGCTTTTGCTATTCGTTGTCGCTTAGCAAACTCATTGACTTGAAAGCGAATAAGTCGATTTAACGTACCGTTCTCGATCCACAAATGAGCAACTTCAAATGGTAATGGAGTCGCAGACCAACTCGTTGCGGCTAAACGACCAATCGCGTGCTGCAAAAAATGACGTGGGACCGTCAGATAGCCAGTGCGCATGCCTGGCGCTACAACTTTGGTTAAACTGGTTACATAGAAAGCTTGTTCGGGTAACAATGTGGCAAGGGGTGGGACACGGTTAGGTTCTAGTGCTCCATACACGTCATCTTCAATTACATAGATGTCGTATTGCTGCGCAATATTCGCTATCGCCTCTCGGCGTGCAAGATCCATATGCGCACTAGTCGGGTTAGCCATGCTAGGTGTGCAACACAATACCTTGATTGGTTTGTGTTTACATGCCCATTCAAATGCATCCGGCGTTATACCAAACTCATCCATTTCAAGTGGTTGCAACTTAAATCCAAGCATTCTCGAGCGAGAGATCAAGCCATGATCAACCAAGTGACCACAAGCAACTAAATCACCGTGTTCAACAACTGTGCTTAAAGCCAACGTTAAACCATGGCATGCCCCATTTGTGAGTAATATTTGATCGGCACCCACATCCAGCCCTTGGCTACTTAGAAATCGTGCTCCTGACTCAATATGATGAGGCTGACCTGTTACCGGCTTTGCTTTACTGATCAAACCACGATTGTTTGTTTGCCCAGCAATCTCCATTAACGCCTGATTAAAAAGCGTAATGTGGCGATCGGTCACCACTGGATGTGCAATCGACATATCAATTTCATCCGGCGTTTCTTTCATCTCTTGTGTCAGCATGAACTCCGTGTCCGTACTTTCATCCACAAAACCTGATTTGACAAAAGTACCATTCCCAACCCAAGACTCGATCGCCCCTTTTTTCTCTGCATAACCATATGCATGGCTCACCGTTTGTACGCTGACGCCAATTTGTTCTGCAAACTCACGATGTGTGGGTAATCGAGTCCCCGGTTTTAGATAACCACTGCGGACACATTCGACAAGATAGTTACCAATGGAGATGTATTTAGCGGTGCCTGGCCGAATGATCGGGTTCAAAGAAATTGTCATGACACAATATTTTAATTGATTCATTTTTAATGCTCATTGTAACTTCCATTTAACAAATGGCGAACTTTAACTCACAAAACGAGGTGAAATGCACAAAAATAAACCACAATTGTAATGATTGACATGAAATGTATGGGTTAAACAAACATGTTAAACAGCATCGTTTAATCCAAATACAACCCCAGAGGTAAATTGCAATCATTTTTAACGCAGATCTGGCTAGCTGGTAGAAGGTAGAAATACCTCAGCGTCTCCGAAGGCCCATAAGGCGTCGGATTTCTAACAAGGAGAAAATATGAGAGGCGTTGCTTTGCATTTTACACTGGATGAGTTCCAGGATCGGTTAACGAAAGTTCGGCAATCGATGGAAGAAAGAGAATTGGATGTCCTTATCATTCATGACCCTTCTAACATGGCGTGGCTGACAGGCTATGATGGGTGGTCTTTTTACGTGCCACAATGTGTCGTTGTTGGTCCATCTGATGAGCCAGTTTGGTTTGGACGCTGCCAAGATGCCAACGGAGCATACAGGACTGCGTATATGTCGGCAGAAAACATCACCTACTATCCAGACCATTATGTAATGAATCCGCCGCTACACCCGATGGATTTCCTGGTCGAAGCCGTACTGGCTCCGCGCCTTTGGGATCGTGGTCGTATCGGTGTAGAAAAAGATAACTATTACTTTAGCGCCACCGCTTACGAATCACTCACTACGCACCTACCGAATGCTCAACTTCTCGATGCAACTGGACTAGTCAACTGGTGCCGCGCCGTTAAATCCGATCAAGAACTGGCGTACATGTACCGTGCCGCTCGCATTGTTGAAAATATGCACCGCGTCGCGTTCGACATGATTGAACCAGGATTACCGAAACACCACCTTGTTGCCGAGATTAACCGCCAAGCCGTGCTCGGGCATGAAGACCACTTTGGCGATTACACCGCGATTGTGCCGCTTTTGCCATCAGGTTCTGATGCTTCCGCACCTCACCTGACTTGGGATGACAGACCCTTCAAGAAAGGCGAAGGGACGTTTTTTGAAATCGCAGGGGCGCACCGCCGTTACCATTGCCCACTCTCACGCACTATTTTTCTTGGCGAGCCTGACGACAAGTTCAAACGAGCCGACGAAGCCCTAACTTTAGGACTTGAAGCAGGCCTAAAAGTGGCAAAGCCCGGAAATACCTGCGCCGACATCGCCAATGCACTAAACCAGGTTCTCGATAAAGCGGGATTCTCACGCGAAGGCGCCCGTTGTGGCTATCCAATAGGTTTGAGCTACCCGCCAGATTGGGGGGAACGAACCATGAGTTTGCGAGACACCGATAAAACCATCTTGAGAGAAGGCATGACATTCCATTTTATGCCGGGACTGTGGTTCAAAGATTGGGGGTTAGAAACAACGGAAAGTATCGTCATTACCCATGATGGAGCAAAAACGCTGTGTGACTTTCCACGCCACTTATTTGTTAAACACTAATTTTTCAAACCTCAAGCTCTGTTGAGCTAGATCTGAGAACTAAAAGGACTTGATATGCAAAAAAGCTCGATCACAGCCACCATAGACTTTGACCGAGAAGGTGTACAGCACGGCTTTTTAACGCTGCCCTATTCACATGACGACTCCGCTTGGGGCAGTATTATGATACCTATCACCGTGATCAAAAATGGTCACGGACCAACCGCACTGCTTACTGGCGGTAATCACGGAGACGAATACGAAGGCATCACCAGCCTGCTAAAATTGACGAACTCGCTTCAGGCAGATCAAATCCAAGGTCGTGTCATTATTGTACCCATGATGAACTTACCTGCGGTACAAAATGCCTCACGTACGTCGTTTATCGATAAAGGGAATTTAAATCGCAGCTTTCCCGGCAACCCCATAGGCACAGTGACCGAGAAAATTGCGGATTATTTTACTCGTTACCTAGTTCCTAAGTGCGATTTTGCGTTAGACATTCACTCAGGTGGTAAAACGTTAGATATCGTGCCGTTCGCCGCTGCCCATCGTCTCGACAATCTCGATCAAGAAGAAGCCTGCATATTAGGTGCAAAACTGTTTGGCGCACCTTACACCATGATCTTGCTCGAAATGGACGCCACCAGCCTGTATGACACTGCCGTGGAGTCTCAGGGAAAAATCTTTGTTACCACCGAACTAAGAGGAGGCGGAACCAGCACTCCAGAAACCATCGCTTGTTCCGACCGTGGCATTCGCAACTTCTTGCGCTTCTCAGGCAACTTGCCCGGTGACTACGAACAACCAACCCAACCAACTAAGTTATTAGATATGCCTGATGCAAGTTGTTATGTGCAAAGCCAGCACCACGGCATCACAGAATACTTATTTGATCTTGGCGATACCGTCAAAAAGGGAGATGTATTAGTGAGAATCTTCTCGACCGAGCGCACAGGTACCGCCCCCGTTGAGTACAAGTCACAGCGCAATGGTATTTTCGCGGCACGTCGTTTTCCTGCTATGGTGAATATCGGTGACACTATCGCAGTTATAGCCGAAGACTGCGGCGAGATAGGCTGATTGAAAAGCCAACTAAAGAAATCAAAACAAATGGCATACTAGAAGCAAACTGGAAAGCACCTTATAACAGCGACCAGTCATCAGCCTTTATGAAATGATTAGTATTCAACAGGGAGACTCATAATGCGCCTCGATCGCTACGACGTAAAAATTCTACAAATACTTCATGATAATGGTCGTATCACCAAATCTCACCTTGCCGAGGCCATCAACCTATCCGTGAGCCCTTGCTGGGAGCGCGTCAAAAAACTGGAAGAAGCAGGCATCATTGAAGGTTACGGAGCAAAAGTAAATACCGATATTTTGTTCAAACGAACGTCGGTTATGGTTGAAGTTACGCTCAAAGAACACAACGCCCAAGCGTTCAAACGCTTCGAGCAACTGGTTCAACATTCACCAGAAGTCACTGATTGCTATGCCACGGGCGGTGGTATCGATTACATCCTTAAAATTCAGTCAGAAGATATCGACCAATATCAGCGGCTTATCGACAACTGGTTAGACTCGGATGTGGGCATTGAGCGCTACTTTACTTACATTGTGACAAAAACAATCAAACGTGATGCGGGCACATTCGAAGTAAACCAAAACGCTTTGTTATAAAAGGGAAAATGCGTATCAGGCGTGAACAGAAAAAACACCATATTTAACTGCACTAAAAAGAAAGTTCTGACGTTTTAAACCTCGGTATCAGAAATTATTTCGGTCACTTCTCCATTACAGTTTCATTATGGACAACGATGCTGGGAGAAGGACTCATGGCAGCACTGCACAGCTTACACACTGAAGAATTAAAAGCCTCACACGACATGATGGCGATAATGAAAGACGTACGTTTGGTGAGAGGTTTAGCGTACGTGAATGGCAAATGGGTAAGTGGTGATCAATTTCATCCGGTGGATAATCCAGCAGATGGCACGGTCATCGGTTACATCACTAAGCTATCTCAGCAACAACTCTATCAAGCGATTGATGAAGCCGACCAAGCCTTTTGTCAATGGCGAAAAATGCAAGCAGAAGAGCGCGCTGAAATTCTCATGCGTTGGCACGACCTGATTCTAGAATCAAAGCAAGACCTTGCTCATTTGATGGTGATGGAGCAAGGAAAAACACTAGGTGATGCTGTAGGTGAGATTGACTACGGCGCATCCTTTGTTCGTTGGTTTGCCGAAGAAGCACGCCGCTGTTATGGCGAAACCATCCCAAGTCATATTCCGAATGCGCAGCTATCAACGGTGCGCGAGCCAATTGGTGTCGCAGCACTGATTACGCCATGGAACTTTCCTAATGCCATGATCACACGCAAAGCCGCTGCCGCACTAGCAATAGGCTGTCCGGTGCTCATTAAGCCCGCCAGTGAAACGCCTTTTTCTGCATTAGCGTTGGCAGAGTTAGCAGACCGAGCTGGCTTTCCACCTGGTGTCTTTAACGTGATCACTGGCGATGCGGTGATGGTGTCACAAGCCTTGTGTCACTCCGATAAAGTCAAAGCGCTCTCGTTCACAGGCTCAACTCGAGTAGGCAAACTATTGCTACGCGACGCGGCACAAACCGTGAAGAAGTGCAGTATGGAGCTCGGTGGTAACGCCCCTTTCATCGTGCTGCCAGATATGGATGTCGAGCAAGCAGCCAAAGCCGCCGTGGATGCGAAGTTTCAAACCGCAGGACAAGACTGCTTGGCCGCAAACCGTATTTTCGTCCCTGACGATAAGTACGAAGCGTTTTTGGAAGCGTTTGCCAAAGAAATGAGCCACATCGTTTTGGGCAATGGCTTAGACGAAAAAACCACCATGGGACCGCTTATTAATCGCACTGCGGTGGATAAAGCGCATGATTTGGTGCGTGACGCGCTCGACAAAGGCGCGCGATTGGTAGCGGGATACCACCAGCCCGTACCAGGCGAAAACTTCTTCGCGCCGACATTGCTAGCCGATGTAACCTCTGAAATGGCGGTGTATCGCGAAGAGAATTTTTGTCCTGTGGCAGGCGTATTGCCTTACCAAGACTTAGATACCGTGATTGAAATGAGCAACGACACTGAGTACGGCTTAGCTGCCTATGTTTATGGTCACGATATTCACCAAATTTGGCACTGCATGCGCGGTTTGGAGTTTGGCATGGTGAGCGTGAACTCCGTCAAAATGACAGGGCACCCTATCCCATTCGGCGGCGTGAAACAGTCTGGTCTTGGACGAGAAGGAAGCCGTCACGGATTTGAAGAATACAGCGAAATCAAATACTGCTGCTTAGGCGCTTTACCAACCGTCAGTGGCAGTTGAGGCACGAAATATGGATATCCAATTATTCGAGGAGAAGGATCATGAGTAACAAAACCCAACAACTTTTAGAGATCGATCGTCAGAGAGTATTTCATGCCTCAACCCACCTGAAGCAGTATGCGGCCGGGGAGCTTCCGGGAAGAATTATCTCGAGCGGAAGCGGAATACGCATCACCGATTCAGAAGGCATCGAGCTGATAGACGGCTTTGCCGGGTTGTATTGTGTAAACATTGGCTATGGCAGGACCGAAATGGCCGATGCGATTTATGAGCAAGCCAAAGAACTGGCGTACTACCACACTTACGTCGGTCATACGAACGAAGCGCTCGTGACACTGTCAGATCGCATCATCAAAATGGCGCCTGAAGGCATGAGCAAAGTTTACTACGGCATGTCAGGCAGCGACGCGAACGAAACTCAACTTAAGTTGGTGTGGTATTACAACAATGCTCGTGGTCTACCAGAGAAGAAAAAAATCATTTCGCGTGACCGCGGCTACCATGGTTCAAGTATCGCGTCCGGTTCAATGACAGGTTTACCGTTGTTCCACGCCCATTTTGATTTACCACTTGAGCGTATCAAACACACCATCGCGCCATATTATTATCGCCGTGAAGACGAGAGTATGTCTGAGCTTGAATTCTCTCAATATTGCGCAGATCAACTCGAAGCGATGATCTTGGAAGAAGGCCCAGAAACGGTAGCAGCAATGATTGCGGAACCAGTGCTCGGTACTGGCGGTATTGTGCCACCACCAGCAGGGTACTGGCAGGCGATTCGCAAAGTACTCGACAAATACGATGTACTCTTGATTGCGGATGAAGTGGTGTGTGGCTTTGGTCGCCTCGGCTCCGATTTTGGCTCACTCCACTACGACATGAAACCAGATCTCATCACGGTAGCGAAAGGGTTAACCTCAGCGTATCAACCGCTGTCTGGCGTGATCGCCGGTGAACGAGTTTGGAGTGTGCTAGAAAACGGCACCGACCAATGGGGTGCTATCGGACACGGTTATACCTACTCTGGTCACCCAATGGGAGCGGCAGCCGCGAACTGCAACCTCGATATCATTGAACGTGAAGGCCTGGTGCAAAACGCAGCCGAAGTCGGCGCTTACTTGCAGCAACGCATGGCGGAGACGTTTAACGATCATCCATTGGTCGGTGATACTCGTGGCGTTGGCTTGTTGCATGCGTTGGAGTTTTCTTCAGACAAGCTCCGCCGTGCACACTTTGATCCAAACTTGAAAGTAGGCCCGCAAATCGCGGCGGCCTGTTTAGAGCAAGGCTTAATCGCTCGCGCCATGCCACATGGTGACATCCTCGGATTTGCTCCACCGCTTATCGCGAACCGTAACGATATAGACACCATTGTCGACAAAGCGCATCAAGCGGTAAACAAAGTGATGGATAACCTCGTCACATCTAAACAGTGGCAACCATAACCCACCTAGATTTCAGTAATGCTCGCGGGCTTTGGAGAAGGCCCGCTTTGCACTTTCCATTAAAGAGATAACAAGCCAACCAAACATTTTAGACCCATAGAAAGCACTATTATTTACTACAAGTGGCAATAGTGGGTAAAATGCCCAAAATTGCGCACTAACTGGATAAAACATGGCAAAACTTACCCTTCAAGAACAAATGCTGAAAGCTGGCTTAGTTAATGAAAAGAAACTAAAGAAAGCGAAGAAAGGCTCTAAAAAATCACGCGTTCAAGCACGCGAAGTAAAAGCGGCGGTTGAAGAGAATAAACGCCAACAGTTAGAGCGTGATAAACAATTGAGCGAGCAACAAAATGCTGAGCGATTAAATAAAGAGATCAAAGCGCAGATCAATCAATTGATTGAGATGAACAAGATCGACTTAAAAGATGGCGACATCAAATACAACTTCACTCACGGTACGCTAGTGAAATCACTTTATGTAGATTCACTTATCCGCGAGCAGTTGATCAAAGGTATTTTGGCAATCGCAATTGTTGGTGAAAGCTATGTTGTCATTCCACGTGGAGTAGCGAATAAAATTACTCAACGTGATGAGTCCGTAATCATCGAACAAAAAGAACCTGAATCGGACATTCCAGCAGAAGACGATCCATACGCAGATTTCGTCGTGCCTGACGATTTGATGTGGTAACAATAAATTAATCGATACATCAACGAAAAGAGCCGCTAATGTAACATCAGCGGCTTTTTTTATAGAAAAATAATCTACAGAGATGATGTTTTGTTATTGCTTACTTAGAAGCAAATTCGCACCTGATGCAGCTAAAAACAACGAACATCCGCGATTGAAACGTTTCGCCATTTTTGGATTTGAAAACCAGTGTCTCAAGTACAAACCAAAGATGGCATAGATTGAAATGGCGACCATTTCTAATATCAAAAACGTCGAGCCAAGGGCAAAAAACTGCTCTTGAACGTTGGCATTGGCATCAACAAATTGCGGCAAGAATGCAGTAAAAATAAGAATCGCTTTCGGGTTGCCAGCAGCGAGCGTAAATTCTTGTTTCGCCAGTCCTGCGTAGTTGCGCGAATTGTCCAAGTCAGAGATCGGGCTGGACTCTGAGCGCCAAAGGTTGAACGCAATCCATAGTAGATACAGCGCCCCTACCAACTTTATTGCCAAAAATAGCATTTCTGACGTATACAAAATCACAGCCAGACCTGATGCAGACAACGCAATCATCGCTGAAAAAGCAGCAATTCTGCCTAAACTGGCCGTAAACGCGGCCCTAAAGCCGTAACAACGCGCATTATTCATTGCCAATAAATTGTTTGGGCCAGGAGCCATATTGAGAGCAAAGCAAGCAGGAATAAAAAGGAGAAGCTGCCAAATATCCATAATAAAATGGTCTTAGTGAGTGATTTTGATCGGTACCCTAACATCTGTTAATAAAGTGAGTAAACCACAAACCGATCTTAAAGCAACTCAGCATCAAATCGTGCCGTGCGAGCTTGAACTAACGTGCAGTTCGTTTCAGCCATCAGCTCCGCTAAGGTGATGTTTGGGTTTTGTCTCACCAAACGTATCAACTTCACGTCCAAAGGTTCCAATTTGTCTTGGTGAGCAAGTAGAGCTTGTTCGATCTTGTTGATCGCAAATCGCATCGTCTCTGCTTCTTCGTTTTTTAGATGCTCTAAAAACGCTTTTACATCCAAAGCCTCGCCTGAGATTTGCCAGTGACGAGATCGTCTAATTCTCTTAAGATCGCACTGTTTTTCTGCTGCGAGTGTTTTCGCTCGCTTGGCATGGTCACCCCCAATACGGTGAATCAAGGATGGGAGCGAAATCGTAATCTTCGTTTCTTTCATGGCTTTTTCTTTCATCGCCTTAGCCCTCAACCACCGACACATTCTCGCCAACCCAAGCCAACAACTGTTTTGCCGCTTTGGACAACACCTGATTTTGACGCACGATGTAGCCGAAATCAGTGTTTGGAAAACTTGGCAAAGGCGTAACTTCACGAGAAAGCTTTAATCTCGGATCGAGCGAGAAATCCGGCACAATAGCAGTCCCAAATCCCGCTTCCGCCCAGTCGATTTGTGCTTCCACACTGCCCACTTCCATCACGCGATGCTTAGGCAGATTTAGCTCAGGTAAAGACGCATCAATCAGCTCTCGGGTTCGAGTATCGTGCCCTAGTAGAATCAGCGTCTGGCTCTCTTTTCGATTGTCTTGCCACTCAAAAATGTTATCGCCAAACGCACACCAGTGAATTTGCGTGAGAGGCGTAAAATGCAGCGGTTGACTCTCTTTTTGTGCGATAACAAAGCCGATATCGGCACGCGCACTTTTCACCAAATCCACCGCTTGAGAAGATGTGGTGTTGAACAATGCCAAGTCGATCCCCGGATATTCACTTTTGAATTGCTGAAATGGTTTGATAAGCAGTAAACGTGAAACAATATCGCTCGCCGCAATAGAAAGCGTCCCCTGCGTAAGATCGTTGATGGCATTGAGATCTGACTGACAAATTTGCAGCTCATTGAGCATCCGCTGCGCAGTAGCTAACAAACGCTTCCCCGCTTGCGTCAACTGCACGGGATTTCGCTCAATCAATTTCGTGCGCGTGGCTTGCTCCAACTGCTTGATATGCAAACTTACGTTCGGCTGCGTCATGTGCAGTTCCGTCGCTGTTTTACCAAAGTGTTTTACCTCTGCAAGAGTTACGAAGGTTCGCAGCCAGTTCAAATCTAACATTGCCAATTCCGATATGAGATTCTTATCAAGTTAATGAGTATAATTAATTTCTCTTATTATGGCGAACGTCTTAAGATTTTTGCATCTGTTTTTGGAGATTAAATTATGTCGTCTATCGTTGTTGTGGGTGCAAACTGGGGTGATGAAGGCAAAGGCCGCATCGTTGACTTTTTGGCAGAGCAAGCTTCTGCGAGCATTCGTTTCCAAGGTGGTAACAACGCGGGTCACACCGTGGTTAACGATCTAGGTACGTTTAAGCTGCACCAGCTACCAAGTGGCGTATTCAACCCAGACTGTTTGGCAGTGTTAGGTCCGGGTATGGTTATCAGCCCTGCGTTGCTGTCTCAGGAGATTGCGGAAGTTGAAGAAGCGGGCGTAAAAGTGAATATGTGCATCTCTGATCGCGCAACACTGTGTCTACCTCTACACGCACTAGAAGATACGCTAGAAGAACAACGTTTAGGCGACAAAGCATACGGTTCAACTCGCCAAGGTATTGCACCTGCGTACGGTGATCGCGTAATGAAGAAAGGCATCCTAGTTGGTTGGTTGAAGCAACCAGAAGTATTGGTTGAACGCCTTCAATTCATGATGGATTGGAAACTGCCGCAACTGCGTGCACTTTACCCGACGTTCGAGTTTGAACAAACCGCTGAAGAACTGGCGAACTGGCTGCTAGAAGTCTCTGCACCTTGGCGCGATTCAATTTGCAACGTAACGCTTCCTCTAAAAGAACTACAAGCGAAAGACAAAACTCTATTGTTCGAAGCGCAGCTTGGCGCGGGTCGTGACCTTGTTTACGGTGAGTACCCTTGGACAACATCTTCTAACGTTGTATCAATGTACGCGGGTATCGGTAGTGGCCTTCCGGCACTTCGTCCTGAACGCGTTATTGCGGTTGCAAAAGCCTTCAGCTCATCAGTGGGTACTGGTACGTTGATCACTGCAATGGAAGAGCAAGACGCTTTCCGCGAACTTGCTGGCGAGTTCGGTGCAACTACGGGTCGTCCACGCGACATGGGCTACTTCGACGCAGTCGCTACGAAAAATGGCGTTGAACTGCAAGCCGCAACTGAAATTGCACTAACGAAAGTAGACTGTTTGACTGGCCTTAACGATCTGAAAATCTGTGTTGGCTACGAAGGCGACCACAGCGAAAACCCAATCTGGCCTCAAACTGCCTCTCTTGCGCCAATCTACGAGAAGATGGAAAGCTGGAGCGAGGACATCACTGGTTGTCGTAAGTTTGAAGAGCTTCCAGTAGCAGCACAGAAATACGTTCTACGCATTGAGGAACTCATGGGCGTACCAGTAAAAATGGTGTCTGTGGGTCCTGGTCGTGAACAAATGATTATGCGATAAGATGTGAATTAACACATCATTGGCAAGCGGCTTTTATCTGTTCCGGGGTAAAGCCGCTTTTTTTTTACACTGTAAACTTTGGAAAATTGCACGGCTAAATTCATGTTTAATAACCTCATCACGAGACTCCTACCTCCTTTATTTATAAATCAATAAATTATAGGACTTAACACGTTGTGCACGTTACTAGCACATCTCACTTGTTAAAGAAGCACGCCAATTAGGTTAACTGGTTGATTTAATATTCTTTAAGTGATTAGTTGATCACGATCTTCATCTGCAATTTGTTGAACTAGTACTCAAAAAATCTAACCCACTGTTTTTAGGATAGATGAGTTCCCCAACATCCAACCTAACAGCAGGTGATTCCCATGACGAAAAATCTTTTCCGCCTCAGTACGATAACCCTTGGTTTGTGCCTTAGTTCTTTGTCTTTCGCGCAATCCGATCTTCCGAACATTAAAATTCTTGCCACTGGCGGCACCATAGCAGGCGCAGGTCAATCTGCAACCGAGTCAAACTACACAGCAGGTAAAGTCGGCGTTGAATCATTGATTTCTGCGGTGCCGAGTATGACCAACATTGCCGATATTTCTGGAGAGCAAGTGGTCAGTATCGGTTCACAAGATATGAATGATGAAGTGTGGCTAAAATTATCGAAAAGAGTTAATGAGCTACTCGCTCAAGATGATGTTGACGGCATCGTCATTACTCATGGTACGGATACGTTAGAGGAAACCGCTTACTTCCTTGCTCTGACCGTCAAGAGCAAAAAGCCTGTCGTGATCGTTGGTGCAATGCGTCCTTCCACCGCAATGAGTGCTGATGGACCAGTCAACTTATACAATGCAGTCGTAACAGCCACCGATGAAGATTCAGAAGGACGTGGCGTGCTAGTCGCAATGAATGACACGATTTTCGATGCGCGAGATGTGACAAAAACCAATACAACCTCCGTCAGCACTTTCCAGTCACCCAACTTTGGTGCTATCGGCTACATTCATAATAGCGATGCCAAATATCAACGAAGCCCAGAGCGTAAACATACGACAGAAACCCCATTCGATGTATCAAAGCTTACTAAGTTGCCTAAGGTCGGTATTGTTTATAACTATGCAAATGCCTCCAATTTGCCAGTGAAAGCCTTTGTGGATGCGAAGTTTGACGGCATCGTAAGTGCTGGTGTCGGTAATGGTAACTTGTACCACACTGTGTTTGATGAGCTAGAGAAAGCGAGTAAAGATGGCGTTGTTGTTGTAAGAAGCTCCCGAACGCCTAGCGGCTCAACCACTTTGGATGCTGAAATTGATGACGAAAAATACGGCTTTGTTGCCGCTGGTACATTGAACCCACAAAAAGCACGTATCTTACTGATGCTGTCACTGACTCAGACCAAAAACTATCAAGACATCCAAAAGATGTTCCAATACTATTAATTCTGTCTAAGGTTCATTCGATAGAGGAGGTACACACCTTACCTCCTCTTACACATAGCGACATGAGCGTCTCTTGTTAGCCAAACAAGCGACGCTTCATTCCTGCTTTTTCCAGAATACGCGTAGTAATTTCCTCAACAGACAGAGAGGACGTATTGATATATGGGATCGCCTCTCTTCTAAACAACGCCTCAACAGTGTCTAGCTCCAGCTTGCACTGCTCTGTGCTAGCGTAATCACTTCCAGACAAACGATTCTCACGGATTTCAGTCAAGCGCTCGGGATCGATCGTCAGCCCAAACAACTTATGACGATGGATCTCAAATTCAGGCAACAAACGCATCATCTTCACATCTTCCGCAATGAACGGATAGTTCACAACACGTAAACCAAATTGCATCGCCATGTACAAGCTAGTCGGCGTTTTTCCACTGCGCGACACGCCAAGTAAGATAATATCAGCTTGCTCCAACCCTTTTAGCGTAATGCCATCATCATGCGCCAATGTGTATTCAATAGCCGCAATACGGTCAAAATAGGTGTCGGAATCTTTCCCCACGCTGCGAGAACGCTGCAACTTAGGCTTTGGTGCCATCTGAATGTCGTCTTGCACTTTCTGCACAATACTCTCCAACACATCGTAACTGTATGCTGGCGCTTCAAGCAGCATTTCACGTACTTCTGGAACGACAATTGAGAAAAAGACCAGAGGTTTGACGCCATTGCGCTGGTAGGAAGTTTCAATTTCTTTGACTACGTCAGTAGCTTTGTCCTGGCTTTCTACAAACGGAAAGGTTTTTTCGTTAGGAATGAACGGAAATTGACCGAGAACAACATGCCCTAATGTCTCACATGTTATCGCCGTACCGTCAGAAACATAGAATACATCACGACTTTGGTTATTTATTTGCATTTCTGTTTAATTTTTCAAAATCTTTTGAGTAGGATGGTACACATAATATTAATAAATCAGTTTGGCTTTCAGTTAGGTTCACCACAGCTTTAAAAATTCTTTTGAATTTTTTTCAGCCAGAACGTAATCGTTTGCCTTTGATATCAATCTAAATGAAGCAATGTATGGTCAACGTGTAATAACAGCCAACATGCGATTGTTTAGATCGATTTAAGTCCCCCTACTAAGCTGCAATGTTTCTGGAGAAAGACATGCAAAAGAACACCCTCTGGTTCAATGGCCTATCCATGGATGATGTCGACAAAGTCGGCGGTAAGAATGCTTCACTTGGCGAAATGGTTTCTAACCTAGCAAACGCAGGCGTTTCTGTACCAAATGGTTTTGCGACAACCTCATACGCGTTTAACCAATTCCTTGACCACGAAGGTTTGGATGAGCGTATTCACCAATTACTCGATGAACTAGACGTTGAAGATGTAGAAGCTCTGCGTAAGACAGGTGCAAACATTCGTCAATGGGTATTAGAGGCCCCTTTCCCTGCGGACCTTGAACAAGAAATTCGTGAAAATTACCAAGAACTGATCGAAGGCAATCCTGAGCTTTCAGTCGCAGTTCGTTCATCTGCTACGGCAGAAGACCTACCTGATGCTTCTTTTGCTGGTCAGCAAGAAACGTTTTTGAACGTGAAAGGCATCGACGCAGTACTAGAAGCAACTAAGCACGTTTACGCTTCTCTATTTAACGACCGTGCGATTTCTTACCGCGTTCACCAAGGGTTCGACCACCGTGGCATCTCGCTATCTGCGGGTATCCAACGTATGGTGCGTTCAGATAAAGCCTCGTCGGGTGTTATGTTTACACTAGACACTGAATCGGGTTTCGACCAAGTTGTCTTCATCACCTCTTCATGGGGTCTAGGCGAGATGGTCGTTCAAGGTGCAGTAAACCCTGACGAGTTCTACGTTCACAAGCCAATGCTTGAAGCAGGCGAACACCCAATCGTTAAGAAAACATTTGGTTCTAAGTTGATCAAAATGATCTACTCAGATAACCAAGAAATCGGCAAACAAGTTGATATCGTTGATACTCCTGATGAAGAGCGCAACACGTTCTCATTGAACGACGACGAGATCAAAGAGCTCGCAAAGCAAGCAATGATCATCGAAAAGCACTATCAGCGTCCAATGGACATTGAATGGGCAAAAGATGGCATTGATGGCAAACTGTACATTGTTCAAGCGCGTCCTGAAACCGTATGTTCACAAACGGAACAAAACGTGATTGAGCGCTACGAGCTACAAAACAAAGCGGATGTTTTAGTTGAAGGTCGTGCAATCGGTCAGCGCATCGGTAAAGGCGTGGTTCGCTTGGTTGACTCTCTGGACCAAATGTCTTTAGTCCAAGAAGGTGACGTGTTAGTTACAGACATGACTGACCCAGATTGGGAACCAGTGATGAAAAAAGCATCTGCAATCGTAACCAACCGTGGTGGCCGTACGTGTCACGCAGCCATCATCGCTCGTGAGCTTGGTATTCCTGCAATCGTTGGCTGTGGCGATGCGACAAGCAAGTTAACCGATGGTGCAACCGTGACCGTATCTTGTTCTGAAGGTGAAACGGGCTACGTTTACCAAGGTGAACTTGAATTTGATGTAAAACGCTCTTCTGTTGATGAACTGCCACTGCTACCAACAAAAGTGATGATGAACGTGGGTAACCCTGATCGTGCGTTTGACTTCGCACAAATTCCAAATGAAGGTGTTGGTCTTGCTCGTCTTGAATTCATCATCAATAAGATGATTGGTATCCACCCGAAAGCATTACTTAACTTTGATGCACAAAGCGATGAGCTAAAAGCAGAAATCACTCAGCGTATTCGTGGTTACAAAGATCCTATCGATTTCTACGTAAGCAAACTGACAGAAGGTATCGCAACCATTGCTGCGGCATTTTGGCCGAAACGCGTTATTGTTCGTATGTCTGACTTTAAGTCTAACGAATACAGCAACTTGGTTGGCGGTAAAGCATACGAACCGCATGAAGAAAACCCAATGCTTGGCTTCCGTGGCGCGTCTCGTTACATTTCTCCAGTGTTTGAAGACTGCTTCGAGCTAGAAACTCAAGCAATCAAACGCGTTCGTAACGAAATGGGTCTGAAAAACGTTGAAATCATGATCCCATTTGTGCGTACACCAAGCGAAGCAGCATCAGTGATTGATTTGCTAGCGAAGTTTGATCTGCGCCGTGGCGATCAGGGTCTTAAAGTCATCATGATGTGCGAACTGCCATCCAACGCGGTCCTTGCCGATGAGTTCTTGAAGTACTTTGATGGCTTCTCGATTGGCTCAAACGACATGACTCAGCTAACGCTTGGTCTTGACCGTGACTCTGGCGATGTCGCACATCTATTTGATGAGCGCAACCCAGCGGTTAAGGTGATGCTTCAGATGGCGATTGATGCGGCAACAAAAGCAGGCAAATACGTTGGTATTTGTGGTCAAGGCCCATCAGACCACGACGACTTAGCGGAATGGCTAATGGATCAAGGTATTAGCTCTGTATCACTAAACCCAGATACGGTTATCGATACTTGGTTAAAACTCGGTAAAGTTAGCAGCAAGTAACACACGATAAACTCTAGCCCTCACACTCCCCTTGTGAGGGCTTTGTTATTCACACGTCATTTCACAATCAGTTCGTGATTCCTCTCTCAAGTTCGTCATTTAGTCAATTTCATTATCAAAGTCTGATGACCTAAAATGAATGGTATATCGATAACTCCAGAGAGAATTTGATGAAAAAGCCTATCGCACTCCTTACTACATTGATGCTCCTGGCATCCCCTGCTTATGCCGATTGGGATGAAATTTCCAATAAAATGTCTGAGCTTGGCGACGCAGTTTCTGATACTGCACAAGATGCTTGGGACGACACCAAAGCGTTTTCAAAACAAGCGTGGCAAGATTTCACGAACTGGTCCGAGGAAGCGATCAATACCGCAGGCGAATGGACAGAAGCCAGCATCGAGAAAAGCAAAGAATGGATAGATGCTGCCGACAAAAAAATTGATGAGCTGATGGAAGGCGATACGCCAGAAGAAGCTCGCCAAGCCGTGGACTTAATGGCAGATAGCGCTTTGCTCAAGTTATTTAATGAAAAGCCGGAGGCAAAAGCTATTTACGACAACGCGTACGGCTACGCGGTCTTTGATTCTCGTAAATTATCTTTGCTGTTCCACACCAACTCAGGGTCAGGAGTCGCAGTGAATAAGGAAACAGAAGAACGCACTTATATGAATATGTTTGGTTTGGGCGTTGCACTTGGGGCTGGCGGCAAATTTTACCAACAAGTGGTTCTGTTTGAGAGCAAAGAAGACTTTGATACGTTCGTCAACGAAGGATGGGAGGCCACAAGTGAAGCCTCTGCTGTTGCGGGCGAAGATTCAGAGCAACTTTCAAAACAATTTAACAGCGGCGTCGCCGTCTATCAGTTGAACGCTAAAGGTTTGCTCATCGATGCTAACGTGTCTGGTTCTAAATATTGGGTTAACGAAGAGCTCACTAACTCGCAGTAATGCATAGCAACTAATCGCTTAAATAAAACCGTTGTTATGCCCCCTTATCAATAAGTTAACGGGGATATGATTCCTCAAAACTGAGCACTTACGCAACTTTCTCTATGGAAGTCACCAGAAGATGGCGACTTCCCTTTCTCGTTGGATTGCTTTTGGTTATGCTTGCGCAAAACCACCTGCAATTCGGTATCCCATGCCTGACAATAACTTTAATAATCTGCTAGCAGAAGCAATTTCTGCTCTTAACACGCCTAACTTTACTCCTAAACTTATGCGTGTCATTCGCACTCTTTTTCATTTTGATTGCGCAGTTATTTTAGGTTACCGAGAAGGTAAACATCCTATTTATCTCTACGACTCAATTGAGAACGAGCGAGAGTTACTTTTTCAACGCTACCTTACTGACTCATTTCAAAATGACCCTTTTTTTCTCAAACTAAACGAGACAAAGCAACAAGGCGTATTTACGCTCAAAGACGTGGCGCGTAAAGGCGTTGACTTCACCTCATACTGCGAGCAGTTCTATCATCAAACAGGGTGGAAAGACGAACTTAGCATGCTAGTCGAAGTTGAATCTGGCCGTTGGGTCATGCTGTACTTCGGGTATATGAATGATGGAAAATACTTTTCTCAGCAACAAATCAATAAGCTAAAGCCCTATTTCCCGATAATTCAGTCGCTTTGTCAGCAGCATTGGAAACAAACGGAATTTACCTTTTCTGAGCCTGTTTTTGCACAGAGTGCTTATTCTGGCAGTATGCGATTAGCCATTGAGCAAGCTTTAGCAACGTTTGGCGTAGAATCACTCACCCGTCGCGAACAAGAGGTGGCTTCGCTTCTCGCTCAAGGGTTTGACACCAAAGAAATTGCCGCGCGGTTACACTTAGTTCAAGGCACGGTCAAAAATCATCGAAAGCGAATTTACTCGCAATTAAATGTGTCTTCATTGAGTGAGTTATTCCAGCTTTTCCTCAATCACCTCATTCTCCATTCAAGATAAAAAACTGTCCCTTAAGGGATATATCGAGAAAAGGTGTCGCGTTTTAGTCTGAATGTAACAACCACTAAAACAGACAAAAAGAATGACGACACCATTACTGCAAGATTTACAAGATCGCGGCTTGATTGCACAAGCCAGCGATTTGGAAGAAATTCAGACACTTCTCTCACAGCCACAAACCGTTTACTGCGGCTTCGATCCTACAGCTGGCAGCTTACATATCGGCCACCTCGTGCCTTTGATTATGCTTAAGCGCTTTCAAGATGCCGGACACCAAGCTGTTGCCTTGATTGGCGGTGCAACGGGCATGATTGGCGACCCAAGCTTTAAAGCGACTGAGCGCAGTCTGAACTCAGAGGAAATCGTCTCAGGCTGGGTTAACGATCTTTCTAATCAAATTCAGCAGTTGATGAATCACCAACTGGCCAAGCCGATGATCATGGTAAACAACGCTGACTGGATGAAAGCGATCAATGTGATCGACTTCTTCCGCGATGTGGGTAAGCACTTCTCAATCAATACTATGGTCAACCGAGAATCGGTAAAACAACGCCTGCAACGACCTGACCAAGGTATCTCCTTCACCGAATTTAGCTACGCCCTACTGCAATCGTACGATTTTGCCGAGCTAAACCGTCGATACGGTTGCCGTTTGCAAATCGGTGGCAATGACCAATGGGGAAACATCGTCAGCGGGATCGATTTAACTCGCCGTCAAAATGGTGAGCAAGTATTTGGCTTAACTCTGCCGCTGATCACCAAATCCGATGGCACCAAATTTGGCAAAACTGAAGGTGGTGCAGTATGGCTAGATCCTAGCAAGACCTCTCCTTACGCGTTCTACCAGTTCTGGCTTGGCGCAGAAGACGCCGACGTTTACCACTTCCTGCGTTACTACACGTTCTTGAGCTGCGAAGAAATTGCCAGCATTGAAGCGCAAGACCAAGCAAGCCAAGGTAAGCCACAAGCACAACGTATCCTCGCTGAGGAAATGACGCGATTTGTTCATGGCGAAGAAGGCCTAGCTAGCGCCGAGCGCATCACTCAAGCTTTATTCAGCGGTAATGTGCAACAACTGAGTTTGGGTGAATTAAAACAATTGGAGTTGGATGGTTTACCAAGCATTGAGAGCGCACAGCAAGATTTGGTTGAGCTGTTGATTGAGTCGGGTTTAGCAAGCTCGAAGCGTGTTGCACGCGAACACATCAGCAACAACGCCATCAGTGTAAACGGTGAAAAAGTGGCGGCTGATAACCCAAGTTTGAGCTTCCCACTGTTTGATCAATATTGGTTACTGCAACGCGGTAAAAAGCACTTCTGCCTCGTGAAGCGTGCCGCGTAGTAACACTCGAAGTACAAAGCCCATAAAAAATTCCCCTCACTGCTTTCGTGATGAGGGGAATTCAAATTTGAACGATTTTAAGCCTAACAATAGGCAAAGGCGTTGCTTATTGCGTTCTTAAACGTTGCCAGTACTTTTCGTAAATCGCTAACGTTTCTGCGCCAACATCATTAATAAACTCGCCTTTTTTCATGTCTTCTGATGAAGGGAAAATAGTACGGTTATTTTTCAACTCTTCTGGCAATTTGTCACGCCCAGCGTTCGTTGCCGACGCATAACCCAAACTGGTCACGATTTCCGCTTGGTTCTCTGATTGGTACATGAAGTTAATAAATTTATGCGCCAATGCTTTGTTTTTACTGCCAGACGGAATAGTGAAGTTGTCCATCCACAATACCGCGCCCTCTTCCGGCATCACGAACTTCAGCTCAGGCATTTCAACCTGTCCTTGGAATGCGTTGCCGTTCCATTGCATGCCGACCGATGTTTCACCGGACACGTAAGGGACTTGCGGCGCATCTGAGTTGTACAGTAATACGTTGTTTTTCAGCGCGACTAGAGAATCAAAAGCCTGCTCGATTTCTGCTTCGTCTTTTGTGTTCACGCTATGGCCATTTTTCTTCAGCGCCATACCGAACACATCGCGAACGTCATCAATCAGCATGACTTGTTGTTCGTATTGAGACTCCCATAAGTCTGCCCATTTGGTCACTGGTTGCTCAACCATGGATTCGTTGTAGCTGATCCCGGTAATGCCCCAAATATAAGGCAGCGAGTAATCATTTTTAGGATCGTGCGCTTGGCCAAGTAAACCGTCCATTGTGTCTTGCATGTTTGGCACTTGAGCGTGATCTATTTTCGAAAGCAGCCCTTCTCGCCCCATTTTTTCAATGAAGTACGCAGAAGCAAAAACCACATCGTAGCCAGAACCTTTTAGCAATTTTAGCTTGGTATACATTGATTCATTATTCTCAAAAGTCGAATAATTAATCGTAATACCTTCTTGTTTTTCAAACGCTTTTAACGATGCTTCCGGCAAATAGCCACCCCATGCATAAACGTTCAACGTTTTGCTATCTGCATGAGCAAACATGCTGAGCACAAGAGCACTCAGCCCCAATCCTTTGATGATTAATTTCATGGTATGCAATCCAACCAGTCCAGCGACGCGCTGGGATTCGGGTGCATAATTAGGTAATTGTTACCCAATTGAAAGAAAATTTAATTAATCTTTAACAGCAAAAATATTTATCGAATTTATAAAATTAACGCATGTTTTTAATAGCGACTGTGCATACCAAAATGATGAGACATTCCATCTTCCATTCGACCGCCTTTCCAGCCACCAGAGCCGAGTAAATTAAGCACATCTTGAGCGGTATAATCGGCACCAGAAAAGAAATCATGCGCCACGTCTGAGCGTATTGCTTGCAATTCTGGTTGGTTTTCCAAATCAAGATCTTGCGGATTCGCATACAACGCCAACGCAATTTTTTGTTGGCACGCGCTTAAGCTTAACTCGCTGGTGCTCGTCTTTACCTGACCAACCGAAAAGTACTCACGACTGCCGTATCCCACTATCAATCTGGTACTCATTAGCTTAATCACTTTCTTAATGCGGCGACGTTGTATAAATCTCAACATGTTTTGTTATTCCTGTATTAAGTTGGCTATGTCGTATTCTTTTGTTCGAATTAAAACACTCTGTTTTATCCGCGAAATTTCTCTAGCGCTTTTCGCGATGATCGGTTGTATAATACGATCCTGAAATATTTTGTTACGTTACCTCGGTAACCCCTGAGACTGCAACATGAACAACAGCAGATGGGTCGGCTTTATAGGCGGCACGATTGTCTTACTTAGTACCTTTATCCTCTTCGGATCTTCCGTCCACTCTGCTTGGTACCGAATCCCTGCGGAAGCCATTCATGGTATCGCCTTCACTCTGGCTTTTGGTTTAGGGTTAAACAGCCTGCTGGCGTACGCGACGGCAGTGATTACTCTTGCTGCACTATTCTACATTGGCTTTGTCGTTAGCTATCGGGTCCATCAGAAACTTAAATAAACTTCTGTCTCAACCTGAGCTTAATAACGGATACTTAATAACTAAAAAGGGAGCAAATGCTCCCTTTTTAGTTATCAGCATATAGATGTTCTATGCCCGCTTTAATCATTAAGGTGGCATACCCTCAACGACTGCTGCATACCTGAAACATCATCACCTAAATACTCAACCGTCATTGGAACGTTGACCAACAGAGTAAAACTGGAGTCACTGAACCTTCCATCAGCATCACTCTCCAAATGAACAAAAAACGCAGGCTTATCCGCAATCAATGTAATTTTCCTCCCTTCAATAGAGACACCTATATTGGCTTTCGCTATCGGCAAGGTTTTTAGCTCATGAGTACTAAACCATGTGTTGCTTATTCTGTCTTCACCGATTTGCGCTTCAACATAGAAGAAGCCTGACGTAAGTTCGTCCTTCTCGATCGATTCATCCAATTGCCACAAAATCGTATTGCTGTCTGCTATGACTGTTTGTTCTAAGCTCCAACATTGCTTTTCTTCCCCTTGCCAATCTACCCACTTAAGCAGTACGTTGACGCTTGCGGGCTCTTTTGCATCATTGAGCAAATGTAGGCTCAACTTGCCTGTATGCTCGGAAAATACCAAATACTGTGGCGCAAAAAATCGCTTCGCATGGTAGTGCAACTGCTTCCATCGACCACTGTATTCCAAACTAGACCAAGAACTGACAGGCCAATTGTCGTTGAGTTGCCAGTACAGCATGCCGCGACAAACTGGAGAAATGGCACGCCAATGATCGCATGCAGTTTTGATCGCGATTGCCTGCTGAACTTGACTTAAATACAGCATGCTCTCGAATCCAGAGGGAAAACGAAAATAGCGCGTGAACATCTCTGTGATAATACTATTACCTCGAAGGTTCTTCTGATGTTGTTCGAAAGTTGGGGATGTAATATTCCAGTCTTGCTCAGGGACAAACCGCTTAACTTCAGCAAAAGATGGCCAAGATTGAAAACCAAACTCAGAGCAAAAACGAGGATTCACGTCAAGGTAGGCACTGAATGATTTTCCTGAATGCCAAACGTCCCAAAAGTGCATATCGCCTTTACTATCATCATGCCACGCATCACCGAAATCCAGTTCACCATTACATGGGGAACTTGGCCAGAAACGGCGAGTGCTATCTTGCTCGGTAATCTCCTTCTCAATCATGCGGTTGAGGCGATCGTAGTTAACCGTGTATTTGACTTTACTGCGCTTAGATTCGTCATACCAACCAATAGCTCCAATCACTTCATTGTCACCACACCAAAGTGCGATTGATGGGTGCTCCTTGAGCCTCGGGATTTGGAATCTAAGTTCTTCTTCTACCTCTTTTAAAAACTCGTCGTTTGATGGGTACAACGAGCAGGCGAACATCATGTCTTGCCACACCAACAAGCCAAGTTCATCACAAAGGTTATAAAAGGTTTCACTCTCGTACTGACCACCGCCCCATACGCGAATCATGTTCATGTTGGCGTCAACCGCACTTTGCAAAAGGTTGCGATAACGTGTTTCGTACTCTCGCCCCGGCATTGCGTCAATAGGGATCCAGTTGGCACCTTTAGCATTAATCGGTACGCCATTGACGATAAATTCCATTGCAGAGCAGTGCTCATCAGCTTGGTTATTTAGGGTTAACTGACGCAAACCAATGTTGTGCGTTAACTTTTGCTCTCTGCAAGAAATGGTAATGGGATAGAGATACGCTTCGCCATAACCCGATGGCCACCAGCGTTGAGGCTCCAAAATGTGGAACTGGCAATGATAGTGACCACTTCCTTTTGTTTGAATACATTGACGCTCACCATTAAATTCAACAATCATTTCATGGCGTTGACTGTCCGTTTCCACTTCAACTACTACATCAAGAAACACACTCCCATCGGCTTGCCATTGCTGCTCTGTCGAGAAGCCTTTGAGCCAAAGCTCATTCACAATGTCGATTTGAATGGGGTCGTAAATACCCGATACCATCAAGCAAATGCCCCAGTCCCATCCGGAATGGCATTGTGTTTTGCGGATCAAGTTCATGTGTGGAATTTGGTTGTTGCCCATTGCCGATGGAATAGGAAATGGCAATTTTTTTGCTCTTGCGATACCTTCTAAATCCACCCGAGCAAACTCAACCCGAATCGTGTTAGTACCTTGCTTTAAATGCGGTTTAATATCCACACGTTGCTGGGTAAACATGTTGCTGCAAGTTAGTGCTAACTCACCATTAACATAGAAGGTTGCCAAGGTATCGAGACGAGTTAGCGTCATCCAAATTTGCTTGGCAGACAACGTAAACGCGTCGACTTCAAACTCACGTGAGATATGCCACTCACACTCTTCAATCCATCGAACTTTGTTTTCATTATCGGCAAAATAAGGATCTGGAATCTGCTCTGCTTGTAAAAGCGCCGACACATTATCGCCCGGAATAAACATCGGAATTTCAAGATCGGGACGCTGTGGCGAGGTAAGCATCCACTGCCCGTTAAGTTCGAAGTGAGCCATTGAGTTAAACCTTAGCTTGGGAAAAACATGTTTTCTCAATGTAATCCTGATAATCCCATGCAAAAATAAGGGAAATGTTAATTACATACGAAATGCGGTGCATTTCACGTAAAAACTCTTTCTTTTGATCTCTACCCAAAAATCAGCAACTTGGCTAACCTGTTAAAAATTAATCGAAATCTAAGGTTATATTTGCAACTTCGACATGTTAACATCATCGGCTTTTTGAACATCCTCACACTTTTCGTTGAAACGATGTGAGGGGAAATGCACGGCTTCATAGCCCTAAAAAGCGAAGTAATTATGTCAAATATGACGAATGCCGCCTCCCACACAGCGCCTATTCAGGATGCTGACTATTCTGCTATTCATCCCCCATCTTTACTCAAGCGCCTCGAACTCACCAATCCTGTCTTTTGGTTAAGTGGTAGCTTCCTCACTCTATTCGTTTTACTTGCTCTAACGAATACCGACTCTCTAACCGCAATGGTTAACACCGGCTTCGGCTTTGCTACTAAATATTTCGGAGCTTACTGGCAAGTACTGCTTCTTCTGAATTTCCTAATTGGTTTGGCTCTTGCGTTTGGTCGCACTGGTTATGTGCGCCTAGGTGGTCTAGCGAAACCTGATATTGATAACTTTAAGTGGTTGTCAATCGTACTCTGTACTCTACTTGCAGGTGGTGGTGTGTTCTGGGCCGCAGCTGAGCCTATCGCGCACTTTGTGACTGCTCCGCCTCTATACGGGGAAGCCTCACCGAAAACTGCCGCAATCAATGCCCTATCTCAGTCTTTTATGCACTGGGGCTTCTTAGCTTGGGCGATCCTTGGTGGTCTATCTTCCATTGTCTTAATGCACTTGCATTACGATAAAGGCCTGCCTCTTAAGCCGCGTACTCTGCTTTACCCTGTTTTTGGTGATAAAGCCATTAAAGGCTGGATTGGTGATGTTGCTGACGCATGTAGCATCATTGCAGTAGCAGCAGGAACCATCGGTCCTATCGGCTTCTTAGGTTTACAAATTAGCTACGCGCTAAACTCATTGTTTGGCCTGCCAGATACGTTCGTAACGCAAAGCATGGTTATCATGGCGGCGATCCTGATGTATACCCTTTCCGCACTGAGCGGTTTGAGCAAGGGTATTCAAATCGTCAGTCGTTACAACATCATTTTGTCTGTACTATTAATTGGTTACATCCTGTTCTTCGGGCCGACAAGCTTTATCGTTGATGGCTACGTGCAAGGCGTTGGTCGTATGGTGGATAACTTCTTCCCTATGGCACTTTACCGTGGTGATACAGGCTGGCTAAGTTGGTGGACAGTATTCTTCTGGGGTTGGTTTATCGGTTATGGCCCAATGATGGCGATCTTTATTGCTCGTATCTCTCGTGGTCGTACAATTCGCCAATTAATCATGTCTATTAGCATCGCGGCACCGCTGATTACTTGCTTCTGGTTTAGTATCGTTGGTGGCAGTGGCCTTGCGTTTGAACTTGATAACCCTGGTTTGATTTCATCTGCGTTTGAAGGCTTTAACTTGCCTGCAGCACTGCTAGCGATTACTGGTGAATTACCTTACCCAATGATCATTTCGGTTCTGTTCCTGATCTTAACGACAACATTTATCGTGACGACGGGTGACTCGATGACTTACACAATCAGTGTAGTGATGACGGGCTCAACAGAACCAAACGCAGTGATTCGCTCGTTCTGGGGTCTGATTATGGGTATTGTCGCTATTGCGCTCATCTCAATGGGCTCTGGTGGTATTTCTGCATTGCAGTCTTTCATTGTAATTACTGCCGTACCTGTGTCTTTCATTTTGCTGCCAAGCATTTGGAAAGCACCCGGCATTGCAAGCAGAATGGCGAAAGAGCAAGGCCTCGTTTAAACCGCCTCTCTAACCAATATGCGAAAAAGAGCCCTTCATTGGGCTCTTTTTAATTCTGCGCTTTATCCTACGCTATCAATGCGAATCATCACTGCGTCTGGACGCCAATACTCGAATTCGCAGTCCATTAAATGCCCATCTTGTTTGTAGTTTACCCGCCGAATTTTCAGAACGGGTTGTCCTTCAGCTAGGTTCAACGCCTTAGCGACATGAGCAGGAGCTGACGTGGGAATCACATCAAAACGAGAGCGCTTTGTCTCGTAACCATACTTCTCACGATAAATGCCTGTCAGGGACATGGTGAGGTTCTCAGACAATATACCCTCAAACAGTGCCGCTTTGAGCACGTTCTCAACAAACAATACCGCTCGCCCATCAATAAAACGTAACCGTTCAATTACATAAATTGGGGTAATTCGCTCCACCTCTAACGATTTGGCATACTCACCTGCGGCCATTTCACTTCGCACGTTGAGTAGCTTAGTTTCTGCAATACGATGCTGCTCTCGAATCATCTGATGGAAGTGAGAACGAGACAACGGGTTGTAACAGATACGCTCAGGAGATACATACCAACCCCGGCGCTCTTCTCGATAAATAAGACCTTCCGTTTCCAAAGACACCAACGCATCTTTGATTGTGATTCGAGTCGTAGAAAACAGCTCACTGAGCTCTCTCTCTGACGGCAGTTTTTGTCCTTCCGACATGATGCCGGAAAGAATCTGCTGTTTTAAGCTGCTTCTAATTTTTCCTAATTGGGTACCAAATTGTCCGGTGCCTGTCGCTCTCATTCTGATCTAGTCCAAGGATAATTTGACGAATAACATAAGGCGTTTACGTAACAAAAATATGACATTAATCAACAGAACACATACTGAACGTATGAAATATAAGTGCCATATAAAATCAGCAAAACTGTCAAATTACTTGCGCTAAATCGTCACATTCCATCCATAGCATACAAAGCGAACTTACTGACCTAGTCCAGAAGGATGGAGACAATGAAAACTTTGCTAAGTCGTTCAATTACCGCACCAGCGGCAATCATTGCGGTAACGCTCGCTACGCCAACAGTAGCGAAAGAAGCCGATATTGAATCTTTGGTAGCAGCAGCACAAAAAGAAGGGGCGGTTTACAGTGTGGGTATGCCTGACAGTTGGGCAAACTGGAAAGACACTTGGGCTGATTTAAAGTCAAATTACAACCTTAAGCACCAAGACACGGATATGAGCTCGGCTCAAGAAATCGCAAAATTCGAAGCTGAGAAGAAAAACGCGACCGCAGACATTGGTGACGTAGGCTTTGCCTTCGCACGTGTAGCGGTTAAAAAAGGCGTCACTCAGCCATATAAACCAACAACTTGGAATGACATCCCAGATTGGGCAAAAGACGAAGATGGTCATTGGGCACTTGCTTACACTGGCACTATTTCTTTTATCTCCAACAATAACCTCGTAAAAGACGCGCCAAAAACGTGGGATGACCTATTAAAAGGCGACTACAAAGTGACCGTAGGTGACGTAGGCGTAGCAGCACAGGCAAACAACGCGGTTCTCGCCGCAGCGTTCGCCAACGGTGGGGACGAATCCAACCTCAAGCCTGCGCTCAAATTCTTTTCTGAACTCGCGAAGCAAGGTCGTCTTTCATTTACCGATCCGAACATCGCCAACCTAGAAAAAGGCGAAGTGGAAGTGGCGATCATGTGGGACTTCAATGCATTGAACTACCGCGACAAAATTGACCGCGACCGCTTTACAGTGAGCATTCCTCAAGATGGCTCTGTGATTTCTGGTTATACAACCATAATCAATAAATACGCGAAGAACCCTAATGCAGCAAAGCTTGCTCGTGAATACATCTTCAGCGATCAAGGGCAAATCAACTTAGCAGAAGGTTATGCGCGTCCAATCCGCACCAACATCACACTGCCTCAAGCAGTGCAAGACAAGCTAATTGCTAATGACCAATACAGCAATGTTCACCCAGTGACTGACTTCTCAGCTTGGGAAAAGTCCGCACGTAAGCTGCCACGTCAATGGCAAGAAAGTGTCTTAATCCACCAGCAATAAGAGTAAGTCGTTATGAGCAATAAGGTCATCCTTGTTGTTCTAGATGGACTGAACTATCAGGTAGCCCGTGATTGCATGGGCTACCTCAATGGTCTTCTAGAACAAAGTCGTTCCCAACAAGAAACTCGCACAACGCTTTATCCTGTGCAGTGTGAGCTGCCCTCTATGTCTCGCCCACTTTATGAGTGCATTTTAACGGGCGTTCGCCCTGTAGAAAGCGGCATCGTAAACAACAATATCGTTCGTCTATCCAAACACGATTCCATTTTCAGTTTGGCAAAAGCCCAAGGAAAAGTGACCGCTGCGGCTGCCTACCACTGGGTAAGTGAGCTTTATAATCGCGCGCCATTTGAACCTGTTCGCGATCGTTTCACGCATGATGAAACCCTGAATATCCAGCACGGCTACTTTTACCATTGGGATCATTATCCTGATGAAGCCTTGTTCCTGGACGCAGAGTATTTACGTCGAAACTATCAACCTGATTTCTTACTGATCCACCCGATGAATATCGACGATACAGGACATAAGTTTGGCCTAGACTCTCGCCAATACCGCAATTGTGCGCGAGGTGCAGACATTATTCTTTCCAACTACATCGATCAATGGCTTGCTGATGGGTATCAAATCATTGTGACTAGCGATCATGGCATGAACAACGATCTTTCTCACGGTGGGATTTTACCTGAAGAGCGAGAAGTTCCCCTGTTTGTCATTGGTGATAAGTTTACCCATCAAGATTGTCATATTAAGCAAACTGATATTTGTGGCACCGTTTGTCAATTGCTAAACCTTGACCACACGAAGCCATACACTCAGGAATTGTTAGCACTATGAGCAGTTCAGTCCTCTCCCCAAGCTCCAGCGAATCACGCTCAAATTTGGCAAGTACTTGGTTAAAGCGCTTTAAGCCAGCCATTTGGTTGGTGCCTTTCGCGCTGTTTTTCTACCTATTTCAACTCGCACCGATGATTTGGGTACTGTTAAACAGCTTTATCTACGATGGCGAGTTTGCCTTCGATAACTACATTGAAGTGCTCGACTCCGCCTTTATGATGCAGGCGTTTGGCAACAGTTTGTGGTTAGCTGTATGGTCGAGCATTTTTGGCTTAGCCATTGCGACTCTGTTGGTCTCTTCTCTACGCAGAGTCGATTCTAAAGTCCGCGACGGTGTGATTGCGTTTACGAACATGAGCAGCAACTTTGCAGGCGTACCTCTGTCATTCGCTTTTATCATTATTTTGGGCACCAATGGGGCGATTACCCTTTTGCTCAAGCAGTATGGCTTACTCGGTGATTTCGACCTTTATGGTAAATGGGGCCTGCTGGCCATTTACATCTACTTCCAAATCCCGCTGGCGGTGTTGTTGCTCTACCCTGCGTTTGACGCGTTGAGTGATGATTGGCAAGCTGCTGCTGCGCTACTGGGAGCCAAAACATCACAGTATTGGGCGAAAATCGCGCTGCCAGTGCTCTCACCAGCCTTATTCGGTACCTTTATTATCTTAATAGCCAACGCAATTGGCGCATATGCGAGTGTTTATGCGCTGACCTCCGGTAACTATAACGTCATCACAATTCGAATTGCGAGTCTGGTATCGGGAGACCTGTTCCTTGAACCTAATCTCGCCGCTGCAATTTCGGTGATTCTAATGGCGTTACTTGCCTTTATCACAGTGATTAACCAATGGCTCATTTCGAAAAGCTATGCAGGTAGGAAGTAGTCATGAACAACGTTAATACTCGATTCCATAAAACGGTGGTTTATTCCATTGTTGGGATCATGCTCATCCCGATTTTAGCGACCTTTGTCTATTCGCTTTCATCACGCTGGGGTGCCACGGTGCTTCCAGATGGTTTCACTTTTGATTGGTACGTTAAATTGCTGACCGACCCACGCTTTTTGCAAGCGTTTGGGCGTTCGCTGTTTATTTGTATTGCTTCGCTAACCCTCAGTGTGCTTCTGGTTCTGCCAGCGATATTCGTGGTGTTTTACTACTTTCCGAAGCTCGATAAGCTCATGAACGTATTGATTTTGCTACCATTCGCTGTACCACCAGTGGTGTCCTCCGTCGGCTTGCTTCAACTTTATGCTGACAGTGAAATCTCCCTTATCGGTACTCCTTGGATTCTAGTAGGTACTTACTTCACCATCGCGTTACCGTTCATGTATCGTGCGATTTCTAATAGCTTCGAAGCAATTAACCTTAACGATTTAATGGACGCTGCACACTTGCTAGGGGCAAGCACAACCAAAGCGTTTTTGATGGTCATTTTACCTAACCTCAAAAAAGGACTGATGGCATCGCTTTTCCTTTCATTTTCATTTCTATTGGGAGAGTTTGTGTTCGCCAATATTTTAGTCGGCACACGTTATGAAACCCTGCAAATCTACTTGTATAACATGCGTCAGACGAGCGGCCACTTTACGTCTGCCTTAGTGATGACCTACTTCCTATTTATTTTTTTACTGACTTGGTTGGCAAGTCGTTTCAGCCGAGGAGTCAAACAATGAGCTACGTAACAGCGAAAAATCTGACTAAACGTTTTGGTGATAACACCGTATTTGAGGACATTCACTTTAACATCGAGCAAGGTGAATTCATTACGCTTTTGGGCCCTAGCGGTTGTGGTAAATCGACACTACTTCGCAGCCTTGCTGGGCTTAACCCTGTCGATGGAGGCGAGATTTGGGTAAACGGAGAAGATATCACGCATCAAGTCCCGCAAGAGCGTGGTATTGGGATGGTCTTTCAATCGTATGCGCTGTTTCCCAATATGACCGTCGAAGGCAACATTGCATTTGGCTTAAAAATGAAAAAGCTTGCGAATGATGATATTCGACGTGAAGTGGCTAAAGTCATCAAACTGGTGGATCTGGCAGGTAAAGAAAAACACTATCCGCATCAACTTTCTGGCGGTCAGCGCCAGCGTGTCGCACTCGCTCGAGCGTTGGTGGTGAAACCTCGCATATTATTGCTTGATGAACCACTTTCTGCGCTTGATGCCAAAATCCGCAAACACCTTCGTCAGCAAATCCGAGATATTCAGAAAGAGATGAATCTCACCACTATCTTCGTAACTCATGACCAAGAAGAGGCGATGATTATGTCTGATCGTATCTTCCTAATGAGTAAAGGAGAAATTGTTCAAGCAGGAACACCTGAAGAAATTTATACTCATCCTGCTAACGAGTTTGTGGCCGGTTTCATGGGGCACTACAACCTTGTAGAGGCCAATAAAGCCAAGCAACTCTTCAACATTGATACCGAATGGAAAGTGGCGATTCGCCCAGAGTCTATATATGTAAAAGAGCAAGGTCGTCAATATGATAGCCACATCTCAGCGCCACAAGTAGGTACGATCACCAACCACCAGCTTCTAGGTAATGTTATTCGCTATCAAGTGAACGTTGAAGAGTGTGAGCTCACTGTTGACTTGCTTAACCGCTCTTCAGAACGCTTACTAGCGAATGGCAGCCAACTAGAGCTACTCTTTAACCTAAACGAAATTCAACCAGTGAGAGCCTAAACATGTCCAAACCTTTGTATGTTTTTGATATGGATGAAACCCTAATAAACGCTGACTGCGCAATGATTTGGAACGAGTTTATGGTTGAGAGAGACATCGCGACTGATCCTTTATTTATTAAGGAAGATCAGCGTCTAATGGCCTTGTACTCTGAAGGCAAAATGGACATGGAAGATTACCTAGCGTTCTCCATGAAGCCACTAGAAAACATGCCGATTGAAGAAGTAAACGCCTTGGTTGAAGAATGTGTTGAAAGCCATATTTTGCCTAAACAGTTCCCTCAAGCCAAAACCCTGATTGAGCAACTGTCTCGTGATGGTATAGATATGGTTATCATCTCTGCCAGCGTCACTTTTTTGGTGGAAGCCGTTGGTCGCCGTCTTAATATTCCAACCGCACTCGGAATTGATTTAATCGAGAAAAACAACCGTTATACTGCTGAAATCGACGGTATCCCGAGTTATCGTGAAGGCAAAGTCACGCGATTAAAACAGTGGCTAGAAAATCAGCCTGAGCCTTATTCCGAAATCCATTTCTATACCGATTCAATCAACGATTTACCGCTTTGTGAATACGCGAACTACGCTTATCTGGTAAATCCATGCCCACAACTAAAAGAACACGCCAACAGACCGAATTGGAGTGTGTTAAGTTGGGGGTGATATAGCCTCACAAGACCGTTCTTCCTAAGTAAATACTTTTCTATTTGTTCAAAGAGCAGTTCTTTCTGCTCTTTTTTACTTCTCTTCATCACAAATTAATCACTTGATTAAATACTGATTAATTTTTCACATGTCGCATGAGAAATCAGCATCTTATAATTAATCAAATGTTTAATATTTTGAGAGAAGATTGTGACGGAAGCGCATCGAAGGGCGGGAAGACCCACAGATAATATCGACGCAAGGGAAAAACTGATTTTCCACGCGCGCGAACTCTTCACCATTATGGCTTATGACAAGGTCTCTACTCGCCTAGTCGCGCAGAAAGCAGGCGTGAACGTGGCGATGATTCGTTACTACTTTGGCAACAAAGAAGGCTTGTTCGAGACCATGTTGCGCGAAACACTGTCACCGATGCAAAAGCAGATGCAGACGTTGGTATCCAACAGTAACGAGCAAAACTTTCTCGATCTAATGCGCACCTACTACCGCGAAATGATCAAGGTACCACAGTTCCCACGCTTAGTTGCCCAAGTTATGAATATGCCCCCATCGGAAACCCAACGCAAACTGCTCGAAAAAGTCTTCGCAGATATCAGTAAGCCAATGCAAGGCGTGATCTTTGATAAGTTGATCGACAGTGGCGTTTTACGAAAAGACGCCGACCCTCAACTTTGTCGCGTCTCTTACATCAGCTTGATGGTATTTCCTTTTATGGCACCACCAGCACTGCTCGCCATTCATGGCATTGAACTTTCTGAAGCCTTCTTGAACCGATTATTCGAACACAACATACAACTGATGAAACATGGATTTTTAGACTCGGGCGACCAATATGAAGATAAATAAAAAGCTGCTGTTCTTTCCTGCTCTTGCGGTGGGGGTCGTCATTCTGTTTTTGGCGATTAGCCTCAAACCAGATTTGCCCGTAAAACCCGCTGGAGATCGTGCACGGTTGGTCGAGACGATTCCACTTGAGCTCAAAGCCATTGCTCCAGTAGCCATAGGGTTTGGCAAGATCGCCCCAAAAGTGGAATGGAAAGCGATAGCCGAAGTGACGGGGAAAGTGGTCTACCGCCATCCGCAGCTGGAAAAAGGACAAGTGTTGCAAGCAGGGACAGAAATCTTGCGAATCGACCCACTCGATTACGAACTGAAACTGGTTCAAGCTCAAGCCGATCTCAAATCTGCCCAAACCTCTCTGGCTAAGCTGAACCAAGAAGAAGCGAATCTCAAAAGCACACTCAAGATAGAAGCCAACCGTCTGGTTATCGCCAACAAAGAGTTAGACCGTAAACAAAACCTACGTAAGAAAGGCTTAACCTCGCAATCGGATGTAGATCAGCAAGAGCAAAGCGCGCTCTCTCAACGTAAGTTAGTACTGGATATTGAAAATCAAATTGGTTTGATGCCGGATGAGAAACGAGTCGCGGAAGCCCTAGTTAAAGTTAATGCATCAAAAGTGGATGAGGCCGAACGCTCGCTTGATAAAACCATCATCACGCTTCCTTACGATTTGCGTATTGCTGACGTAGAAATTGAGAAAAAGCAAGTGGTTAACCTCCAACAAACCATGGTGACAGGACATGGTATTGATGTCATGGAAGTGGAAGCTCAACTATCCATTCATGACATGCAAACTTTGGCGGCGAGCATCGGTGAGTTTGTCCGCGATGAATCTGGTATTCCACAACCTGATATGAATGCAATTCATGCCAACATTGAACTCAGCAGCGGTAACCTCTCTGCAAGCTGGCCTGCGAAAGTTGCACGCATCAGTGAAACGGTTGATCCAAGCCAAGCGACTGCCGGTGTGATTCTGGAAATTGAACAAGACTACCGTGCATTAAACCCAACGTCTGCGCCTCCATTGGTGAACGGCATGTTTGTGCGTGCCTTGATTGAGGGACAAGAGAACCCGAGTTGGGTCATCCCAGAGCGTGCGCTTCATGGCGATAAGATTTACCTGATGGGAGATGACAACCGTCTGCAAGTCGTCACGGTTGAAGTGTTATATCGTCGCAATAACCAAGTGGTGATCGATGGTGAACTAGAGCAAGGTCAGAAGCTGATCATCAACGATTTGCTGCCTGCGATTAACGGCATGCTATTGAAAGAGTCACCTGAACAGTCAGAAACGGCTATTGAGGAGTCTGATTCATGATCCGATTCTTCGCCAAGCATCCAACAGCAGCCAACTTGCTGATGCTAACGCTGCTGATATTGGGGATTTCTTCACTTTCCACGATTAAGCGTGAAACTTTTCCTGAGTTTGATCCGCCCTACATCCTAGCTGGTGTGGTTTACCCCGGCGCTTCCCCTCAAGAGGTAGAAGAGAGCATCTGTATCCGAATGGAAGATGCTGTCGATGGCCTTGCCAACATTAAAGAAACTCAGTGTGAAGCGATTGAGGGTTCTGCGCGTCTTATCTTAAAACTGAATGAAGAAGCCGACATTGGGCGCATGTTGGTTGATGTTCAAACCCAGATCAACTCGATAAACGACTTCCCACAAGAGATTGAATCTCCTGTGGTCCAAGAGCTCGATTGGAACGAGCCAGTTGTGGATGTCGCGATCACCGCAGATACCACATGGCCAGAGCTAAAAGCGTATGCCGAACAGCTTAAACGCACGTTAAAAATCGATTACGATGTCTCTTTGGTTGAAGTTGCTGGCTTCTCTGACCACCAATACCGAGTAGAGTTAGACACTCAAGCTATCCGACAACTTGGTTTGAGTGTTGGTGATATTGCGGACCAGATTGGTCGTCAGAACGTCAAGTTGCCAAGTGGTAATGTCGAGACGCCAGATAAGAACTTTCTGATCCGCTTTGATGAACGACGTGTGACGCCAGAAGAGCTTGAGACTATTGTCGTGGGCTCTGGTCCAAATGGATCAATCATCCGTCTAAGAGACATTGCGACGATTACCGACCGATTTGAATTAGATGAACAGAAAGTCCTCTTTGATGGTCACCCTTCTGCCCTATTAAAAGTCAGTAAAAACAAAGAAGACGATGCACTGCGCATCAAAGAACGTGTTGCTCAATTTGTCGAAGAACAACAAGCCATCGCGCCAGACGGTGTGATGCTACAAATGACCAATGACCTTTCATCTGTGCTTTGGGATCGCCTGACCATGATGGTCAAAAACGGTTGGCAAGGTATCATTCTGGTTTTCGCCACCATGTGGTTGTTCTTTAGTTTTCGCTACTCTTTTTGGGTCGCAGCTGGTTTGCCCGTAGCCTTCTTAGGTGGCTTATTTTTGATGGCGCAACTTGACCTGTCCATCAACATCATGTCTTTGGTCGGGTTACTCATGGCCATCGGTATCATGATGGATGATGCCATCGTTATTGCCGAATCGATTGCCGCTCACCTCGACCGAGGAGAAGAGATCGATGATGCCGTGATAAAAGGAGTGAAAAAGGTACTGCCAGGGGTAATTTCTTCCTTCCTAACTACGGTGTGTATTTTTGGTAGCTTGTTATTCCTGCAAGGTGAAATGGGTGCGGTACTTAAAGCAGTTCCTCAAGTTCTGATCCTCGTTTTGAGTTTGAGTTTGGTGGAAGCCTTCTTGATCCTACCTAACCACCTTTCTCATTCGCTACATAAACAAAAGCAAGAGCGAAAAACACCGAAGTTCAAACAAAAGCTGCTCGCTTCTTTTGAAAACTTCCGCAACACCACCTTGGTCAACGCAGTAGATAAAGTGGTCGAGTATCGCTATGCCTTTATGGGTGGCGTGGTTGCCTTGCTTCTTATCTCCGCGGCCACGTTAGTAGGTGGTTTACTCAAGTTCCAACCCTTCCCTGAGTTGGATGGCGACATTGCAGAAGCGCGTATTATTCTTCCTCCGGGTTCTTCTCTGTCTCAAACGGAAGCTGTCGTCGATAAGATCGTCGCTTCCGCTCAAAAGCTAGATAAAGAATGGACAGAGAAAGTGGAAGACGGCAATCCATTGGTTCTACACATCACCAGTCAATTCAACGCTAACGCCGACGCGAATGAATCTGGCCCTCACATTGCCACGGTACGTCTGGATTTGCTGGGTGCAGAGAGTCGTAACACACTCATCGATGAATTTATCGATGCATGGCGTGAAGACATTGGTGAACTTGCCGATCCTATCTCGCTGGTATTTAAACAACCGACCATGGGGCCGGGTGGACGAGCGATTGAAATTCGAGCGAAGCATGATGAACTGGATGCGCTCAAAGCCGCCTCTATCGACATTCAACAATACTTAAATGAGTTTGACGGTGTCCATGGCGTGTTGGATGACATGCGTATGGGTAAAGAAGAAGTCTTGGTTAAACTTCGTCCTGGGGCGGAAGCTTATGGTATTAACGGTCAGCTCATTGCCAATCAATTGCGTGCAGCTTTCTTTGGCCAAACCGCAGACGAGATCCAAGTTGGGGTAGAAAACATTTCCATCGAAGTTCGCCTCGATAAAGCGCAAGCTGGTGACTTACAGCAATTGGCAAACTTCCCAATAATCTTGTCCGATGGTAGTCAAATCCCACTCGCGACCATTGCAACTTTGGATTTCCAGCGTAATTACGTAAGAATCCAGCGCATTGATGGCTTGCGCACTGTAAGCGTATTCGGCGATATCGACAATACGAAAGCCAACTCAACCGCCATTATTCGTCAGTTCCAACAGGATGAAGCACCAAAGCTTATGCAAAAGTATCCTGGTCTTCGCTTTGATTTTGAAGGTGAAGCCAAAGATACCGCTGAAACTGGCGCATCAATGGGTAAAGGCTTCTTGCTTGGTTTGTTTGGCGTGTTTGCGATTCTGAGTTACCAATTCCGCAGTTATTTGGAACCATTCGTCGTCATGCTTGCGATTCCCCTCGCCTTTATTGGCGTGGTATGGGGACACATCCTACTCGGTCACTCATTAAGTATGCCAAGTATGATGGGCTTCGTCTCATTAGCAGGGATTGTGGTGAATGACTCGATTCTGTTAGTTCAGTACATACGCCATCATGTGGATGAAGGGGATAATGTGCATGACTCGGTAGTCAAAGCCAGTCGAGAACGCTTTAGAGCAGTATTCCTAACATCAATGACCACTGCAGCAGGTTTGCTTCCGTTGCTGACTGAAACCAGTTTGCAAGCACAGGTTATCCAACCACTGGTTATCTCCATCGTGTTTGGTATTTTCGCATCCACTCTTCTGGTGTTGTTTATGATCCCTGCCGCGTATGCCATTTTAGCTGACTTCGGCCTAGTCCATAAGCATGAAGAGATCTAAAACGACTGATAAGTAAATTTATCAAAATGAACAAGAGCGGCTTAGGTCGCTTTTTGTTCAACACCAACACGTTAAAAAACACAATCACTTAACAAACAGAGAGTTATTGTGTCTCATTAAGTGTGAATATGAACAGTTAAGGATTAAGTATGTTGAGTTTTATATAACCAAATCAAATAACCAACACAAGATTTATAATATGTCTTATTGTCAAAAACGGAATTTCACAGAGTAAAAATACACGTAGGCAACACATTCACAATTTAAACTCACGATAATGAAAACATTGATTGAAGAATTAACATTTTAACAATCATTACAACAATGTTAACTTTAGCCTCGTTGGTCGCGCTGGTGGTAAGCCTCTCACCAAGCCTATTGTCAGTTTTATATGGACGTTCGACCACCTCCAAAATGAATAGACACCCAATTTGGTGCCCTTTTTTTTCGCCCGTGAAAGCATTCTTCGCGGGCTTTTTTCTTTAAGTTAAGTATGAACGCTCTGGATCAACTTTTTTTTGTCAACCTTTCGGATTTGGAGGTAGTATGTGAATCAATAAGCGGAGACAGTGCTAGCAACTCTAAAACATTTTTTTCAAAGATTTCATCCGCGTGTCTTACCCAATCTAAAAACTTTTTTTGAGCAAAAATAGGCTCGATTTCATATAAAAATTCAATACTAAAGTAAAACTCATTTTTGATAGGCAAATTGTACACTCTTCGATAGTCTTTTTTATACTCCAAATTTCCTTCTACATATTTTGAAAATGTATTTTCACCAATCTTGATATCTTGGCATTTGATTGGAGGGTAACCACGAAGAAACTCTCCTACAAGGAACTCTTCTTTCGCTCTCTTTTTTTCTTCGTTTATCGGGTCCATTCCCCAACGATGATTTGCGTACGCAATGGCATCATTCATCAACTCTGTATGATCACCTTTTCGAGAGCCGTCAGGTGACTCTACAGCATGATAAAAATCCACGTACTCTTTCTCTATAAATGAAGATAGTTCATTAACACTAGTAATATATTTATCTGAAGATTTAATCCTTAACCGAATATATAAACCACCTTGTTTATTGATTGGTAATAGTGGATTTATTATTTTATTTTGAAAAGAGAAATAAATCGTGGCCAAGTTTATAAACTTTTCATGCCGCTCTACTTTTGAATCAATATTGAATCGTTGTAATTCAATAAAATCTTGGTATACATGACCTCCATATATATTGTTCGGACATTCAAATGATAGTACTAAGTCATCTATCTGGAATACATTATGTAACAAGTGTGCAAAATCTGGTTTCCCTCTAAACCCATCTTTAAATATTTTGATAAAATTCATATTCATATCTCTTGTTATTTAAATATGTATTGATATTTGTGATAAGCTCTATACTAAATCCATTGGCTTTATATGCGCCATGGCGTACAAAGGTAAATAGACATCCAATTTGATTCATTTTTCTCTCATGGTTACATACTTTGCTAGCTTTTCTTGACACTGACGCTGTGTTACTCAGCCTTAGTTTTTTCGTTCAATCCCTTTACTGCTTTGGCTGTATACGAGTCGATGAGCGGAGACAAATCCAGTAATTCCAATACTTTTTTTTCAAAGGTTTCATCCGCACTTCTCACCCAATCTAAAAACTTCTGCTTAGCAAACATCGATTCGTACTTATACCAAAACTCGATGCTCAGGTAGAATTCATTTTTTATGGGTAAATTGTATACTCTTCGTAATTCACTCTTATACTTAAGATTACCTTCTGAGTATTTTGAGTATTTGTTTTTTCCAACTTCAACTATCTCACACTTTATTGGTGGATAACCACTTAAGAAACCTCTAATTAAATATTCTTCTTTTTCTCTTTTTCGGTTTTCACTTTCTGGAATTTCTCCCCATTGTTTATTCGCACGCTTAGTCAATTCTTTCATCAAGTCTGTATGATACCCCCTCATAGAGCCTTCACTTTGCTCCGGGGCATGATAAAAATCATAATGTTCTCTCTCTAAAAATGAGGACAATTGACTAATATTATCAATATCTTCTCCAGTAGATTTAACCCGTAGCCTAATATATAATCCACCTTGTTTGTTAATAGGAAGCAAAGGGTTTAATATTTTCTTCTGAAACAAAAAATATACCGTAGCTAACTTTACAAACCTTTCATGCCTCTCTATTTTTGATTCAACATCGAACTGTTCTAAATTAACAAGATCCTGGTATACATGTCCTTCATATATGTTGTTCGGACACTCAAATGACAGCACTAAGTCATCTATCTGGAACGCATTATGTAATAAGTCAGAGAAATCCGGCTTTCCTCTAAACCATCTTTACACATTTTAATAAAACTCATATGTCTATCTCTTACTCTTCAAATATGCATCAATACCTTTAAACGAGAGCCTGCAATATGAGTTCTAATTCAAGTAAAGGTAAGCCACATACTAAGGTATTATGAAGGTCAAAAAGGAGATCGGATCTTTTCTAAATTTTAAATATCTAACATCACCTCCACTTTACTGAAATCTACACTTTTGAAAGTTACATCCGCTCCATCCAGCAATAGCTCATCAAACACGCCAACTATTGATAATAAGCTTGAGGATCTGATCTCCACCCATGAAATGAGAAACAAAAAAGCCAGCCTTAAAAGGCTGGCAAGTAGAGCAACAAGGTCAGTGCTTACTGCTAACTAACACCGAACTCGTATTGGATTCATTTTCGTCTGTTAGTCTCTTTTATCGTCGTTTATGACTTGCTTGCTTTCTCTTTGTGGCACGTTACCTTTACTAACTGTTCTTGCTCATCTTTAATGTTTTTCACGATACGCTCATCACGTGCGTGAATGGCATCCATGTTCATTTGCTGAATATCTGCTATAGCTTCATGTTTCATCTCAGAAAAGTCCTGACGTAAATCTGAGCTCCACTCCTCTTTGTCTAAAGTGTTAGCAGCAGCGATTGGTGATGACATTACAGCAATAAGACTTAGAGTAGATAGAAATACGCTTTTCATAATAAGCTCCTTGAGGATTAGCAGTTAATTTTAATTACAATTCATATATTGCACATACGATGCCAACTTTTATTTTGTTATTTTTCAACAACTTAAATAAAACCTCATATTCAACGTTATCTTCGTCTGGTAAATTTCGCTAACCAAGTGTCAAATTAACCATGCGAATTTAAAACATTAGAAACATACATATTAGAAATGCTTTGTCAGGCAGTTTTCTCATCAGATAATTACGTAACTGCCCACTAAAAAATCACTTTGAATCAAAATGCGGAAACAAAAAAGCAGCCCGAAGGCTGCTCCTAATCGTTAACATCAAGCTTGTTAACTCGATACGCTTGCTTCAACGCTCGACGTCACTGGCGACTTTCTGAAACGATTAATCAAACGATGGATAAACCTCTTAATCGATCTGAAAATATTTTTAATATCTTCAAGCATTAAATACAAACAAGGCACCAACACTAAAGTCAGAACCGTTGCGTACAACACCGCAAAGCCCAAAGCGACAGCCATCGGTATGACAAAACGCGCCTGCAAACTCGTTTCAAACATTATCGGCAATACACCCGCAAACGTCGTTATTGAGGTGAGCGTGATAGCTCGAAAACGAGCACAACCCGCCTCAACAACCGCTTGTTTGATGTTCATACCCTTTTCTCTCACTTGGTTTACGTAATCTGTCATAACCAGAGAGTCGTTGATAACCACGCCAGCAGCGGCGATCAAACCAAATGTCGACATCATACTGATGTCTAAACCTAGCCAGAAATGGCCCCAAATCGCCCCCGTCAGACTAAACGGAATGACGGACATTACAATCAAAGGTTGGGTATAACTTTTTAACGGTACAGCTAACAAGATGTAGACGATGATCATGCCTGCAATAAAGAACAAAATCTGTTCATTACGCTGCGCAGCCTGCTCTTCAATATCACCGCCCAATTCTGTTTTCACAGTTGGGAAGGCTTGCTTCATGTCCGGTAAGATATTGTCGTCAATGACCTTCACGATTTCTTGAGGTTCAACCAATTCTTCGTCTATGGAACCATAAACATAAACGGTTTGATACCCGCCTTCACGTCGAATGCTACTCACGCCCGGCTGCTCGTTGATCTTCACCACATCACCTAGCATGACCTTCTTACCTGCTGGTGTTGTAATCACGGCGTAACGCAATGATGAGAATGCTTCACGCGTCAGTTGCGGGTAACGCACCATAACTTTAATTTCTTCACCATCACGAATAATGCGCTGTGCTTCGCCACCATAAAAGCTGCCACCAACTTGCTCTGCGATCATGGTGAGATCCAGACCGAGATCGTACGCTACAGGCGCAAGAGACAGGAGTACTTCTTTGCTTCCAGAATCAATAGAAGATGAAATATCATATAACCCTTCTTCCAGCTGTAAACGCTCTATCAAGTAACGCGCAGCCTCGTTGAGCTCATTGATGTTAGAACCAAACAACAAGTAGCCAAACTCATCTCTGTCACCACCACCCGCACTCTGCTCGCGGATTTTGATGCTCTTCATACCTGGAATAACAGGCATAGCTTCACGCCAACGTCGAGCCAGTTCAAATGTATTGAACGGGCGTAACTCTTCATCAACCAGAGGTACTAATACACGACCTTCGGTGCGGCTTCTGTTGTACGACAGCACATCACGAATCATTCCTTGACCATGTTCTGCAATGGTCTCAGATTCGATCTTTTGCATGACACGTTCAATAGTCTTGAGTGCACTGATTGTCTGCTCACTTGAAACGGTATCATTCATTTCAATAGTGATCGCAGGATAGTCAGTCGGCACTTTAGGGTTGGGGATCACCCGAACATAATTCGCGTTGATCAAAGCCGCGCTGATCAGCAGTAAACCACAGAACACCGCAAACACTGTCCAGCGCCAATGGGTGCATGTTGTTACAAAGTTCCGATATGGACCATTTACAAAACCAAAAAAACGTTGGTTAAATCGGTCACGCCAACCACCTGGTTTAACTGGCTTAAAATGAGTATGCGCAAGGTGTGCAGGAAGGATCAGCTTCGATTCAATCAAACTGAAGATCAAACACAGAATCACGACCCCCGCGATACCATAAAAGAAGGCACTATCAATACCACTAGACAACAAGAATGGTGCGAATACAGCAATCGTTGTCAGAACACCAAATGTCGCTGGCGTAGCAACACGTTTGACACCGCGTACCACGTTATCGACACCGCCGCCCTTTTCTTCGATTTCACTGTACGCACTTTCTCCCATGACGATGGCGTCATCCACCACAATTCCGAGCACCATGATGAAAGCAAACAGCGAGACGATGTTCACTGTAATACCCAAAGCTGGCATCATCATTACAGCACCGAGGAAACAGACAGGTAGCCCAATCATTACCCACATAGCCAAGCGGAAACGTAGGAAAATGGTCAGCATAATCGCGACTAATGCAGCACCTTGCAGCAAGTTTTTCAACATCATGTCGAGACGCCCATTTAAATAATAAGTCGTATCAACTAAGACTTTGAGCTTAACATCCTGCGGCAATGTCTTGTTTTTTGCTTCAATATAATTACGAACGGACTGTGCAACAGGGATAATGTTCTGATCACGAGTTGCTTCAACAGACATGTAGATCGCATTTTGCCCTGAGTATTCAAAATAGCGCTCTTCTTCCGTAAAGCCATCTTTGATCGTGGCGATATCTTGCAGTATAACCTTCGCACCATTTGCGCCAAGCTTTACAGGAATATTTCTAAACTCATCACCACGGTAGTATTGGTTTTCAATCCTTACTGCAATCATCCCTGAGTTTGTTTTTACTTCGCCCGCAGAAAAGTTGGCTGAGTAACGGCTGATCGCGCTGCTGATATCGCTCAACGTCAGGTCGTATTTACGAAGAACAAGTGGGTCTACTTCAATCGCTATTTCTTCTTCTGGCGCACTCAGATACACCAGCATGACGTTTTCTAACTGAAGTAATTCATCTTCGATTTGCTTAGCAAGCGGTTTAAGCTCCTCGAGCGGTCGGTCCCCAACTAACCCCATTTCGATTACATCTTGGCGCCATTCAACTTGGTAGACATTGATTGGTTCCATACCCGCTGGTAAGTTAGACAAGGTATCAATACGTTGGTTTACATCATCTAAGACACGCTTGATATCGGCATTAACGTCTACCTCGATGGAAACATACGCGCTACCTCTAGAGGCCGTTGAGACTGCTTTTTTAATCCCGGTGACGTCTTTAATCGATTCCTCGACCTTAACGAGAATACTCTCTTCTATCTCTTGAGGAGAAGCGCCAGGATAAGTCGCACGAACATCAATGTAGTTCACCTCAATATTCGGAAACATCTGCCTTTGAATAAAGAGAAAACTCACCACACCCATGATAATGATGAACACCATCAAAAGGTTGGCAGCGACGGGGTTATTCGCAAAATAGGCAATTAAGCCCTTTTGTTTAGTATCTTCCATGACAAACTCCTACTTACTGTACGACGGTTTCGGAGTCGTCACTCTTTTTTGCGATTTGTACCGCCATGCCTTTTTGAGGGTACTCTGGTAAGGTCAGTACCAACTTATCACTTTGCTCTAAGCCTTCGCCCACCAGCAAAAACTCACCTTCTGCTCTCAAAACCGTGACAGTTCTGGGTTGAAGTTGATTATCGCCATTCACCACCCACACGGTACGGTTTTTAACTAATTCCTGTGGCAAGCGGTAGATGTGCTTAAGTTCCTTACCAGTGAAGCTCACTTCAACGTAGGAGCCGAATTTAATTGGAGGCTGCTGGTTATCGACACCGTATGGGTCCGCGATTTGAATGACCATGTTAATCATTCGGGTAGCGCTATCAATCATGCCTAGATCACGAACTACTCGACCTTCTCTAGTGGTAGAAAACACACCTTGCTGCGTCACTGTCGCAGTGAGTTCACCAATGGATTCGGGTAAAAATGCACTATCAAAACCGGCAATGGGTACGTGCACCTCTGCCACTTCGATGTTGTTTAACGTGGCAACTCGAGAACCAGATGTAACAAATTGACCAACACCAATATCACGCTCAACAACCAGCGCATCGTAAGGTGCAACGACTTTGCAATTTTCTAACTCTCTTTTTGCTCGTTTGAGTGCCGCTTGAGCCGACTTCACTTGGGCTTGTGCGCTCAAAACGTGAGGTTTGCGTAAATACAGATCCGTCACTTGCTTATCGCTCAGTCTCTTTGCCTGACGTTTTGCCACTTCGGCTTTCGCTTGTTCCTCAATCAAGTTTGCGCGTGCACTAGCTAAATCGGCTTCAGCTTGTAAAACCGACGCTTCATAGTTGTCGCTTTCAATTGTGAAAAGAACCTCTCCTCGTTTCACGATGCCACCCGTTACAAAATTCGGGTGCCAACTTATCACTTCACCACTGACTTGCGCGGAAAGGTGTGTTTTTTCAAAAGGGACTAATTCACCGTGACTGGTAATCACCACTTTGTGATCAGTAGGAAAAAGAGAAGAAGCCTGAACAGTAGGTTCTGTAATTGCATCTTTGGTTGACTCTTTTTCCGGCGCAGTTGCGGCAATTGCAGCATATCCTGCATAAGAGCCTCCAACGACGACGAAGGGTAAAAGCCAACGTAATATGGGTTTTGCTAACATCGAAAATCCTTTTTTATTGTTGTTTTCAACACCACACTTTTATTCAGTCCATTGCTCCCGGTAAGCATGGTGGTGAGAGAATTGAATTTGAATAAACATCAAAGCGGCGCTTGCCTAGTCTTTTAAGCAGCGAACTAGATAGTTATTGCCAATTCAAAGTTAATAAAATTAACAAAAAATTAACCAACTGCGCAAGTTGCTCTGACTTAACTTTTATTCTAAATGGCAAATGACATGCCAAGCATTTATTTATTAAAAATCATATGGTTATATAAAAATCATTATTTTATCCAGTGCGCTATTGGTCATAATCACCAGATATTAGTGATTATGACCAATACGGCCATAATGATAATTAAAATAAATGATTATCTGCGCTTTAAAAGTTGAACTTAGTTCAGGCTCTATGGCAATTCATCGATTAATCGCTCGTTATCAAACGGTTCTGGGTGCATGTGGCGTCAGCTTAAGTCTATAATTTGGAGTAGGTAACACTCTGTAAGACAAGGAAATGTGCTTTGTTACAAACGCTCGCCAAGTTGCTCTTCCCCTCGCTGCTCACTATTTTATCGGCATGCTCATCCGTATCGTTGAATGACGCCAGTGAAAAGTCCACCAGCTTTCAGCTCGGTTATCAAAAGGATTCTGTTCTTGCGCAGTACTTTGAAGCTTACGGGAGAGACCCCAAGTCCATAACTGGCTTTGCACCGTTAAATCAGGGACACGATGCCCTTCTTGCTCGAACCTCTTTGATCGAGTCCGCCCAGAAAAGCCTTGACCTTCAATACTATATTTACCGTGGTGACGAAACGAGTCAGCTAATAACGTGGCGCTTGTATGAAGCGGCAAAGCGTGGTGTTCGAGTAAGACTGTTGCTTGACGATATGCAAAAGCGAAACGACGATGTGATGGCAGCCCTCAATGCACATCCTAATATAGAAATCCGCTTATTTAACCCGCATCAGTATCGCGACTCCCGTTGGTTCGCTCTTGCTAGCGATTTTGAACGCCTTAATCGTCGTATGCACAATAAGTCTCTGATTGCAGACAGTGTTTCCGCCATTGTCGGAGGTAGAAATATCGGCAATGAATACTTCTCTTTTGAATCGCAAGTTGAGTTTGGTGATTTTGATCTTCTGCTCTATGGTGAGGCGGTACAACAAACTGCCGATCAGTTCGACCTCTACTGGAATAGCGCCTATTCGATACCAATGGAATGGATTACACCGAATTCACAGCAAATTACCGACCAAGCGATTCAAAAGCAGGTCAATAAACTCCGGTTAGAGGAAAAGTTTTCAACCGGCCGCTATGACTTCACTCAACTGGATATGTACCAAGATCTAAAACAAGGCAAACTCAAGCTCTACTGGGGAGAAGCGAAAGTATGGTTTGACCTGCCCGATAAAGTCGCGACCCGAGAGAGCCAACTTATTGATAATTTAACGGAACTGGTTAAAAGTGTTGAGGATTCATTTGTGCTCATTTCTCCCTATTTCGTTCCAACTGAAGCAGGTACTCAAGCATTAAGTAACGCGGCCAAGCGAGGCGTTGATATCACGATTGTGACCAATAGCCTCGCGTCTAACGATGTGTTTGCCGTGCATGGTTGGTACGCAAAATATCGAAAAGATCTACTCGAAGCTGGAATCAAGCTTTGGGAAGTAAAAGCGAGCGCGAAACTCAAAAGTAAGTGGAGCCTCACGGGGAGTAGCAGAGCAAGTTTACACGCTAAAGCAATGACAATTGATAACAAAACACTTTTCGTTGGTTCGATGAACTGGGACCCACGTTCGGCCGCTTTGAATACCGAAATGGCCGTTGTTATCGAACAGCCAGAATATGTGCAAATGTTTCTAGAACAACTGCCAAATCAACTGTCGAGTAACGCCTACGCCTTAACTCTGCGCGACGGGGACATTGTCTGGACCGACGTAAAAACAGGCGAAGAATACGACTCCGAACCAGAAGCAGGAGTATGGCGAAAAATGGGCGCTTGGTTCTCCGGAATATTACCGATTGAAGATCAGCTATAACAGCTGCCAATACTGCAAACCTCCCCAGTCAAGCAAAACAAAATGGACGCTAGTTTTGGGCAGGGGACACAACCAACATAAGGAAGTTCAATGCCAGCGCAATGGAATGAATACTATCAGAAAATTTTAAGCCAACCTCACCGCCCAAACGTGGAAAATGCCCTGAACCTACTTAAGATAGAAGGCAAAGTCGCTCTCGATATTGGCTGCGGAATAGGTCGAGACAGCCACTTTCTCCTCGAACAGGGATTTAAGGTTCACGCATGTGATAGCAATGAAAATGCAGTAAAAACTTGTTTAACACGCTTTGAAGGTAATAAACGATTTTCGGTTTCGCAGTGCTGTTTTACTGAATTTAATTACCCTAAGTGCAGCTTGGTTATCGCAAATGCCAGTTTGTTCTTTTGCCCTGACACAGGCTTCAAACAAGTCTGGACAAAAATAGACAGCGCATTACAACCGGGCGGTATCTTCTCCGGCGATTTCTTGGGAGTGAAAGACTCCTGGGTTACCTCCGAAATGCACCCAAACATTACCGCATTAACAAAAAAGGAAGTGGAAAGCTTATTCGAAGGTTACGACCTCATTTCATTGCATGAAAGAGATGAAGACGGGACCACTGTAGTAGGAAGCCAAAAACATTGGCACATGTTTAGTGTGACCGCTCGAAAGCGCTAAAAATGGTCTCTCAGTAAAGAAAGCAGCACTTCAAATCAGTGCTGCTATCAGAGATTAATTGACGGGATACACCACTTCAAAACGCTCTAAAACCAGCGTACGTTTCTCATGCCAATCGATGTTCAACTCATCGCATTCAGCTTTAAAAAATGCAGTATGAGCATCACGCCACCAGTTTAAGGTTCTATCACCTTCGCCTTCTGCGAAGGCAAACTCTGCGGTTACATCCTCATATTTGCATGTACTTACGTCAGTAATTCGTATCACGCAAACCGGGTCCCCATCCCAATTCGTCACTACTTGTAAATGACCGACTTGGGGCATGATTTCACCATGCTCTCGATACCAAAGCTCCAAACTGCACGATGCAGTTTTCTGTCCAATACGAACCAAATCTGCGCATACATTCGCGTTGTATTCATCGGCACAATAATAGTCAGCACTGACTGATGGTACAGCTTCCCTTTGTTCTGGTGATAATAATTCTAGGAATTGTTCTAAGTAATCCTTAGCTCGCGCGTCCATGCTCACTCCATTAATCATAAATTCGCAAGGAGGATAAAAGATATCACAACAAATAACCATCAGGAACAAACTGAAAAACAACAAGAATATGACTTCTACGAAGACGACTGTTATTTCTTTTGTAATAACTTTGCTAAACGTTTGTGCTATTTGCTATTGTTGCATGGTCTATCTGTACTCTTCTCGTGAAAGGACGTTATATGCGCTTATTTATTGGTATTTTTTTCTCGCTGATACTTGCCTTGCCAACAATGGCATCGGAGGAAAAGTATTCAGAATCGGATCTGTTAGATAGACCATTAATGGAACGCTATATTTTAGATGAACTAAAAGCGCTGCGTCAGGACTATCAAAGCCTAGAAAAGCGAATGATCACAGAGATCACCGATCGCGAGCTAACGGTCGCAGATAAATCGTTGAACTATGCCAACGTGACCGTTACATACTTCTTCTACATCATTGCTGGTGTCGCATCGCTGATTGCCTTTGTCGGATGGCAATCTCTGCGCGAGTTTAAACACAACACCAAAGAGATGGCTGATAAACGATTGGAGAAGATCGCCCAAGAATACGAGAAAAAGTTTGTCGCCCTTGAGCGAGATTTAAAACGCAAAACTCGCATTATCAGCGAAAACAACAAAGAGATTGAGAAAATCAACGAGATCCATAACTTATGGCTACGTGCACAAAGCTCTCAAACTCCAGAACAACGTATTGAGATCTATGATGAAATCTTATTAATTCGTCCAGGTGATTTAGAAGCGTTGACTTACAAAGCCGACGCAGCGATGGAAATCAACGAATACCATTGGGCACTTAGCATTTGTAACCGCGTACTTGAAGTCGATTACACCAACGGCCCTGCACTGTATCAACGCGCGTGTGCATACTCTCGCCTTGGTATCGAAGAGCAAGCTATTGAAGACTTGGAACGCGCAATTGAATACAGCCCATCCATTCGTGATTTACTTGCCGAAGAACGAGACCTCGAATTGCTGCACGGTAATGAGCGTTTTGAAAAGCTCTTACATCTAGCAAGCGAATAATGGAATAAACAGCATGAGCAGCCACTTTAATCTAGAAGACGCTAGCCAAGTATTGGTTGGCGCTTTTGCCCTAGCAGTCCCGATCTCATTTTCGGAGGAAGCGTGGCGATTGGGTGAGAGCCTACCAATGGCAAACTTGCTCATGCTGTTAAGTCTTTCTGTCATTTTCCTCAGTTTTTTCGCGTATCAAAGCGTGTTTCAAAGCCACATCAAGAATCGCGTATCCATCTTTATTTTTCGTGTGGTTATCGCGTACCTCATTGCGGCCGTTGTGGTAGCGTTAGTTCTTTTCTGTCTTGATAAACTGCCACTCATGAATGAGCCTTTGGTTGCGATAAAACGCGTTATCGTCATCACAATGCCTGCTTCGATGGGCGCGATCGTAGTCGACAGTTTCGACAAAGAATAGAGATAATCGCTACTCTTCTTCTAACGTTAAGTTCGACCCCGAGTGGTCTTTCCCTAATACATCTTCTGGGTTTCGAAGTGCGCAGGTTTCTAACGACAAGCACCCGCAGCCAATGCATCCGCCTAAATCGTTTTGCAACGCTTTAAGTTTTTGAATCTTTTGTTCTAACTGTTCATGCCAATGGCTTGCCATTTCTTCCCATTGCGCTTTGTTAGGGGCTTGGTGTTTCGGCAGTTCATCTAACGCATGTTTAATTTCTTCTAACGACAACCCAACTTGCTGCGCTGCTTTGATCACCGCAACACGGCGCAACACACTGCGATGGTAGCGACGCTGATTACCTTGATTTCTCCAGCTCGAAATCAGTCCTTTTTGCTCGTAAAAATGTAGGGCAGATACTTTCACTCCAGAACGTTTTGCCACTTCTCCTACGCTGATTTCCATCCTTGACTCCCTGCGTATCAATTTTGTTAAAAAAATGCTTTACCTCAAGTTTACTTGAGGTTTTAAAGTTGCACCATCTTAATTAACGCTAAACCCCGGCGATCTCAAGATAATGTATTCAGCGCGAACGACTTGGTTGTTAACCACAAGACAGTTGGACATCAACCTTTTGAAATCCATCGGGAGTTAGAGGCAAACATAATGAAAAATAAAACTCAGCCGTACTTAGCTGGCCGCTTCTTCGACAGTATCTCCTCTGGCTTATTCATGATGGCGCTGCCATGGGTCATGCTTTCCGAACCTAACATGGGCACTTTCGTAGCTTTAGTTTCTCTGAGCTGCACCGCGATTTCTTTTCTAGCAACGCCTTTCTTTTCCACTTTAATTGACCGACATTCACGCAAAGTACTACTCGTGCTCAATCAATGGATTCAATCGGGTATGGCTTTGGTGGTGTTCATTGCTTATTGGTTAGGGTTTGAGTCACACTGGTTGCTGGCTTTTGCGCAATTGGTGTATTGGGTTTCGAGTAATTTTGCATGGACGACCAACAACGCCTTCACCCAAGAAAATTATCAGCACCATGAGTATGCGAAAATTTCGGGTCAGCAAGAAATTGTAATGCAATCCACAACCCTCGGAGCTGGCGCGTTGGGTATTGTTTTGCTTGAAATGTGGGGTATGAAAGAGTTTGCTTTGTTTGCGGCCAGCGCCTCTGCGTTAGCAGCGATGTTCTATATTCTGACGCCTTATACCCAACAATTAAGGGCGTCAAAATCCGTTGCTTTCATCGCGCAACTCAAAGAGAGCAAACAAATATTCCGTCTCGAACCCCGATTTTATGGCTTTATTCTGCTCTCTTGCCTCTCTTATCCTGCATTGACGTATTTGAGCAAACTGGTGCCGATTTGGTTTTCTGAACAAGGCATCTCTGGCGATTGGTTTGCAGGGTTCAACATCAGTTTTGGCCTCGGTTCGTTGCTAACCGGCTTTATTGTCACCAAAGTGCTAAGCCGTGCCTCCCATAGCCACATTATGTTCGCTTCGATGGTTATGGTATCTTTTGCGCTTATCGGGATGAGTTTTGCGATGAGCCCGCTGACCATCTTATTGTTTACGGCGCTGTTTGGCGTATTTAACGCGCTAAATCGCATTGCGAGAGTCAACTGGATGCATCACACCGTAGCGGTTCATCAACGAGGTCGCGTCGATGGCGGCATCAGCATGTTTGCCACCACCATTCAATCTCTCAGTTACGTCCTGATTGCAATGTTGAGTCATTACGAACTAACACAATACGGTTTTGCAATCGCAGCTGCTGTCATGGTGTTAGCAGTGATTTTGATGGGATTACTCAGTCGAGACGTCGAGCCGTTTAACGACCTGCCCCTTCATGCAGCAGCAAAGTGAAGCATAGAAATTGAGAAGTTGAGAAATTGAAAAAGCGAGATAGGAAGGCAACCAACATCGTCTTCCTATTTTTTACGCCAGCACTTTTGCCTCTATCGCTTATCAGCAAGGTTGGGTATTCTGAAGTGACCAACATGAGCAGGGGGAAATCGCAGTGAACTTAAGGCAATTAGAAGTCTTTTACGCCATTATGCAAGCAGGAACGGTGTCAGGCGCGGCTCGCTTACTGCACGTTTCCCAACCTAATGTCACTCGAGTTCTCGCCCATACAGAACAACAACTGAGCTTCGCTTTATTTGAGCGTGTAAAGGGCCGTCTCGTTCCCACTCAAGAAGCCAAAGCCTTATTGCCAGAGGCTGAAAAAGTCTATCAACAACTCGGACAATTTCGCTCTCTGACCAACAAAGTCAAACAGGGAACTCAACATTTACGAGTTGGTGCTCCGCCTGTTTTGGCCGCACACTTGTTAGCGCCGACTGTCGCGTTGTTATCGAAAGAGCACAGCATCTCCTTTGAGCTCTTAACGGCCAATCGCGATGAGCTGTGCTCAGGTTTACTGAAACATGAACTGGATGTCGCCATTGCGTTCGGTGAAGAAACACCACCAGCGATCATGGGGCACGTGTTATTGAAAGAAAACTTAGCACTGATCGCTCCTAAAAGCGCAGCGATACCCGCAGAAAAAACCGTCATTTTAGAAGAACTCATCAGTCACGATTTACCCATTATCGGTTTAGATAGCCGAGACCCTCTGGGCTTGCTGTTACATCAAACCTTGTCAGCGCGTGACGAGCATTATCAACATGCCATTACCGTCCGCAGCTACTCCGCGGCGGCTGAACTGGTGAAAAACGAAGCAGGATTCGCGATTGTAGACCCTTGGACTGCAAAACAATATCGCCAAGATAATGCCGTTTCCGTGCATGCTTTGGAGCCAAATATGTCCTTCTCTGTCTCTATTTTATTCGCAGAGCACACACCTCAATCCATTGCGACAAAGCAATTTATCACCGCCCTAAAACAACAGATGGTTTAAAGGTATAACCTGAAGTTATACCTGCCTAACAAATAAGCATTCGGTTTCCTAAATCAGTCTGGCTACATTAATGAGCAATAACGATGACGAAGGGAACCATCATGCAAATTGCTCAACCTTACCTACTTTTTCTTGGCGATGTAACCGATCCACTCGCAGCAAAAACCGCGCGTGGCATATATCAATGGCGACCTGAGATTTGTCTTGGCCAAATCCGCCTGACGCCAGAAACCGTATCGCTTAGTTTAACCGACATGACACTACAACAAGCGCAGCAGCAAGGAGCAAAAACGCTGGTGCTTGGCACTGCAAATCCAGGAGGCGTCATTCCCGAAGCTTGGCAAGCAACCTTACTTGAAGCGGCAGAGATGGGATTTGAAATTGCATCGGGCATGCACCAACGTTTGGCGGAACTTTCTCCTCTTGCCGATCTAGAACAACGCGGATTAACCAAACTGTATGATGTTCGCCATTATGATGCCCCGCTCAAGGTCGGCAATGGCAAAGCTCGCGCAGGCAAGCGAGTACTTACTGTAGGGACAGATTGCTCCGTTGGAAAAATGTACTCTGCCCTTGCCATTGAGCATGCATTGAAGCGTAAAAACTGTCGTGCAGAGTTCAAAGCAACGGGTCAAACCGGAATTCTCATCGCAGGCAGTGGCATTTCGATTGATGCTGTAGTTGCCGATTTTATCTCCGGCGCAGTAGAAGCGATCAGCCCTGAGTTCACCGATCACGATTGGGACATCATCGAAGGGCAAGGTTCATTGTTTAACCCTTCATTTGCTGGCGTAAGTTTGGGCTTACTTCACGGCGCACAAGCTGACGCTCTGATACTGTGCCATGAGATTGGTCGCCCGCACATCCGCAACTTACCACATGCGAACTTACCAACCATTGAACAAACGATAGAAGCGAATCTGGCCGCTGCTCGCCTAACAAATCCAAACGCTCAATTAGTGGGTATTTGCTTGAACACTTCGGCGATCAGCGAAGAAGATGCAGCCCAGTTATGCCAGGATTGGAGCGACAAATACCAGGTGCCCGTCACCGACCCTGTGCGTTTTGGCGTTGATGCGGTTGCAGATAGGCTCCTTACGATTTAAGAAACATTTACGGTTTAGAAAATAACTGCGGTTTAGGGAAAACTAGTGAGATGAAAATTCATGTAGAACCTGTCACGCTTGCCATGGCGACACCATTTCGCATCTCTCGCGGCAGTCGGACAGAGTGCCACGTAGTCCGCGTGACAATTGAACATCGAGGCATGACAGCCCAAGGAGAATGCACACCATACCCACGTTATGGTGAATCGGTTGAATCGGTAATTAAGGCGATTTCTCACGCCTCGCATGAACTGCAAAGTTTGTATGCCAAAGGCGAAGCTGATGTCATGGTTCTCAAAAGCCTGCTTCAATCGTTATTGCCCGCGGGGGCGGCAAGAAATGCATTGGATTGCGCCCTTTGGCATCTTCACGCGCTTTTGAGCCAAAAGCAGCAGGTTCACGACCTCTTTACGTTACCCGAGGCGATTGTGACGGCGATGACGGTTTCTATCGACAAGCCGCAAGCGATGGCAAGACAGGCACAAACTTACCTTAGCCAAGGCGCAAAACTGCTTAAGGTAAAACTGGATGGTGAAAACGTGATTGAGCGCGTTGCAGCAGTACGCGATGCCGCGCCGCACGCACAAATTGTCTTAGATGCGAATGAAGCGTGGCAAAACCTCGACCTCGCGACGGTATTTGCTCAACTCGAACCGCTAGACATCACCATGATCGAACAACCGTTGCCACAAGACTGCGATGACGTACTCGCCAGCATTCCGCACCCCATTCCACTTTGCGCCGATGAAAGTTGTCACACCAGAGAGCAATTGCATCAGTTGGTTGGCAAATATGAAATGGTGAATATTAAGCTAGATAAAACTGGCGGGCTCACTGAAGCACTATTATTAGCCGACGACGCCCAAAAACTCGGTTTTAGCCTCATGTCCGGTTGTATGTTGGGGACGTCGCTTGCGATGCGTGCTGCCTTACCCATTGCTGCTCAGGCAAGCGTTGTCGATCTTGATGGCCCGGTGCTGCTCGGACAAGATGTAACGCCAAGCTTGGTTTATCGCGACGGCGAAATCGTTCTTTCCAAATAGCCTAAACAATCCAGAGGTTTTGCTCCAAAAGTCAGAACCTCTGAGTTTATGATCTCGATTAAAAAACAATCAGCCCCATCATGAAATAAGTCACATAAATTATACGGTTATTACGGCATGCTAAGATTACAGTGGTCCAAGAAGGTGGTCTTATGCATCGAGTCATCCGAAAAATGACATGGAAGACGAATAGGCGGTAATCCCGCCCTACTCCAATGCAGTGCGTGGGTTTCTATAGCAACCCACTTCCTAGCAATTCGTAGGTTTTTCACGCCATCTTGCAAGGAGGCTCTATGCCTATCAACAAAATACGCAATATCGCTTTTGTCGGCCAAACCGGGACCGGTAAAACCACGCTAATAGAAAAACTGCTCTTCACCTGCGATGCCACGCACCATTTAGGCAGCGTAGAAAAAGGCGATACCGTTACCGACTTCGACCCTCAATCCATCCAATATCAACACAGTATTGAAGCAACGCCAGTCGCACTGCGCTGGAATAAACACCGGCTCAATATCATCGACACTCCGGGACAAAACGAGTTACTTGGCCGTACTATCAGCGTTTTTCCTGCCGTTGAAACATCTGCCCTTGTCATCGACCCTCAAACCCCACTTAACCAAACTTCCGATCGCTTATTCACCTTTGCTAAAGAGCAGCAAAAATGTCAGATGATCATCATCAATAAGCTCGATAACCACGGTAATCAGTTAGAAAGATTGATGGAGAACATCGTTGAGCATTTTGGGGACCACTGCTTGCCGATCAACTTACCTTCGGCTGACGGGGAATCTGTAGTTGACTGCTATTTCGAACCAGAATTGGGACGAGAAACCTTACTTGCAACGGTAGATGAAGCTCATGAGACCTTAATTGACCAAGTCATCGAAGTCGATGAAGAACTGATGGAACTGTATCTGGAACAAGGCTCCGAACTCACCGCAGAGCAACTGCATGATCCGTTTGAAGAAGCACTGAGAACTGGACATGTGATTCCGGTCTGTTTTGTCTCAGCACAAACCGGCGCGGGCGTCGAGTTGCTGCTGCGCACCTTGGCGGAGATCATGCCCATGCCAAACGAGGGTAACCCTCCTCTACTGGAAAAGAACGGCAAAAAAATCAAAGTAAATTGCGAAACCTTAGAGCACACCGTCGCACACGTGTACAAAGTCAGCGTCGACCCATATATGGGAAAACTTGCCTACTTACGTGTGTATCAGGGTGAAATCAATGCGGGCAGCCAGCTTTATATTGGCGAAAGCAACAAGGCATTTAAAGTTGGGCACTTATATCAACTGCAGGGCAAAGATAGAACCGAGATCCCTCGCGCGCTTGCAGGCGACTTCTGCGTTTTAGCCAAAGTGGATGATCTCGAATTCGATTCAATCGTTCATGACTCTCACGAAGAAGATGGAGTTCAACTCAAAACGTTGGACCTTCCTGACTCCATGTATTCTTTGTGCTTGAAGCCTCTTAAGCGTGGAGATGAGCAAAAATTAGGAGATGTGCTGAATAAAATTGCCAGTGAAGATCCTTCGCTGCGCATCGAACATCGCGCTCGCACCAACGAAACCATCATCAGCGGCCAAGGGGAGTTTCACCTCAAAGTCGCATTAGAAAAGATGGCGAACGTGTACAAACTGGACGTCGAAACCTGCCAACCAAGCGTCGAATACTTTGAAACCATCACCAAACCTGCCGAAGGGCATTATCGACACAAAAAACAAAGTGGCGGTGCAGGCCAGTTTGGTGAAGTGCAATTGAAGGTTCGTCCACTCGAACGTGGTGCCGGATTTAAGTTCATCAACAAAGTGGTGGGTGGCGCCATCCCAACCGCGCTCATTCCTGCTGTTGAAAAAGGTATTTTGCAAGCGTTAGAGGAAGGCGCGATTTCTGGCAACCCAATTAAGGATGTGGAAGTCACCGTTTATGACGGTAAATATCACTCCGTCGATTCGAAAGAAATTGCGTTTGTCATCGCAGGTAAGAAAGCCTTTTTAGATGCTATTAACAACGCCGATCCTATTGTGCTAGAACCCATTGTCCAGATGGAACTGCACATCCCAACCGCGAATGTTGGCGATGTTTCTGGTGATTTATCTGGCAACCGAGGCTTAATCGAAGGCTCCGAGCCAATCGACAGCAGCTTCACCTTACTCAGAGCCAAGTCACCTGTAAACGAGCTGCAAGATTACGCTCGTCGATTACGCTCTATCACTGGTGGTGAAGGCAGCTTTAGTATGACCTTAAGCCATTACGAGCCTGCGCCACCAGCAGTGCAAAAACAGGTCTGCCAAGGCAGTACACAACAAGGTTAATTCCCTAAGATTCAAATCAATCACATAAACAAAAAAGCGCCCTCATTTTGAAGGCGCTTTTAGGTAAAAGAAAAATTATTTATCGAGAGACAAACCTATCTGACTGATTTTGCTTTCAAACTCTTCGATGCTGTTCGCTTTGTAAGTCGGAGCACCGTTAAAGTAGCGCGGTTTCTCTGGCAGCATCGCATTTTTCAGCTCTTGTTCTTGATCGATATTGTCATGGTAAACCGTTACACGATTTGGAATATCCTGCTTCATTACAGCCATTTTGGTTCTCCTTTATTAAGACGAATAGTAAGCGTAGAACGAATTTATCGGAGTACAGGCGAGACTGTGTAAAATTTAGACACTCACAGCAAAATCATATTTAAACAGTTGCATTTAATATTTTTGAGGCACTTTGTCGTGGCTATTGGCAAACGTGAGTGCAGCGATTAAGGTGAGCTCTCTCTACATGAAGACAGGAAGTCCGGTGTCGCAACAAGAATTCAACCAAATGGGCAGTGCCAAAGTTTTTCTCATCGAAAAAGATGGCGTCCAAGTAATAGAAAAACGTAACCCTACTCAAATAGAAGTGGCGTTTTATCAACGCTATGCCGAACAGTTTAACGCGCTTGGAATACACGTACCGCGCTTGATTCAATTCGACGACCAGAAAAACGTTCTGCACATTGAATACGTTCCCCACGCAGTCGAGCAAGCATTCTTACTTGAAGATGATCGAGTCATTGAACAACTCGTCAAACTGCACCAACTTCCACCAACATCAGATGGTGTTTATCACCGCCACCAGTGGACACCACAAGCGACTCAACAAGCACTCGCTACACTTGAACTGGGCTCAGAGACAGAGCAGTTCTTCCACAACCTCCAACAACGATCGGCGCATCTTTTCGATGGACAGAACTTGATCTCCGGAGACTCGAATGCTGGAAACTGGGGACAGCGCGAAAATGGCGAGCTAGTGCTGTTCGACTGGGAACGCTTTTCTACAGGGCATGTCGCGATAGATTTAGCGCCGCTCATCGAGGGCATGGGCACATTTGATGATTACTTGAACGTAGCAGGCAAGTATATAGAGTGCGCAGAGAAAGGTGAAACAACAGAATTGGCGCGCGATATCGGACTAGCAAAAGCGTGGATCGTTGTCGAGGTAGTCAACATACTGGTCTCCAGAGAGAATCCGCAGACCAGCAAATATTTGGACTGGTTTCGGCAAACCTTGCCGCAATGGGCCAAAAGCCTTAGCGCTCAGGTGATGAGTTAGGCTCTGAGATTTGATATAAACGCCTTTCAGGTTCTGCGCATGAGGTTTCGCAGTTGCATACTTTATCAACACCGACGTTGTTTAAACCGCCGCAACTTCCTTGAATACGCTTGTTATGAAAAATGACGCCAAGTGACATCAACAAAATGATTGCGAGAAAACCAAGAAAGGTAAATAACCAAACCATATTAACCTGCCTTATTAGCCATCGACTCTAGCTTAAGTATAGCAGGGCTAGATGTTGCTTTGAGTAGCGCTTTAGGTCTTGCCAACAAGGAGGTTTTTGATTTTTGGCCACCACAACCACAGGAGCCGCAGCCGCCTTTTTGTTTGTGAACACTTTTCTTATGATTGTTTGATGGGCGTCCTTGAGAGGGCTCAATCAAAGGCTCTCTTGGAACCGCAAGCACATCTTCCAATGAACTACGAGTAGACAGCCTAAATACTGGCGTGCCACTGCTAAGTAGCTTTGCCAATACACGTTCACCAATATTTCGCACAAGAACAGCATCCACATTGTACCCTTGTAGAGACTGAATCAACTGAGACTTCGCATTACAACCCGCTTGTGGCATAGAAGCAATGTTCGCTAAGTTTTTTAGCATACCGTCAGTATCAGAATAAATAGCGATGTATGGTGCTTTTACAAAGTGGTTTGCCACCCGCTCACCATCATTAGGAATAGCATAAATCATAAGTTTGACTCCTCATTCGGAAAAACTAATGCATGACCTTCAACTAAACTTTTTGCGACTTTCAATCTTGCACTTTTTACTGTGTTACCAAAAGTTTGTCTAGAAACGCCCATCTGCTCCGCAGCTTGCTGCTGGCTAAGCCCCTCTAAGTCGGCTAAACGTAGCGCTTCTAACTCTTCTGGTAATATGGCGACTTGCTCCAACTGATTAAATGGAATGCCATTGGGCTTAAAGCAGTGGTGAGCCGCACGTCCGCATATTCGTCTTTCTATCTTTGGTCTTGCCATCATTGTCCCTCAAAAACACAGAGTCAAATTACGCCTTAAACTGGCATATGCCAATAACATTTTTAGCATATGCCAATAAACTAAGTTTGCAAAAATCAACACGACAAATACGTAATACATCAGCATTAATTAGACATCTAATAATTTAGAAATTTCGATGACAAACGAGCAAAAAGATCAATTCTAATTAACCGGATAATAAAAACGTTAATTTGCGCAGATTTTTCATACAAATACACGCTAATGTGTTCATTTTATTGAAGAAGAAAAACTATAATCCAAGCAAATCATTAGTTTGAACACTAATGATTGTTTTATTTAAAGGATGTATACCTAAGGAACGAAAAAGAGAAGTTTGACGATATTCGCCTGAGCTTAAAGAGTAATACGTTCGATAAAGAACCTGTCGAACGACCATTACTTGGCCTAGGTGCCCTACTCTTCTTGCCAAATTAAGTTTCTTGAAAGCGCTTAGGTATATCAGAAAAAGGAAGTACATATGTCTGACTCAAATTGGCTCAGCGAATTCCCGGAAATGGATGCCTCTGATCTCAGGGCGATTCGCAAAACACTCGACGGCGCCTACAGAGATTTCTCTCGCGAGTATGGTGAACTCATTGAGTCTCTGTTTGATCCGCTCCTTGCGTTTCTTGTCTGGTTTGAAAAACTTCTGATTTCTACACCTTGGTTCATTATTTTAGGTGTCTGCACCACTCTCGCTTATGCCGCCAGCCGCTCTTGGAAACTGGCCGCTGCATGTTTTGGTTCGCTGATTCTGATTGGCTATTTCGGAATGTGGGAAGACACTATGCGCACGCTCAGTATCATCACTGTGTGTACCATGCTTGCCATTGCACTCGGTATCCCTATCGGTATCGCTATGGCGCGCTCTAATCGCATTCAGTCGGTGGTAACACCATTACTCGACGTCATGCAGACCATGCCGGCATTTGTGTATCTCATTCCAGTTGTGATGTTATTGGGCATCGGGAAAATTCCTGGCCTTATTGCAGTAGTGATCTACGCGATTCCACCGGTTATTCGTTTAACCAATTTGGGCATTCGTCTAGTTGATAAAGAAGTATTGGAAGCCGCAACCGCATTTGGTGCCAGCACTCGGCAACGGCTTTTTGGGGTTCAGCTTCCGCTTGCAATGCCAACCATCATGGCGGGAATTAACCAAACGATCATGATGGCACTGTCAATGGTGGTCATCGCATCAATGATTGGGGTAAAAGGTTTAGGTCAGCCTGTTCTAAAGTCTATTACCAATCAATATTTCACTCTTGGTCTTCTCAATGGTTTAGCAATTGTCGCCCTAGCAATCCTTTTTGATCGTGCTTCACAAGCGTATGCGAAACGCACTCAAGCTCATTTAGGAGACTCAAAACATGACTAGTCCACTTATCGAAATCAGCGGTCTGTATAAAATCTTCGGCCCCAAGCCCAATAGCGTGATTGAGCGCGTTAAGTTGGGACATAGTAAAGAGCAGGTTTTAACGGAAACGGGCCACACGGTCGGACTAAAAGACATCAACCTGCAAATTCAAAAGGGTGAAATTTTTGTCATTATGGGATTATCCGGTTCTGGAAAATCCACCATGATTCGCCACTTCAACCGATTAATCGATCCAACCATGGGGCAGATTTTGGTAGAAGGGGTGGATGTCATGCAACTTTCGAACAAAGAGCTTGAACAGTTTCGCCGTCACAAGATGTCTATGGTGTTCCAGCGCTTTGGTTTGCTGCCTCATCGCACTGTTATCGACAACATCGCATATGGTTTGGAAGTTCAGGGAATGAATAAAGAGGCGCGCTTAGAAAAAGCAAATGAATGGTTAGAAACCGTTGGACTGACGGGTTATAAGCACCAGTATCCTGCTCAACTATCGGGTGGACAGCAACAGCGTGTGGGCCTTGCACGGGCACTGGCTACCGACGCCGAAATACTGTTGATGGACGAGGCTTTTTCAGCATTGGACCCTCTGATTCGGAGCGAAATGCAAGATCAGCTGGTAGAGCTGCAACAGAAGCTGCACAAAACCATTATTTTCATTACTCATGATTTAGATGAAGCGCTTCGACTTGGCGATCGCATCGCGATTCTTAAAGACGGTGAACTTGTCCAACAAGGTTCACCAGACGAAATTTTACTGCATCCTGCCGATGAGTACGTTGAAGCCTTTGTAAAAGACGTCAATAGAGCGCGAGCACTGACAGTCGAAACGCTGATGCAGCCACCTTCGTACTGTGTTCGCGCTGAAACCATTGAAGATGCACTAAGTGAAATGAAACGTGTTAAACGTGATTATGCCTACCATGAGACCAATGCAGGCTATCAAGGCGTGATAACACAGCAAGGATTGCTAAACGCAGCGAAGTTAACTCATATATCAGATTGGCGTGATGATATCTATGAAGAGGTGCCTATCATCTCTCCACATTTAGCCATTGAGCAAGTGCTGACTGAAGTCATGTCGTGTGAACATTCACTGCCCGTCATCGATGAGCACGGCCATTTGAAAGGCGAATTAAATCGTCAGGTTATTGCGGAGCTGTTTTCTGAACAACGAAGCACAAAACGAGGCACTTCACGCTCAAGCTTCAATAACGTTTCTTAGATGATGTTGATAATACAGCTCACAACAATGTGGGCTGTTATCAATTAACTCACTCCCACTCCCACTCCCCTTTTTAGATATTTATCTGTGGGCTCAAGCTTGATACCCAAAGCAACATTTACATTGTTCTGATTTTCCTGACAATTTCATGCTCATATCCGGTTTTATTGACATAGTTAGATCATTCTATTGCTTTTTGATGACGCAAATCCTCGATAAATGTCTACTATTACTCTCATACAAAATCTTGATTTAAAGAGGGATAAAATGAAAAAGACAATGTTGGCACTAACAGGCGCGGTAATCATTCTTGCAGGCTGTCAAGATGAGAAACCTGCCGAAACAAGCGCAGTTGAAGTACCTCAGGCAACGGAAACTGAAGTCACCACCAGTGCAGACGTTACGACTGAGACAATTGACACGTTACCAGTAGAAGAAGAACAGGTAATTACTGAAGAGACATTTGTAGACTCTGAACACAACGCACAAAGTGCTCTGGACTGGAACGGCACCTACAAAGGAACACTACCTTGCGCGGATTGTGCTGGTATCGATATGACCATCACACTAAATCAAGATGGCACTTACGTACTTGAAGAAAGCTACCAAGACAAAGAAGACGGTCAATCAAAATCTGAAGGTCAATTCACTTGGGACGCAAATGGCAGCATCGTAACGTTGACAAATGAAGATGCACCAAACCAATACTTTGTTGGTGAAAACGTACTTATGAAGCTAGACATGAATGGCGAAAAAGTAACGGGTGACCTAGCACCACTATACAACTTAACGAAACAGTAAGAAGTTAGTATCAATACCTGATAAATACCCCAAATCCGAGCCACCCCAGCTCGGATTTTTTCGCTGTTTTAACGAAAGCTATTCCAGCAACCTTTCTATTCTGAAGCAACATTCTGCTTCTTACCCTGATTGTTCATTACATTTCCATACGCTTTGCCGATAGATGCTTACAACGTCATTTTGTACAGTGTTCAAAACAAAACAGAACAACTCGGAAAAATGATGAAAAAAACATTAATTGTACTACTTACTCTGACAGCTGCTGGCTCAGCTTTCGCTGGCGATACTTACATTCGTAACGGTAACATCTACAACAACGAAGGCGGTTGGAACGTAGAAGCTGGTGTGGCTCAAGGCAGCGATCTTTTCAAAGATCAAAAGCATAATACAGCACCAATTCTCAACGGTGGTTACCATGGTGACGACTTTAATGCCGACCTAAGTGGCATTAACTACCGCTTCTTCGGTAACACCAATGAGTTAATCAACATGAGTGCCTACCTTGTAGGTAGTGGTGTAATGCGCGACGGTGATACAGCGAAAAGCCTGAAAGGCACAGATAAACGCCGTTTCGCCGTCGATCTAGGTTTAAACGCAGACTTTACACTGGATCAAAACAACGTCATTTCTACATACCTTCAGCACGATATCAGCGGTGCTTACAAAGGTTACTTAGCGGGCGCGACTTACTTCCACATCATGAAATTCGGTAGTGTTGATTTTGTTCCTTTTGCTAACCTAACTTATCAAAGTGAAGACTACGTAGATTACTACTTTGGTGTGAAACAACGCGAAGCAAACGCAAACCGCAAAGCATACAAAGGTGATTCAACGGTAAGCTATGGTGTGGGCTACAAACTTGTTATGCCAATCAACGACAACTGGCAAGTAAGCCAAATGACACAATACACGCGCCTAGGCAGCGGTATCAGCGACTCTTCTATCGTTGATAGCGCAAACCAATGGGTTGTTGGCGCAAGTGTGTCGTACAACTTCTAATCCGATACGCCCTTATAAAGCCATCATTTCGATGGCTTTATGCGTTGGACATTTGCATAATCTTGAACACCGACTCTAGTGTGAATGAGCAATCCATAACCTATGTAAATCGCTATAGCCTGTATTCTTCACCTGCACACCTCGCACTTGCTGTGTTTTTGTCACTTCTTCGTAGCCAACAAACAAAGGCAAATATAGGTACTGATCGCGCAGCGCTTTCTCTAGGTTTAATAAAGACTGTAGCGAGTGATCATCTGCCATCGCCCTGCGAACCTTTTCTCTATGGCTTAACATCTGGCTTTGATCAAAACTAAAACGCAGTCCAGTTGCTATCGACAGCCATTCGAAGATGCCATATTCAAATGGTGCTTCCATGACTTCCTCAATGAAGAGCAAATCTGCTTGGTGAGACACTACCTCAGGAAAACTAATGTCATCAATAACAATGATCTCTAACTCTAATCCCGTTGCACGAATCACACTGTGCAACCATTCGGAATGACGAATTAAACTCGGAATCGTCCAGACAGGTTCAGCTAATACCACTTTACCTTTCAGTTTAGGTATCACAACACCATCTGTTATTGATAAATCTTGCTCGTGAGTCTCTAACTGAATGCTGTCAACGGCACTTGGCGCATCATAAATTCGCTTTTGCACATGGATGTAATCAGCGAGTTGATACCAAGTTTCTTTTGTGAGTTGGGATTCCGCGCGTTCGCGGTAGGTCACATATGAAAATGCGCTAATTTTTTCCACTTCAACGTGATCGGAGCTTTGGTTAAAGCTCAACATATTTAAGGTTTTAACATCACCATGAGACAGCGTTATTTGATCTAACAATGCGCGTGCTGAAAAATACTCTTTGTGCGCTTCAAGAGTCATACTCTCCTGGTTCCAGCCGCTGATTTTAAATGGCCCAGTCCCTATGTGGTAGGAATAACTAGAACCGAAAGAGACGACATCTCGACACAGAATAGACGCATGAGGAGTTGCTAGCATGTATGGAAACAACTTGTTCGGATGCTTCAATATGATTTTTAAGCAGTTAGATGTTTCTGCAACCACGCTATCAATGCATTGCCAGAGCTCGTGAACTGGTCCTTTTATCTCCCTAAGTCTTTCTATACTCCAAACCACATCCTGTATGTTAAGGGGTTCGCCATCATGGCGATATATGCCTGGCCGCAACCATAACGTCATTACCTTGCCTTCCATTTTCCATTCGTGTGCTAACGATGGCTCGATACCACCATTGGAATTTTGGGTCAGCAATACGTCATAAACGCTTTTCGCGACGTGTAATTCAGTGTGACGGTAAGTATTCGCAGGGTCGATTTTGGATACCCAAGGGTAAGAAGAAATCAAAATAGCGTTATTTGATTCATTCAATCGATTCACTTTTTCAGATGCGATAGTTAGTGCTCTAACCGCGGTTTGACCGAACCAATCAATAAGTTTCGTTATTGAGTTCATTCTTCCTCTGCCAAGCTCCTCAACCAAAAACTCGGTCATCGCTTGTTGGAGGGAAATATTAATACTGAGACGGCTAGCGTTACTTCGGCCAATCGCAGGTTGCCAATCGACCCAATCGTAAGTGGCAAGCTTTTTCATCACAATAGAAACATTGCGCCTCGACGTGCAAATCACCGCTTCTAGCTCAGAAAGCGTAACAAGGTGATACTGGTGAGGTTCAAAGTGCTTTAACAGTAGATCCAGATACCTAAGATTGACATCGTTCACAAAGATTCCTAAGAGTTATTCCAAAGCAAAAAAAATAGCACAGGACGCTTAGCAACTAAACTTCCTGTGCTATATCTAAACAAATTCAAAGCTTGGACTCAGCTCGACCAACAGAAGTCAAAAACGTTTACTAAGCCAAGAGGTAACTTGAATAAGTATTCTTAGAAACGGTAGCTCATACCTACAGAGAACACATTGATGTCTGCATCAACCGTTACTTTTTCATTGCCAAATTTCGCAATGTCTAGCTCAGGCATCATGTATTCCCATTCAACTTGTAGAGCAAAGTTTTCAGTAATAGCGAACTCTGCGCCTAAACCGTACATGCCTGTTACAGTGCTGTCAGAAATGGTGGTATGGCCTGCGCTACCGTCAATCACAGAGTTGCTAATTTTGAATTCAGCATTGAAGTAAGAAAGACCAGCTTTAGCAAAAAGGTTGAAACGATCGCCAATCGGTAGAGTCGCTTTTGGCTGAATCGATAGATACTTCATGTCACCAACAGTAACAACTTTGCCGTCTAAAGCATCGTAGCCACCAATGGCTGCTTCTAGAGAAATGTATTCGTTGAATTTGTAACCACCGAATACTTTGCCTGAAAGGCTTGAGTCATCTTCAAGTTTAAGTTTAGTGCTAGCGTTAGTACCACCACCATTGATAGAGCCATTAACATCACCAAACGATGCTTGACCTACAGATGCACCAACGTAAGGAGCTGCGTTTGCAACAGAACATGTTGCTAGAAGGGCTGTCATTAGCCATGTTTTTTTAAACATTGTATTTCACTGCCTGTTAATTATTGAGGTTGTGTTTTGCCCATCCTTAAGCATGCCATGCTGTCCATTTCACTTGGTTTCAAAACCAAGTGGATGTTAATGAATAAAAACTCAATAAAACATGAAATATTTAGACACAACTTTGCCACTTTCTTTCTTAATTTTGACAATTTAGTCATTTCACAAGCATTGCTGCTTCAACCAGTTAGTGAGCTTGATGATTTCCGCTTGCTTGGCTCGACTCTTTTTATGAATAAAATAAAAGCTGTCTCCGGTTTCCAATCCATGAGAAGGGATGTACACCAAATCGTGCGCTTTATCTCTTTCATTGAGCATAAAATCATTCGCAAATGCGATGCCTTGGTCATAACGCGCCGCCTCTATTGCCAACAACATATGACTAAAATGTTGAACATCGACATCTTTCGGCAAGGTGTAACCGCCCGCTCTGCACCACTCAGCCCAGTCTTTTCCTCTCTCACGATAAATTGAGTCTGTCGACAAAATAGGGTATCGCCAAAGCGCTTCTGGAATCGGTTGATCTTGCAACTCTTTCCAAATTTTATGGCTGCAGACCGGATACAGCGTCTCCGCGTATAACTTTACCGACATGTAGTTTCGCTTTGGCTTTTCTACCGTGATGAAACAATCGCCAACGCTGTCTGTCTGTTCAGGATCACCAACGACCATATTGAGTGTCAGATCGATTTCTGGATGTAAGCGCTTAAAATCAGACAAACGCGGAATAAGCCACTTTACGGCAAGCGAGCTATAAATCGCCAACCGTATGCTGCCTTTGTCCCCTTCTCGCACCTTTTGGCTGGCCATCGCAATTGAGCTAATTGCTGGGCTAATATCCTCTAAATAGCGGGTGCCCGTATCGGACAAAGAGAGCTTTCTGCCTTGACGGATAAATAATGATTCACCCAAATAATCTTCTAATAATCGTATCTGGTGGCTAACGGCACTTTGCGTCACATTGAGTTCTTCAGCAGCAAGCGAAAAGCTAGAGTTTCTGGCAACAGATTCAAAACAGTGAACAGCTCTGAGTGGTGGCAATTTCATTATCTAAAAATCTCATACTTAAACTAATAAATATCACTTCACTTCATCCTATGACATCACCTACTCTTTGGCAAAGAAAGAGGAGAGGAAAAAGTGAAAGTTACATCGGTCGGAGCAGCGATGCTGCTATTAATTGTTGGAAATCTCATTGCGGTGCTTTCGGACTCTTTAATTAAAAGTGTCGGAAATGAAGTGCCTATTTTTCAATTTGTCTTTTTCCGACAAATATCAGCGGTGCTTTTCCTGCTGCCAGTCTACCTGCTAACAAAAAATGCGCCTTTTCTTGAAGGGTTTAAGTGGCATGCTGTTCGCGCTCACGTATGGTTACTTGGTGCAATATTCATGGTTTTGGCGATCTCATCTTTACCGCTCGCAACTGCGAACGCGATCTTTTACGCCGCGCCATTGATCATGTTGCCACTTGCAGTAATCTTTTTTGGAGAACAGTTGTCTAAGCAATCGGTCGCTGCAGCGATAATGGGCTTTGCCGGTGTATTGGTCATCATTCGTCCAGACCAAATCGATTGGGCAGCCATTTCAGCTTTAGTTGTTGCAATTACTTTAGCAATCAATAACTTGCTCATTCGAAAACTGCCAAAAAATCAGTCTGTGATGCAAACGTTATTGATGACAAACTTGGCAGGTATTCCAGTAGCCTTCTTGCTTGTTCTGATCGAAGCAGAACCTTGGGACTGGAGTGCTTTCCCTGTTGCTGCTGGCTCAAGTTTGTTCATCATGATTTATGCAGCAACATGTGTCATCGCTTACCGCTCGATCGATAGCAACAAAATTGCTAGCGCTGAATACAGTGGCTTAATTGGTGCCGTGTTTGTGGGATTGATTTGGTTTGGAGAAGTGCCAGATATATTTATGGCAATAGGAACCATTATGATTGTTGTGCCTCTGGTTTGGCTTTCTAAACGAGAGCGTCGCAAGAAAAAGTTGCAAGAGCAACAAGAAGCGCACGTTACTTAAAGTTGTGCTCTAGCCCAAAGACTAAAAAACCGAGCCGTAAGTGCTCGGTTTTTTATGTGGCTCTAATCGTTTTTTACGTAAGCGACTACGTGAGATAAAAACTGCCTTGCAAAGCGATCATTAAACCGGATGCGATATTCATGCTCGGCTTCCGACACTAGACGCCAGCCTTCAGCAAAGTATTCTTTGATATCATCAACCGCCTCTTCTTTATTTTTGATGTGTTTCGCGTTCCACTGATAAGTGCAAGAGACAACGATCAGCCCACCCACCTTGGTGGTTTTTTTTAGAGCATTGATCACGCTAAGTGGCGACTCACATTGATCAATCACATTTAAACATACGACTAAATCAAAGCGAGATTGGAGAGTATCAAGCTCAAAAGGCTGGTTAATTAGCGTCAAATCAACATGAGCACATTTCTGTACGATATCTCTATTCTCTACCTCTAAAGTGTTTAAGGTGTTCACATCGTGAAGGTAAGTAAGCTCGACGCGTTGTTCTTCTATTAATAGTTGCTTCAAGCCATCCATTAACCTATTTGAAGGCTCCACAAGCGTCGCTTCTCTAAGGTTAGGTAAGCGTTGCACTAACTCATAATAATTTCTTCCCAGCGCCGCCCCAACCTCAAGTAGGGAATACGGCTGAACGCTGCTTTCGATTACCGCCTGCGCAATAAAATCAGCAACTTGGGAGCAGTGAGGTGATGACAAAAAAGAAAGTGGGACTTGTTTTGAGCGACTGGTTATCATCTCAATCTGTTGATCCTCAATGAACTTGTCGAACCATTGCGCTTCGAAATAACCAGCCAAACCGTGCTCGGTCAGGTAAAAATCTTCCATGTTTTTTCCGTTCGTACTTTTAGAAAAGTGATTGTATCGAACACGGAAATTAACGGGTATTTCTGGCCGCACATTCCAATAGGAAAACAGATGAAAACGCCGCTTGTGTGAAAAAGCCCTTTCATCTCAAAGATAAAAGGGCTTGTTAATCGCTTCGGTTAAGTCGCTAACTATTGTGGTAGAACAACGTTACCATCTTGAATTGGGAACGTTTTTGTCGCTGGCTTGCTCGCCAAACGAACCGTCTTTGGTGCACCTGAAACTTCGTAAGTGACGTCGTAACCCACTACTTTATCAGATGTCGTATATTCTGTATGACACTGTTTTTTCGTCGTTGTTACTACATCACCTTTTTGCACATTCTCCTGGATCTTACGACCTGTCAGTGCACCAGCAATCGTACCAGCTGCAGTTGCAATCACTTTACCTGAGCCACCACCGATTTGGTTGCCCAGCGCTGCTCCAGCTGCTGCGCCACCAACCGTACCAATAATTTTATTGTCATCCGCAGGGGCAACTTGCTCGGTTACTACCACGTCTTTACATACTTGGTGCGGCTTTTTCACCGTTTCAGTCACCGCTTCAACCAAAGTAATGTTTGCTTGAGTTGGAGCTGGTGGCGTTTTGTCTTTACAGCCTGCTAGTACAGCAACAACTGCCGTTGCAATTGCGATAGATTTCATATTCATGATTTACATCCCAGTATGGCTTGCTTTGATGAGCGTTATGGTAAATCGCAAAAGGGAAATCACATCAGACGAAAACAAACCCTCTGTTATTAACAAGTAAAGAAACACTGTTTTATAAGAGGTACGTCAAGAAACACTCAGCAGAATGTCAACAGAGCTAAAACTGTATCACTACTGATTATGATTGGGCTGGACTAGTCTATGAGATTTATTTTTAAGCCAAGCTCAAAAATAGTTCGTCATCCGTTAAATACTTATGACGGTGGCTTAGATTACGCACGTGCATAAACATAAAATCAGGGAAACCAGGCGCTATAATGTTATTTGGTTCCCAGCATACACCTCCAACAAACACATATCGCCCCTGCTTGTCATCTTCGTGAAGAGGGTTATTAAGAGGAGAAGAAAACTCTGCTCGGCAACCTTCAACCACACAAACAATTTGTCCTTTAAAAAGGCCAATCACGCGCTTTACAAGATTTGCCTTGATACCACACTTCCATGCTTGGCGAGTGGCCATCTCATAGCCATATTTTCGGATCGCTTTCTTTTGCAAATGTACTACTAGGTTCATTTTGACTCCTGATTCAAGCAACTACGTGAAGCCCAAAGTCATAAAAGCAGATAGACGTCTATACCCGAGTGAGCTCATGGTACGTGGGAATAAACTACGTGATTAGACTGAGTTTAGTGTCGGATGAGATACACCGTCCACGATGCTGTAACGTATCGATTTACACCAATCAAAGGCAGATAACACATCAACTTTTGAGTGCTTTCCTGCGCTGTATCTGGTTACTTCTGTATATTACTATAACGAAATCACCCTCCACGTTTACCTATATAAATTTGTCGTAACGATAGAGGGTGCTTATCATGGAGAGAGGATAACGCCTACGCGTCAATGAGATAATTTTGACCTTCAGTTTCTAAACGATCAATCATTTTACGACACTCATTTAAATCAAGAGGTTGTTCAAAGCGGCGCTTGAGATTCATCAAAAAGAAGATATCTTCACACATGGCTTTCTCAGGTTCGTCACTGATTTTGGCGACCGGTGAACCATTGCACGTGACCATTTTTATCACGATAGAAAGTGGCTGGTAGGCTTCACCATCTTTATTGACATAATCACCCATATCATTGGCAAGAAAAGTACCGATACCAAAACTCACCTGAATACGTCCTTGGAAATACTCGCAAATATCTAACGCTTGTTCGAAGTTAAGTCCGTCGGTAAACACCAGTGTTTTTGTTAATGGGTCTATATTCAGCGACTGGTAGTGTGCAATCATTTTTTCACCCCAGCTATAAGGGCAACCACTATCGTGACGTACACCGAAGTATGCGTTACTTAGTTCTTCATCAAAGTCTTTAAGGAAAGCATCGATACCAATCGTATCGGTTAACGCAATACCTAGTGCACCATTAAACATTTTTTGCCAACGTTGCAACGCCACTTTTTGCGAATCTCGCACATTCACCAGAGCTTGGTGTCCCATAAACCACTCATGAGCAACCGTGCCGATAGGCGTCAAGTTTAGCTCTTTTGCTAAGTGATAGTTGCTTGTTCCTGTCAAACATTCCGGCACTTCCTGGCACAAATATTCCAGCATAGTGCGCTGAGCTTGAAAGGAAAAACGTCGACGCGTCGACATGTCAGAAAATTTAAAGTTAGTAATGTTACGACGTTTTAGTTCCGACTTTAGGTGTCGAACTTTCTCTTCTAAAACAGTGGTAAATTGCGCAACAGGGATATCTGACCAACGCTGACGGCTACGAACTTCAGACACGATACTCATGATGATCGTTTCGTACAAGATGGTATCTCGCCACAAACCGTTAATGGTAATTCTTAACTGGCTTGAGCCATCAGCCATGGCTTTATTATGGAAAGAGACATCACTTTGTGGGTTGAAACGGAAATGGCGCAGTGCATCAACAAAGTCAGGATTCAGGTAAGGCGCGACACGCTTAATATATTCAATTTCTTCTTGCGTAAATTGAATATCTTGCAGTTTAAGGACTTCGGCTTTTACCTCGGGCAAAAGCTCAGAGAGGTCTTCCTCACTGCGCACGATAAACTTATATGACACCATCGCATCAGGGTAAAGCGCTGTTACAGCGCTCATCATATTGACTTTGTAGACATCGAAATCCAAAGCGCTTTGAATGATGCGGGAAGAAAATAGTTTGGTGGTCATTAGGTGCCCTTCTACATGCCCTTCCTGGGTATATAACTTTTTGTTACTAACTAATTTGCGTAAACAATAAACACCCATCTATAGTTTGTCAACTTTTGTTACTAACCACTCATTTTTATAAGGTTTTTTTGTCTAGAATTCGAGCAAGCATTGTGAATAAGTCAGAGTCAACCGTAAATTTATGCTCAAATCGTATTACGAACACTACCTAAAACGTTTCTAACAACTCGTTACTTACCCATTGATTGACCACTTGTTATGCGCTAGATTACTTACAAATCAATATTAGGACCCAACCATGATCGTATCTGTCGACATTATTCCATTCAGGCTATCTGGCTGTGCCGATAAGGGATTGGAAGTGTTGTTGATTAAACGTTCAAATCCAAATCGGCCATACCATGGAGTCTGGGCACTACCGGGCGGATTTGTCTTTGATAAAGACTTAACCAGTGAAGGCGGACGCCCGGCCGATGAAAACTTTGAAGCGGCGCGTCGCCGAATTTGCCGTGAGAAAATCCATACCTACCCTCGCCATTTTAGCGAAGCGTTTATCGACGGTGATCCAAAGCGCGATCCAGAAGACTGGAGCTTAAACATTACGCACTACGCCTTAGTTGATCGTAACAATGTAGAGCAAATAAATAATGCAGGTGTACCGGAATGCCAACTTAAATGGTTTTCGCTACAGGCTATTCTCAATGGAGAAGAGACTCTCGCATTTGATCATCAAAAAACCATTGAAAAAGCGTGGCAAAAGCTTCGTGCATCCATTGAATACACATCGGTTCTTTTGTTTGCATTAGACAAAGAGTTTTTGGTTGCGGACATCATTTCTGCTTATCAAGAGTTTGGTATTGATATCAGCCGAATGACGATTAAGCGCCGCTTGATAGATTCAGGCGTACTAAAACCCACTAATAAAGTCGCTTCAACCAACAAAGGCAAAGGTGGAAAACCCGCAATGGTATATACGCTGACTAGCGACGAAGTAACCTTTTTTCAAAACTGTTTGCGTGGATAAACGCAGACAATCAGACAGACAAGGAGTCTGCCATGACTGTTCGAGTAAACTATCAAACTACAGCAGTGATCGACGTTGATCCAGAGAAAGGCTTTAGTGAGTTATGTCCAGATGAACTGCCCGTTGCAGGTGCGTTGGAAATCGTACCGGAACTTTTGAACAATCATGCCAAAGGCCGATTAAAACTGGTCAGTCGTGACTTACACCCACCAAAAGCAAAGTGGGATGCAGAATCGCCATCCAATATGCTTGAGCCCGTTGGTTTACCGAATGTGGATATAAAGTGGAACCGTCACTGTGTGCTTGGCACAACAGGTTCTGAGCTGCTAGATGGCTTACCACCCGTGTTGGACTATGATTTTCAAGTTAATAAAGGTATGGATCCTGACGCACACCCTTACGGTATTTTTTTCCATGATATTGCCGACACCAAAACGACAGGCGCGCATGAATTTCTAAAGTTCAACGGGATTGATACCTTAGTTATCGGTGGCCTTGCCTTAGACTTTTGCGTGAAAAAATCCGTCATGCAAGCGCTGGAACTTGGCTACAATGTGGTAGTTAATCTTGCTTCAACTCGTGCGGTGCTGCCTGATAATGTAGAGAATGTGCTGACAGAGCTCAGAGATAATGGCGCATTATTTGTCGAAAAAGCGGACGACATCATCGTAGAAAAGTTCGCCTAGAAACGATAGTAACCGAGAAGGATTTCACCATGCATCAACATGAAAAATTGAATTACGTTGAATTTGGTTCCACTAATGTCAGTGCGACCAAACAATTTTTTGAGCGTGCTTTTGACTGGAGCTTTACCGATTATGGTCCAGAATATTCTGCATTTTCAGGACAAGGGTTGGATGGCGGATTCTTCAAATCTGAGTTTATAAACCAAACCGCAAATGGTGGCGCACTTTTAGTATTTTATAGCTCAGACATTCAGGCCACTCAGACAAAAGTAGAGCTGCATGGTGGAAAAGTTATCCGCCCTATTTTCGAATTCCCCGGCGGCTGTCGATTCCACTTCACTGAACCGAGTGGAAATGAATTCGCAGTATGGTCAGAGAGCCATTAAGTCATCACAAATCAACAACACACCATCAACGTGAGCCCAAGCTAGCCAGATCCGGAACTGGCATTACATTTCTGGTTGACCTCATCCTTGGTTTAATTCACTGTTAGCGCAACAATTAATCGATGAGGCGCTAGACCTCGACCAAGGATGTCAAATGACTGCCGTCAGTTTTTTTCGCTTACTCTGCCTCGCTGCTATTTGGGGTGGCTCGTTTCTGTTTATGCGAGTCGCCGCCAACACATTCGGGCCGGCTTACTTAATCGAATTTCGAGTTACATTTGCCGCCGTCGCTTTGTTATTGATCGCCGTATATTTGAAGAAGAAACTCACGTTAACTGCGCATACTAAACACTTCTTTATTATTGGCTTATTCAATAGCGCAGTTCCATTTTTACTCTTTGCGTACGCAGCCCAGACACTGAATGCATCAACTTTAGCAATATTGAACTCAACCGCCCCAATATGGGGAGCACTAGTTGGCTTTGTTTGGTACCGCAGCCCACTCACAGCGAAATCTGTTCTCGGTATGCTAATAGGCATTGGAGGCGTTGCAGTCTTGGTCGGCTTAGATACTTCAACCATAGGTGAAGAAGCCATGCTCCCTATTGCCGCCAGTTTGATGGCTTCTTTCAGCTATGGCATTGCTACCAACTACACTAAAAATGCGCCACAAGTACCTGCTTTTGACAATGCTCACGGCAGCATGTGGGCGGCGGTTATTTGGGTACTGCCGCTGCTACCATTCTTACCAATGCGTGCAGAACCAAGTCATTTCGAATGGAGCTCTGTTGTCACGCTCGGCGTTGTATGCACAGGGTTCGCTTATTTGCTCTATTTCCGCTTAGTTTCTGATATCGGCCCAGCGTCAGCACTGACTGTCACTTTTCTTGTTCCTGTTTTTGGTATCTTATGGGGCTACTTGGTGCTAGATGAGCCCGTCGGTTCTAACACCATCATAGGAACAATTCTAGTGCTTAGCGGCACTATGCTAGTCACCGGTTTCTCCCCAACAGCAATGCTCGCGAAGCGAAAACGAAGCGTGGCTTAATCAGCCTAATATAACTTCCACACCTCGCTTTTTGATTTGTTCAAGGTCGCTTTTCGGAGCGGCTTTGTCAGTCAGCAGCACTGATATTTCGTCAGTATTACCAATTGATGAGGGATAAATTTGCCCAAATTTACTAGAATCCGTTAGAACAATATTGCGCCTTTTTTTCGCAATGATGGTTTCTGCGATCTCAGCACGCATCATGTCGCGGCTAGTAAAGCCAGTGTCTTGATGGAAGCCGTCAATACCCAAGAAGGCCGTGCTGAAATGAATGTTCTCAATACACAACTTAGTCAGCGGTCCGACCAAGCTCTCGCCTTGGTGCTGATACACGCCACCAAGCAAGATAATGTTGGCAGAAGTGTTACGGATGAGATGGGCGATATACGCCGATGGCGTAATGATGGTCACATCGCCGCGCTCAGCCAATGTCCGAGCCAACAACGCATTGGCACTGCCTCCTTCAATCAGCACTGTCTCATTCGGTGCGACCAAATCCGCAGCTTGGTTTGCGAGCGATTGTTTAATATCGAAACGTACTTCTAGGCGGGCATCAATGTCATCACTTTGCAACGCGGTAGCTGCGCCGTGAACGCGCTTTAGGTAGCCCTGTTGCTCCAGAAAGTTCAAATCCTGTCTGATGGTCACACCCGACACGCCAATGATGTCAGAAAGCTCTGTGACTTGAACGCGTTTACGGTCGTTCACTAATTGCAGGATTTCATTTTGTCTTGGGTTCACAGGTTCGCTCCTTATTGATGAGCTTACAGTATACTCACCTGATGTTTCATAAGAAAAGAACTTGAAAGTAAAAAGGAAAAAACGCGTGGTCTGATTAGCCAAGCTGTACCTTGCGAATATCGCTCCCATCAACAGATAATAGGGCAACGAAGATGGGATGGAAGAAGAGGGGTTAACTCCCTACATCCCAACAACGATAGAGACTAGGATAAAAGTAATGGAAGAAATTTACTTCGCAGGCGGCTGCCTTTGGGGCGTGCAAGAATTTATGCGCCACCTTCCGGGCGTAATCAACACAGAAGCCGGGCGAGCAAATGGCACAACGGATAACACTCAATCCGAATACGATGGCTACGCAGAGTGCGTGAAAACCCAGTTCGATGCTGAGCAAGTTTCGGTTGAAACTTTAATGGGGTATTTGTTTGAGATAATCGACCCTTACAGCGTTAACAAGCAAGGTGAAGACGTAGGTGAGAAGTACCGTACTGGTGTTTATAGCCAAAACGAACAGCATCTCACCATCGCGAAAGCGTTTATCGCAGCACGACCGGACGCCGACAAGATCGCCGTAGAAGTACTGCCACTCACAAATTATGTGCCAAGTGATGATGAGCACCAAGACAGACTCACAAACTTTCCGAATGATTACTGCCACATCCCATTAGATTTACTACATAAATACAGGGATAACTCGTAACCATTCGGTCAGCATCGCTTTAAAAGGCAAGATGCATATCAGTTTAAATCGATGCCTTCCACTAATGACAATGTCATTTCTGCCGCCGATATTTCCTTACAACCCGACGAGTTTTGTCCGCACCACAACGGTGTGAATTCATCTCGGTTTTGCTTTTCCATAAGCGCTCTTAGTTGAGCCATTTCAATGGAGGCGTATGGGAATTTCGGCGCAAACTCACTGATGTAGCCTAGCTCCGACATCGCGCGATTCACAATGCCTCTCGCTGGTCGGCCCGAGAAAACATTGGTCACTGCGGTATGTTGCGCGCGTTCACTGGCAATGGCATATCGATGTAAAGACGATGTTTTCGCCTCATCACACAACAAATAGACGCTGCCAACTTGAACGGCACTCGCTCCTAATCTCAACGCGGCTTCCACCCCACTTCTATCAGCGATTCCGCCTGCAGCAATAACGGGCAAATTCACCCGTTTGGCGATTTGTGGTAATAACGCCATCAAACTTAATTGAGTAGTTAAATCATCCGATAAAAACATACCTCGGTGTCCACCAGCCTCCAAGCCTTGGGCGATAATACCGTCAACGCCTTTTGCTTCTAGCCAAAGTGCTTCGTCCACCGTGGTCGCTGACGAAAGGATCTTCCCTCCCCACCCTCTAATTCGAGCTAACAGATCATCGTCTGGCAAACCAAAGTGGAAACTGATCACTGGCGGTGCAAATGGTTCAATCGCGTCAGCAATATCATGATTGAAAGGCATCCTTGTCGGAGCGTTTGGCTGAGCCTGAACGGTTGCATCAACCTCGGAAAAATACGGTTGCAGCGTTTTTTGCCACTTTTCGTGCTTGTTGGCGTCATACTCCGGCATTTCATGGCAAAAGAAATTGAGGTTAAACGGTCGGTTAGTTGCCTGCTTGATAAGTTGAAGTTCTTTTACGATGGCGTCTTTGTTCAGCATTCCACAAGGTAACGAGCCAAGCCCGCCAACATTACTGACGGCGATGGTCATTTGGCTGTCTTGCACACCGGCCATTGGCGCTTGAATAATCGGTAACTCTGTTCCCAAAAGTGTATTAAATACCTTGTTTATCATGATCTTTCCTTGAAAACTTAACCTTTACCTGTGATGGATCTGCGCCATCGTTATCCAGACTAGACTTTCACATGATTAAACACTTATAAAGTTAAAGTGATGCATTTGTGCGCTATGCACTTTTGATAGAAATGACAAAGGGAGCCTATGGCTCCCTTAATATGCTGAATAACAAGAATCAAAGTGACTATCGTACGACATCTGATTCAAGCTCTAGCTCTGCTACAGACAGCATGGCAAACTCTTCCTCGGCGGTTGCTGCCACCAGTTTGTTGCGGCTGTATAACCCATAATAAACACCACCGATAAGAAACAATCCCATTGTCATGAAAAAGGCTGAGGGATCAAAAGCATAAACACCTGTCATTGCGATCAAAGAAAGCACCAGAGAAATACTCGAAGTAATTATCCCACCAGGCGTTTTATATGGACGAGTTAATTCCGGCTGTTTAATTCGCAATAAAATATGGCTCAAGGACATTAATGCGTACGATACAGTCGCACCGACAACAGCCATCGCCAAGATTAAGTCCCCCTCACCCGTAAGTGAAACCAAGAACCCAAAAACGCCCGGAACCAAAAGCGCACGAGAAGGCACTTTTTTGTCACTGGTTAATGACAAAGTTTGCGGTAAATAACCCGCGCGGGAAAGCGCAAACACCAAGCGACTGTAACCATAAATGATTGAAAAGAAAGAAGCGATAAGGCCAGCCAATCCAAGTAAGTTCACGGCCATTGCTACCGTTGAATTGCCCGTAAGCTTTAGGGCGTCAACTAATGGCACCGCGCTATCGCCTATGACCTTTGAGCCAACCGCACCAGCCAAAAGGACGACTACGAGAGTTGCGGTTAGCAATAAAAACAGCATCGCACCAATGATGCCTTTGGGAACATCTTTTGCCGGATTTTTTGCCTCCTCTGCCGCTAAAGGCACACCTTCAACCGCAAGAAACAACCACATTGCAAATGGCAACGCAGCCCATACGCCATACCACCCAAACGGCAAGATTTCTGTTGCCTGAGCCGTCGCCGGAGCAATATCGAATAAGTTATTAACATCAAAGTGACCAATAAGCACAGCAGCAGTAATGAGAATAGCTAGCACAGCCAAACCGCTGATGACCATCATCACTTTGAGAGCTTCGCCAACACCTGCCATATGAATAGCGATAAAGACGGCGTAGAAAAGTGCGTAAACAACAGGGCCATCGATACCAACCAATTCATTCACGGCTGAGCCAATAAAAATCACTATCGCAGCAGGCGCGAGCGCATATTCAATCAAAACTGATAAGCCAGTGAAAAAGCCGCCTGTCGGCCCCATCGCCTGTCTTGCGAAGCTGTAACCACCACCCGCAGCAGGAATAGCCGCAGACATTTCAGCTAAAGACAATACTAGCGTGAAATACATTACTGCCATCGCTCAAGCAGCAATAAGAAAGCCTCCCCATCCTGCTTGAGCGATGCCAAAGTTCCAACCGGCGAAGTCACCAGATATAACATACGAGACACCTAAGCCAGCAAGTAAAATCCAACCTGCGGTGCCTCTTTTTAGCTGCCTTTTGGCCAAGTACTCCTGATGTTTAGACATAGTAAATCCTTCTACTTTGATGAAATTAAAAAGTTGTCGCTGTGTTTATCTTCAACGCTTGCGCCACTTGGCTCATTGATATCTGAGCAATCTTTCAGATTCACTCCTGACAGTTGTAATTTTCGAGCTTCCTTGAGCAAGTAAAATGCGCGTTCACAGGCATCGTCATAGTTGAGCCCCTGAGGGCGCACATTGGAAATGCAGTTTCTTTGGGAATCTTTAGAGCCTCGTTTAGCCCCCCAAGTGAGATACATACCCATGCTATCCGGAGAAGTTAGACCGGGTCTCTCTCCAATTAAAACCAGCACGGCCTTGGCGTTAAAACATTCACCAACATCATCCCCTACCGCTACTCTTCCTTGCTTTACGATTGTGATAGGTGCGAATTTCCATTGATGTTCATCACCAGCGCTTAAAAGAGAAATCAATCGAGTAACAACAGGCACGGCATGGTTTTGAATTGCGACGGAAGAAAGTCCATCAGCAATAACAATCGCAAGATCAATGTCAATGTTATGCTCATTTGCTATCGAGTTGAGCGTTTGCCAAGAAGATTCATCAAGCAGCCTTCCTAAATCGGGCCTTTGCAGGTACATAAGCCGGTCACTCACTTGACTGCTAACTATGACAGGAGGTTCTAAGGTATTTTCAAGAATCGAGTAAGAGTCCGATAAACCAGCAACGAGAGAGTCAACATTCAAACTGCAATGCACTGCATCCATAGCTTGGGCGTGATCCAGCTGAAATGAGAGTAACTCGTTGGTTGGTACACTGTTCCCGCTGCGACCCAGAGCGATCCGAGCAGAGGTGAAGTCGCGTAACTTGCCCCAAGGGTTATGTGTGACAACTTCAGACTCATCTTGTGGGGACTGAGCAATGGTGATTACTTTACCCATGAGAATACCCCTTATTCACTTGGTTAATTGCTCCCGAAAACGAGCGAGAGATTTGCTCACTTAACCGAACGTCTTGCACGCTCTCGAAAATCTGCATCTCCATTAACCATTGTTCAAACTCTGGTGCTGGCTTCAAACCGAGTACTTTTCTTGCGTAAAGGGCATCGTGAAATGAGGTAGTTTGATAGTTGAGCATGATGTCATCAGACCCTGGAATACCCATGATGAACGAGCACTCGGCCACACCTAATAGTGTCAGCAAGTTATCCATGTCATTCTGATCGGCATAGGCATGATTGGTGTAACAGATATCGCAACCCATAGGTAAACCAAGCAACTTCCCACAGAAATGATCTTCAAGCCCAGCACGAATGATCTGTTTGCCATCAAACAGATACTCAGGGCCAATAAACCCAACAACTGTATTAACCAACAAAGGATCGAACTGTTTCGCGACAGCATAAGCACGGGCTTCACAAGTCTGTTGATCGACCCCATGAAATGCATTCGCAGACAGCGCGGTACCTTGTCCGGTTTCAAAATACATCACATTGTTTCCTACGCTACCTCGATTCAAAGACAACGCGGCTTCATGGGCCTCTTTCAAAATCGACAAGTCGATTCCGAAGGTATCATTCGTCCCTTGCGTGCCACCTATCGACTGAAAAACGAGATCGACTGGTGCACCCATTTCAATGGCTTCGATCGTGTTCGTTACATGAGTTAACACACAAGACTGAGTCGGTATTTGATAGTGTTGAATCACCTCATCCATTAAGTCCATTAACTTGATAGCTTGAGGCACATTATCTGTTGCCGGATTGATACCGATAACCGCGTCGCCATTTCCGTACATCAGACCATCAAAAATGGTCGCTGCGATACCGTTGAGAGAATCAGTGGGATGATTCGGCTGTAAGCGAGTAGACAGGCGACTCGGCAAACCAATCGTATTCCGAAAAGCCGTGACAACTTGGCATTTTTTAGCAACGAGAATCAAATCCTGGTTGCGCATAATCTTACTGACTGCGGCCACCATTTCTGGTGTTAAACCTTGACGAATTTTAGCCAACGTTTCACCATCGGCTTCTTCACTCAGCAGCCAATTTCGAAAATCTCCGACCGTCAAGTGCTCAATCGGCTTAAAGGCTTCAAGGTCATGCGTATCGATAATTAGACGAGTGATATCGTCGCTTTCGTATGGAATAACCGCCTCGTTAAGAAACGTTTTAAGTGGTAACTCAGACAGCGCCATTTGTGCGACTACACGTTCTGCCGCTGACTGAGCACAAACCCCGGCTAACGCATCGCCTGAGCGCTCCGGTGTCGCTTTCGCCATCAAGTCAGCTAATGACTTAAAGGTATAGACTTTACTTCCTTGTTGCCGACGATAAGTTGCCGTCATTGCTCTTCCTCTTCACTATTTGGTTCGCTTTTTGCTGAACTATCAATAAGCTTTAAGAAAGTATTGCCAAATGTGTTCCGTAGCGTTATCCAAAACTGGCAACATTTATAAACCAATAATAAACAATGAGTTATGTAAATACTGCTCCAACATGACTCACAAAAAAGGAATGAGCATCACAAGGATGAGTAACCAAATACCCCAAACTGCACCAATGCTGTGCATCCATCACACTAAGGATGCAAACCAACAAGCTGCGAGTCTGATAAACTGGCAACAGGAATATGACCAACTCAGCGATGGTCGATTTTTAGGTCAAATTCGAGAACGACGATTTCCCAATTTCCATGTGTTTCGTGAAGACAGTAACCGCTCGCTAAGACAGCAATGCAGGGTTGAAGAGGGAGGTATTTGGTTGGGTTTGAGTGCGGAAAATAAGCCGCTACACCTAAATCACAGTCAGTTTAATTCAAGCCAACTTTTGCTTAGGCAAGGTGGCGCTGATTTTGAGTTAATGACACCGGAGCAGTTTTCTATCTATGGAATAGTGCTCGACAAAAACTTCGTTCACATCATAGAAAATCAACTTGAGCTTGGGAGTATCCAAAACAACACATTACACTTAACGGGTTTGACGGAAAAACACATTCAACAACTTAAATACTACTTAGGCACGTTACTTGGTTCCGCCGAGCCAAGATGGTCTGAAACCACACATCAAGCAATCTTAAAAGATATTGTGCTGGAGTTGTTCTCACTCAGTTCACTGCACACGAGCCATCCGATATCAAGCTCTCATCGTCAACACGTGATGCACCGTATAAAACAACAGCTACAGGATCTAGACTACCGTACACCGATAACCGTCAGTGAACTGTGTGACGCAGTACACGTCAGTCGTCGCACACTACAGTACACCTTTGAACATTGCTGTAATACTTCCCCAAAGCAGTTCATACATCGAATGCGCCTGAATCAAGTACGTAGAGTGCTACAAAGCCCTGAAGATAATCGAACAATTGCAGAAATTGCTTTTGACTTTGGTTTTTTCCATCTCGGGCAGTTCAGTCAAAGCTACAAGCGGCTATTTGGTGAGACGCCAACTGAAACGAGAAAATGGGAGTCCAGCAAATAAAATGACAGGCAGTATATTCTTTCAGATCCTGCGTTGGGGCCATGTTATGCAGTCGCAATGATTTGCTGAAACTTAGCATGAAACTCTTCAAGTGCCGCTTCAACATCCGGTTCTGCACGGCTCAAGTGCGAGATTAACGTCATAAAATAGCAGTCAAAAATCAGCGGTATTTTTCCCTCAAGGACGGAGCTTCCGTTTACAGATTGAAACAAAGCTTGGTTAAACGACTGATAATAATCCAAATCCCAAATCACTTCTTTCAACAAAGCTCGGCTCAGCTCAACGTTCGCAAAATAGTAGCGATAGTATTTCTCCGTCAGCGCCAAACCAATGTCGATATCGGTTTTACCTTCCACACTGACTAGCGTTTCTTGGCTGATCTGTTGCAGTTGCGCCAGCATCCCTTCGCGCAAAATCGACAGTTTAGTCGGGAAATGGCTAAACACTGTGCCATCGGCTACTCCTGCTGCTCTCGCTATCTGCCTTGTGGTCGTCATGTCATAGCCATTTTGAGCAAAAGATGCCCATGCGGCTTTTAGAATTTTATCTCTGGTCTGTTGTCGCTTCGTCATTGATGTGTCTGCTTAATGAGCCTGAAAGGATCATACCTTGCGTGGTTGAGATTGACAAATTGAGCGCGCTCATTTATAAAATTGATCGCGCTCATTTTATATAAAAACAAAAGGAATCGCTCATGTACGTATTAAACAAACTAGGCCAAGGATTGATTTTCTTCCCGACCATCTTCTGCTTTTCGTATATTTTAAGACCGATATTAATGGTCATCCTTATTCCAGGAGGACTCGCACTTTTGGCGTTAATCGGTGGCGCAGAAGTCAGAGCAGAACTCAAAGCCATGCTGCTTGAGGAGTTTTTTGGCGTTAGCCCATCGCACACCACCTCGAAAAAGGCGTGAGTGCGCTACAAACGTTGGCAAGGCTAAGTAAAAAAGAAAACGCGCAGATATCGAGATCTCAATACCTGCGCGTAGATGTGGTGAAAATAAGACTGGCGTTAGTCAGTATTCATGTTCTGGCCAATTCGCCATAAAACGCCACTAGGGTCAAACAAACAACATTCGCGCATGCCCCAAGGTTGCTCGACCAGCTCAGTCAAACGCGAACCAAATTCTTCATGACCCACTTTGGATAAGTGCTGATGCCAGCTTTCTGCGTCTTCTACGAGCAAGTGCATCATGAAGTTATTGCCGTGTTCTGGCTCATAAAAATTCTGTAAAAGAAACGCGCAGCTACCTTGAGAGAAATATGCTACATCACCGAAGTCCGATGCCATTTCAAAGCCAATCGCCTCATAAAAACGTTTTGATAGCGCGTAATCTTTCGCCGGAACAAATGATTTGATTTCAACAATATTGAGGTTTTCCATTTCCAATTTCCTAAGCCTTTTTCCATAAAACTGACTGACGTAATCTCGCTCTATGCCTTCTATTCGCCTTGCGTAATCTGCTGTGATGACAGTGGCACACACTCTGCCATTTGCGTTTGTAACCACGTGATAAATTTATGTTCGAGTTCTGTACGCTTTTTATCTTGACTCAATAAAACGTAATTGCAACTTGATGGAGAAAACCCAAATGGTGCGACCAAATTACCACGCTTAATATCGTCCATGACAAAAGGATACGATCCCATTGCGACGCCTAAGCCATCCACCGCTGCTTGTATGCAAAAATAAAAATGCGTGAATGATTGCTGAGTGTTGCCGTTGAAAGTTTCACAACGTGTTGATTGCTGCCAATCCGCCCAAGCATTCGGTCTGGTTTGGCTATTCAACAATCGAGCTGCTTTCAAATTGTCTTTAATGGATTGCCAATACTCAGGAGAAAATACCGGCCCCACCCACTCTTCCACAAGAATGGTTTTGTCGTAATCGTGATGCTGCGCAAAATCGTCTCGACGAATCGCCATCGAAAGCCCAGTTGATCCTAATGTTACCGGGCCACCAGCCGTCGACAAACGAACATCAGCACGGTGTTCATCATTAAACGCGGCCAACCTTGGCATCAACCAGCGCATGGTTAATGTCGGTTCACAAGACACTTCAAGATGCTGATGCTTCTCTTGCATAAGCGTATTCACGCCTTTTTCTAGCGTTTGGAATGCCGTTTCTGTGTATGTCTTGAGTAATTCGCCTTCTGCCGTCAACACGACTTTCCTGCCCTCTTTGAAGAACAAAGGTTGAGACAGATATTGCTCAAGTTGCTTGATCTGCTTACTCACGGCTCCGTGGGTAATGTTCAGTTTGTCAGCCGCTTCAGTGTAGCTTGAAGAGCTCGCCGCAACGTGGAATACATAAAAAGATTTCAGGTGACGCATCTGTGAGTTTTTCTCACCAATATGGGAATATTTTTCGATTATAGTCAGTAATAAAGACGCCTACAATTCCGCTACATCCCAGACTTCATCATTCAAACAGGAAATCGATATGGAATTTGTAACTCTTGCGTTATTAGGTGTGCTTATTGTTATTAGCCCTGGCGCAGACTTTGTTTTGGTATTAAGAAATAGCTTAAATCAAGGACGAAAAGCAGGCGTGTACAGTGCGATTGGTATCAGCATGGCGATCAGCATCCACATCGCTTACTCCATGCTGGGGATCAGTTACTTAATTTCACAAAATGAATGGTTGTTTAATCTCGTGCGCTATCTTGGGGCCGCTTATCTTGTCTACCTTGGGATTAAAGGAATATTCTCCTCGCAACCTGCATCAAACTCAGAAACCGTTCAACAGAGCGAGTATTCAATGTGGCGATTTTTCATGCAGGGATTTCTGTGTAATTTACTCAATCCCAAGACGATGCTGTTTTTTCTGAGTATTTTTAGCCAAGTGATTTCTCCCGACTCTAGTCAGCAACACATCGCCTTGTTCTACGGGATTTATATGATTGCGCTGCATGGTATTTGGTTTTCTATCGTTGCTGTTTTATTCACGTCACCCCAGCTACAAGCTTTCTTGTTGAAGATTAAGCATCGACTCAATCAAGCATGTGGGGCGGGATTGATCATTTTCGGCGCAATGCTGGGCTTAAAGGTGTAGTACGCTTGCGGTCCGATTACCCCAGTTCAAATTGATCATTGAACAAGTGGCAGCAATCAAATAAAAATCAACATTATCAATACTTTAAATTAGAAAAAAACAGCCAACGTGCGCTGGCTGTTTCGATACAGTTAATGGATGACCCGAGCGTCCCCTTTAAATAACTGAGACAGATCGATAGTGAATATCGTCACTGTCGGACGTTTAGGCAGAGCATTTTCGATTGAAAACTCTGGCCCAGCTGGAACGAGGGGGAAGTGAATAGCAGTCGGCCACGTTGACGAAGCTTCATTACCGCCCGGCTCAGATATTGAGAAAGAAAACGCAGGTAAACGGGTCATAACACTTACCTCAAATGACTGATTAGCGGGCTCAAGCGAGCCCGCTTAGGTTTTGCAATATTATTGTTATTTTAACGCTTACTTAATCACTAACGATTGATGACGTTAGATATCAAGTTCTTTGTCTTCAACGTGGTTGGTGATCATCGCTTCAGTGGTGATCATCAAGCCAGCAACAGACGCTGCGAATTGAAGCGCTGAACGTGTTACTTTCGCAGGGTCCAAGATGCCCATTTCGATCATGTTGCCGTATTCACCTGTTGCAGCGTTGTAACCGTAATCGGCATCACCCGCTTTAACAGCGTTCGCCACAACAGAAGCTTCGTCACCTGCGTTAGTTGCGATTTGACGAAGAGGCTCTTCCATTGCACGTAGCGCAACTCGGATACCCACGTTTTGGTCATCATTGTCGCCTTTTAGATCCGCCAATTCTTTCGCGATCTTAGTTAGGGCAACACCACCACCAGCAACAATACCTTCTTCAACCGCTGCGCGGGTAGCGTGTAGCGCATCGTCCACGCGGTCTTTCTTCTCTTTCATCTCAACTTCGGTTGCAGCGCCGATCTTGATCACCGCTACGCCGCCAGAAAGCTTCGCAACACGTTGTTGAAGCTTATCTTTGTCGTATTGAGAAGTGGTTGTTTCGATTTGTTTTTCAATCGAAGCCACACGATCAGCAATCGCGCTTGCTTCTGCTGCACCACCCACAATGGTTGTTGTGTCTTTGGTGATGGTAACTTTCTTCGCACTACCTAGTTGCTCTAACGTTGCTTTTTCGAGCTCTAGGCCGATTTCTTCAGAGATGACCGTACCAGCAGTTAGTACCGCAATGTCTTCCATCATCGCTTTACGGTTGTCACCAAAGCCAGGCGCTTTCACCGCGGTCGCACGCACGATGCCGCGCATGTTGTTCACAACCAATGTCGCTAGCGCTTCACCTTCGATGTCTTCAGCAATGATCAATAGCGAGCGAGAAGATTTCGCCACTTCTTCTAGTACAGGCAATAGCTCGCGGATGCTGCTGACTTTTTTGTCCACCAATAGGATGTAAGGGTTGTCTAGCTCGACGCTGCCATTTTCTTGGTTAGTGATGAAGTATGGCGACAAGTAACCGCGGTCAAATTGCATACCTTCAACCACAGACAGTTCGTTGTTTAGACCTTGGCCCTCTTCCACCGTAATCACGCCATTGCGACCCACTTTTTCCATCGCTTCTGCAATGATTTCACCGATCGCGCGATCGCTGTTTGCAGAAATGCTACCCACTTGGGTGATGGATTCTTTGTCACTGCATGGCTTAGACATTTCACGTAGTTTCTCAACCGCCGCTTCAGTGGCTTTGTCGATACCACGTTTTAGGTCCATTGGGTTCATGCCAGAGGCTACCGCTTTAAGACCTTCATTGATGAAAGATTGCGCCAGTACGGTAGCCGTCGTTGTACCGTCACCCGCTTCATCATTCGCTTTGGACGCCACTTGTTTCACCATTTGTGCGCCCATGTTTTCGAACTTATCTTTCAGTTCGATTTCTTTCGCTACAGACACGCCATCTTTGGTGATGGTTGGCGCGCCGTAAGATTTATCAAGCACAACGTTGCGGCCTTTCGGGCCTAGTGTCACTTTTACTGCGTCCGCCAGTAAGTTCACACCTTTCAGCATTTTTTGACGTGCGTCATTAGCAAATAATACGTCTTTTGCAGCCATGGTTATCTCCTCAAAAAACTACTACAAAAATAATTACTCAACGATTGCTAACACATCAGATTCGGACAGAATTAAGTATTCTGCGCCGTCAATTTTCTCGGTTTTCACGCCGTAACCGTCATTGAAAATGATTTGGTCGCCCACTTTGACTTCCATCGCAGCGCGTTCGCCATTTTCAAGACGTTTACCTAAACCAACAGCAATGACTTTCCCGCGGTTTGATTTTTTCACCGACTGAGAAGTTAAAACGATTCCCCCTTCAGATTTATTTTCCACCTCTTGTCTTTCAACAATTAGCTTGTCATTTAAAGGACGAATTTTCATTTTTAAGTGCCTCCTACTTGGAACCAAAAATAAAAGACAAAATAAACATCAAGATGGATTTGCGAGTCGACAGCTCGCTTTCGATGAAAATAATAAGGTCGAAAAATTAGAGTTCAAGAGGTGAATTTGATAAAAATTTTTTATTAAATTAAATAAAATTTTCTATCGAATTATCGCATTCACAACTACTTAGCATCTCTTTATGATGGAAAATATGCTCAATCAAATCTAGAGTGGTTACGTACTCTTAAAAAGGATAATCAAACAATGAAAAAGGCCGTATCTCTATTTCTTGCAACGTTGTGCGTTGGCTTCCTCTCCCCCAACGTGTCGGCTTCTGAACGCGCTGAACAAGGGTGGCAATTGATTGACAAGGGCGCGATGATTGTCGATGTGCGTACGCCGCAAGAGTTTTCTGAAGGGCATTTGGATAATGCCGTCAACTTCCCTTTATCTGAACTTGATAAACATTTTCAAGACGTCGATAAAGATCAAGCTATCGTGTTGTACTGTCGCAGTGGTAACCGCTCTGGCAAAGCGTATCAATACTTACAAACGCAAGGCTTTACGAATCTGCACAATGCAGGTGGCTTAGAAGAACTACAAGACGCCAGATAGTCGTCTCCGTTCTAATATACAAAGTAAAAGCGCAGAGCGTGTCGCAAGCGTATTGTAACGCGCTCTGTTTCTAAATACTTATCTACAACAACTCTACTTTGGCCCTGCATCAAATTGAGTCAGGTTATCCGATATCTCGAGCCACGGCGCTTTCGACGCGACAAAAATATGGAAATCAGGCTTGTGAGAAGATGTGTCATCCAAGATACCAAGGCGAATATTGACGATCCCATTGTTCTTTTTCGAATACAGACTTGATCCGCAGTGGCGACAAAAGCATAGCATGGTATTTTCGCTTTTCTGATAAGTTTGAATATCTTCTTTCCCTTGGATAATAAGCAGTTTATCCAACGCAATACCACCGGCAGATGAATAGTCAGAACCTGTGAACTTGCGGCATTCAGAGCAATGGCAATTTCCCATGTACTTAAATTCATCTGCCACTTCCAACTTTACCTTGCCGCACAGACATGAGCCTTTTAGTACTTCCATTTGAATTCCTTTTTGTTATGAATCTAATTGAATTAGATGGCTATCTCGACACCATGCCATTGCAATACGAAAAATTAAAGACAGGCAATACAGGTTTTCAAAAATGAAACGAAAATGTAAAACTTTCCATTCAGAGGGAGGTGCGCTGACACGTGAAAAATCGAGCTATTTTAGATACAAAAACACCAAGCAATAACGCTTGGTGTTTACCTCACAGAATGTCGCCTCAGAAAAGGCGCTTTCCGCTGTGCTTAAAAAATGCAGTGTTTAGTAAAGCTGGTCGCTTCGTTTGCAGTCCAGTCACCTTTCGGCTTATCTTTCAGGTTTTCACACCATTGCTCGCTGCCGACACCATCTTGCAGAACACAATGCTTTGCAAAGTCTACCGCGTTGTCTGCTGTCCATTCTGTTTTTGGCTTATCGCGCATGTCGTTACACCAGCCTTCAGTGCCCACTTCATCACTACAAGCGGTCAAAGCAGAAGCCGCCAACATCAGCATGACTAGTTTTTTCATAAATTTAAGGTTCCAGTTGCAAACAATAGTAAAATTAAACTCAATCTCTTCAACACGTGCCCATTCAAGTGTCTGAATAAAGGCGTCACTAGCTGAAGTGACTTTTGTATCAACTATAACGAAATTATCAGTCTACGTGTTAAGACATCGAAAAATTATTGAGCGACTCTGTGTAAAGCGCGCCATTCTAAAAGCTATAGGCAGCGCGCTTTCGTTAGCTCACCAACCTTAGAAGAGCCAGTACCAAAGCACGCTAAACGCAGCTCTAATGCCATTTGTTCAAAGTGTTCGACGACAGACTGCGTGCTGATCGTCGCAGCTTTTAATACCGCACCAGCTTGCCCAATGAGATTAGCACCCAAATGAATGGCTTTCGCCGCTTCAAGTCCGTTATGAACACCTCCCGAGGCGATCAACGGTAATGTAGGATGCAGTGCGCGGATTTGAGCCAAACATGTTGCTGTAGGGACACCCCAATCGCGGAAAAGCTCGGCTGCACGCTGCATTTTCGGATTGTCTTGGCAATACCCTTCAACCGCACTCCAGCTTGTACCACCCGCGCCCGCAACGTCAATTGCATCCACACCAGCATCAATTAATCGCTGCGCAATGTGTCCGCTAATACCAAAACCGACTTCTTTGATAATGATAGGAACCTTCACGCGAGATTTAAGCATCTCAATTGCCTGGAAAACACCAACCCAATTGTGGTCGCCATTTTTCTGAAACGCTTCCTGCATTGGATTAACGTGCACAAACAAGGCATCTGCTTGAATCGCCTCTACCGCACGTTGCGCATTATCGAGTTTACCTTTATCGAGCAATTGAGCGGCTCCAAGATTGGAATACAACGGTACTTCTTTCGCCAACTCACGAATGGTTTTACCCAAGCCCGAATGCTGACTTTCTTCTAAGCTAATCCGTTGCGAGCCCACACCCATGGCAATACCTAATTCACTTGCGGCTTCAGCCAAACGACAATTGATCGTTTCTGCGTCTTTTGCTCCGCCAGTCATCGAGCTAATCAAAAACGGTAGCGCTAATTGATGACCAAGAAACTCTGTCGATAAATCGATCGCGTGAAAGTCACATTCTGGCAGCGCACAGTGTTCAAACTCGACAGACTCAAAACCCGCCGTTTTATGCTTCATGCTCATATCATGATGTAAAACAGCATCTAGGTGTAAATCTTTTCGGTTAGTTTGCGGAGCCATAATGTCACCCTAAAGTAAAACAGTCGCGCAGTATTGCGATCCTTATCAGTAACGTCAATGCGAATTTTGTGAATTTGCCGGATTACTTTTCCGAAACGAGTAATGAATCTCGACTGCCCCTGACATTATAAGAAAAGAAACTCGCTTTCCGTTTTAAACAAGCCGGCAAGTTTCTCTTCAAATTGAGATAATCAGCGTACGATACCCATGATGAAAATGGATCACATTGCTCTGTAGTTTACTTTACGCTGTCCGACAGAATTAGCGACACAACAGTGCTTGTCGTCGTTGGTTCAAACTGTTCGGGATCATCACAGAATTGAATTTTTCCTTTTTCTTCTACATGGAACAGCGGTACAACTGAACTACCTTTGTGATGCGCTAAATAATCTTGATACGTGAAGTTATCGCTCAATTTCGTGTGTTTAACCTCTGCACCACGACTTAACATACTGGCTAGCTGGGTATAGCTTACATTGCCGCCCATCAGCAATTTACCATGGTACTCCTGAGCCACGGAGTGCTTCTCGCTGCCATTGCCGTTGGTTTTCACTTTTTGTAAGCAGTGAACTTTATCTTCCCCAAACTCGTCGACGAATTGCATGCAAGCCATAATGTTGAAATGCTGATCGGGCGTTAATGCAACCACTTGTCCAACTCCTATCAAGTTCAAGTTGTCGTCCGCGTGACTAGAAATAGGGTTGCCGTAATAGTAATCCAACCCCAACATACGAACCTGACTGATGTACTCCCAGTTTGAGTCAGTCATTAATACGCGGCGGTCATAACGCGCCAGCGCCTGCCCTATTTCTCTTGCTACTCGGTTAGCACCAATCAACAAGAAGCCGCGTGGTGCTGGCTCTGCAACGCCCAACGTCAGCGCTACAGGACGTGCCGTCGCACTTTGTAACACGACCGTTCCTATAATCACCATGAAGGTCATAGGGACCAGTAAAATCGCTTCATCAATGCCGTATTCGGTCAATTTGATCGCGAAAAGAGACGAAATCGAAGCAGCAACAATACCGCGCGGTGCAACCCAAGACAAAAACAGCTTATCTTTAAGACGCAAGTTGCTGCGGAAGGTTGAAAGAAAAATCGATAACGGACGCGACACTAACTGCATAAATACAAACAACAATAACGCACCGCTACCTAGCGCAGCAAAATCATCCAGACTGATTCGAGCCGCAAGGAAGATGAACAATCCGGTGATCAGTAAAATGGTTAAATGCTCTTTAAAGTGCAGAATTTGCTGAATATTGATGTCTTTAGCGTTTGCGAGCCACATACCCATTACGGTGACGGTTAGTAACCCAGCTTCAGACTCAATGTGGTTAGAGACCGAAAATACACCTAGAACCACCATCAAAACCGCAAATGGCTGCAAATATTCCGGTAGCCAAGAGCGACGCATGATCGTCGCAACTGCATAGCCTGAGGCCGCACCTAGCATGACACCGACAGCAATGATCGTCCCAAACACTTCGACGCTATTTATCGCGCTGTGAGATACGATAAACTCGTAAACCATCACAACAAAAAGCGCACCGAGCGGGTCAATCAAAATCCCTTCCCATCGCAAAATGTTAGCAAGCGTACTGTTAGGTCTTACGGTTCGTAGAAGTGGCACGATGACCGTCGGCCCTGTTACTACGGTTAAGCTGCCGAACAACATGGCAAGCTCCCAAGTAAAGCCGAGGAAATAGTGTGTTGCGATACTGGTCGCCGCCCACGAAATGATCGCCCCGATGGAAACAATGCTCCATACCGAACCACTCACGCCACGAATTTCTTTAAAATTTAAGGTCAAACTGCCTTCAAATAAAATCACTGCCACCGCCAAAGAGACCAACGGAAAGAGCAAATTACCTAATATCTCATCAGGATTTAACCACTGCATAAATGGCCCGACGATCAGCCCTGCCAACAACAAAAATAAAATCGCTGGCAAACGCAATCGCCAAGCTAACCATTGGCAACCTAAACCAATAACCCCAACCGCTGACAGCACCAGCGCTTCATTACCCACTTGCATCAATAATTACCTGTTTTTGTCTTTTTTCGCGTGAATGCGCTATACCCGAATACATTCAGCCTTACGGTCAAATAGAAACAACCGAACGTGCAAATCAAACGACTGACCTTCGATGACATCGCTACGAAACGCACATGTTTGAAGTCCTTTGGCGATCGCATCAGAACTATGAATATAGTTGACCCCCAATGACTTAACGACTCATTTTTGTTCATCAGGTCTTAAAGTGGCACACAAGTGTGCGACTTTGTCGAATTCATCATTACGCATTGAGTTTCATTATGTAGAATGATTTCTGAAGAAAGCGCGGAACCTAGCACTATATGAGGCTAAGGCATAGAGCATGAACTAAGCTTTAGCGTAAGTGCTCAAAGTTAAGAATCGTGGGTCACGCGACGTACGCAAGGAGAAATGGATTGTACGTAATACTAGCACTGTTCATGGCGTGTCTCGCCATCCTCATCGGAGTGAAAGCCGCCAACCGAGCTGCACTTTTAGAAAAAGAACTAACCAAACTTCGTGAGGAAGTCACATCACTACGAGCCAGTGTCCATGGGGGCTCAAACCCACAAGCGCACCAACAATCCAGCATCGAAAAAGACACACCATCTGTAGCGACGTCACCTCACATAGAATCACCACAGAAAAATGTCTCATCCTCTGGGGAACATGATCCAGCTGCCAACCTAGACTTGGACCAGAGCGCTGCGAATCAAGGGTACGCCCAGACAAGAGAAGTGCAACTGGATGTTTTTAGTCAAGAAAATGAGTCATTCCTTCAGAGTAAAGTTCAGAGCCTGCTTAGCAACATTCAAGAAAATTGGTTGGTTTGGGTAGGCGCATTGGCCATGCTGATCGGTGGAGGTTATCTCGTACAGGTGATTGGTAGTCACATCCAGTTTTCGCCATTTATGCGAGTGTCCTTTGCCTTTGTGATCTCATTACTTATGGTGCTTGTTGGCGAGTGGTTTCACCGTAAAGAACAACAGAATCCGCAACGGGCAGCACGAGCCCAAGGCTTTACGTATGTTCCTGCTGCTGTTACCGGTACGGGATTAACGGGCATTTACTGCACCGTCATTTTTGCCTTTGTGGTTTATCAAATGCTAACGCCGAGTATCTCGTTGATCATCTTGGCTTCAGCGGCATTTTTCAGTTTAGCATTATCATTGCGACAAGGGCCGTTAATGGCCGTGCTTGGCTTAATTGGTGGCTACACAGCACCACTGTGGATTGGGGGTAATGAACCCAACTACTTTTTGTTAGCCGGATACATCTGCGCAATTTCGTTCGCGGCGACCTTATTGATGCAAAAAGTGCGTAGGTCATGGATTACGCCAAGTATCGCGATTCCACATGTCATTTGGATGTTGCTGTTGATTGAGAGTACACCAACAGAACTGTTGTTCTCGTGGCTCGCGATTTATCTCTCCATCACTTTGTATCTCATTTTCGCGGTTCCGAGAATGGGTTGGATGCTCAATCCTCGCTTTCGTCACTATCAAAGCAAGTGGACAAACTCGCCGACCGCTACCGCTCTCGCAACTGCTTTATTGACCTTTTCTGCCGTCACCAGAATGCCGGATCTGAACACTCTACAAATGGCGTACTGTTATACGCTGCTTGTTGCGATCATCTGGCTACCAGCACTTCGTACAGGCTGGTCATTACGTGTATTTTTGCCATCCATTCTCGTCTCAGCAACCGCGCTGATTGTTCTTACCATCGCTTTTAATGCGCTGTATATGTTAGAGCGAGAAGCTAGCATCCTATTCGCATTGGCGGTGAGTATTGCGCTGATCTGCTATCGAACATATTGCCAATCACTTAGTGACCGTTCGCAACTCAGTGGGCTGCTTCTGCTGGTACTGGCTCCCGCGATGAGCTTAATTACGTTGTTTTATATTGACGAATTTATGCAAGGCTACCTGTGGTATTGGACTGCATTCTGCGCATTGATGGCCACTTACTACGTTGTGCTTGGTCAGCGTGCACGTTCGTTGGCATTAGAATGCTCTGCCGTTATGCATGCTTTAATCGTAGGTATCGCTTTTGTTTGGTTGAGTGATACTTGGTTAACAACAGCAATCTCAATACAAGTTGCGATAATGGCCTTACAGGCTCAAGTCGGGTTATTTCGACCTGCGAGTTGGGCGATTAAAGTGGCAATGGGAATACTGGTTATCCGACTCACGCTGCTACCTTTCATACCCGAATGGCAACCGGTAGAAGCTGGGCATTGGGCTTGGGTTCTGGTGAGTTATCTGCCTTCTCTCTTCATCTTGTCTTATGCTCGTTCAACACTAAAACAAGTGGACCGAGAACTGACCAACTGGTTTGAAGGGGCGTTTTTACATGTATTCTTAATGGCATTGTTCACCCAAACTAACTACTGGTTAACGGGGCAATATGGTTACTTGGGGAACATCGACTTCACAAGTGCGGCAGTCTTTGCCAATCAAGCATTAGTTATGGGTTTGGTATACAGCTACCGCAGCCAATTTGCGCAACGCTTAAGCCGTATCTACGAAATCTATAGTTACTTGCTTTGGTGCGCGTTCGCTATATTGATTATTTTGCTTAATACGGCAGAATCGCCGTTGGTGACTGATAACGTCTCGGCACAAGCACTTCCCATCTTTAACATGCTGAGTATCGGCTGGCTGTTACCAGCTTGCATCCTGCTTATCGCAACCTTTAAACGCTGGAATACGTTGCAAGTTCATCGATTTGCGATTGCTAGTCTAGGCTTTTTACTTGCAGCCATTTGGTTGGGGATGTCTATCCGTCAATTCTGGCAAACCACATCAATGATGCTGTATCAGCCAACCAGCATGGCAGAGTTGTTCAGTTATTCAGTGGCTGGCTTGCTCGTAGGTGGATTGCTGACTTGGCGCGGCGTGACCCAACAGGGGCTGATGATGCAGCGTGTCGGTCTAGTGGTCCTTGCCGGTGTCGCACTGAAAGTATTCTTATGGGATGTGAGCTCTCTGGATGGGTTCTGGCGAGCAATAAGCTTCTTAGGCTTAGGTGCATCTTTGATAGCACTTGGATGGCTATTCCAGAAATTGAATCGTTCGGTGGCAAAAGCACTCGAGCCCTAGACGAGTCAAAGAGAGATTCCCGACAGTGCGCTGTTTTCGTTATTGGGGGACGATAACAGTGTAAAGCCGGGAATCATTGGAGTGTTCGTTACTTCAGTAAAGCGACCACGGTATGACGACGCACGTTTGCTTGCGCATTCAATGCCTGAAAAGTCGAAGTAAACTCGCCAGACTTTTGCATGAATCCATCCAGTTTTGCATTCACCTCATTGACTGAAAGCTGTGCGGTTTTGGTTTGGATAGAACGCATTTGAGTATTCAGTTCACCATGAAAAGCTTTCGCTTCTTGCAAACTCGTTTGAACTTGTTTCAGATGCTGATTTACTTTAGCAATCGTCTGCTTGATGCCGTCGCGTGAGCCTAGATCAAACCCGAGCTCCGCAATACCATCTGGCTCAGACTTTAAGTTCAAAACGTTAGGCTGTCCCGCAGGGAATCGGTGCCCTTCCCCCGTTACCATCACCTTTTGCTGCATTTGTTGATAAGCGTTGTCTCTGGCTTCAAATAAAATGCTGCCATCATCGGCTAATGAGGCTCGCATTCCTAACGCAATCAAGCTGCGATCCAGCATTTTGACCGTTCGCTCACCGTCTGATTGTCCATCAAACTGAATCATCACCGCTTGACCTTGAGGAAAATCCAAACGGATTTGCTCGGCCTTGTCGCTTAAGCGATGAACATTCAAACCTGGAATAGAAAAGCGACGAATATCCGCTTTATCCAGTTTTAAATGCAGTTCGTTATTTAGGACTTTCTGGCCATCGAAACGTGCTTGCTCAACGACTTTTTGGATGGTGGCTTCAGAACGAACCAATGTATCCTGCAAACCAGGAACATTTTGTACGCCTTGATTAATAGCTTGCGTCAAACCACGTTTAATTTGCGTGAGCTCTTTGCCAATCACCTGCAGCGATTTGGACGCGATCTGAACCGCCGTGGCTTGCTGCTGACCCTGCGTAAGCTGAATACCAGATACAGAGTAGGCTGACGCAGTGTCAGCCTGAATTTGCGCCGGGCGCGGTTTAATTGCCGTACTTGAGTCTGCAGAACGGGTCGGCATGATAGAGGCTTGTTCTTGTCCACCTAAGCGTATGCTATGGGGTCTAACCTCTACTGTACTCATTACCATAAAAAGAACTTCCTAACCTTATAAACGGTCAAACAGCGACAAACCATCGATCTTCACATAGCTTGCTTGCGTTGCTTGCAAAGCGGCCATGTAATTACTCAATCGTACCGACGCTTCACCATAGTCCAGAGCAGAGAGGTCTCCAGATACTTTGTCAACGAACAGCTTGTTTTCACTGTGCGCGCCACCAACAAGATCTAAGTTGTTGTGTCGACCACCAATCTCAGTCATGGTCCCTAGTACGTTTGAAAAAGTATCGTCGATAGCGCTGATACTCGCCTCAACTTCAGCTCTGAAGTTGGCGGTAGGGCTCTCAAACTCTTTGATCAGCGCATCAATTTGGTTAAGCACGTTATGGCCTCCCCCAAGGTCCAATATTTCTTTTGCAGTCATATTGGAATCCATCGTGACACCTTTAGCAATTGTTACTACGCGCTTGTCACTATTACCTTCAATTACGTAGCTGCCGCTCGCTTTACTTACAGCCGCAGTATCCGTTTTAGTACCAGAGAAAAGGTAGTGCCCTTCTTCATCCTGCGCGTTAAAAGACGACTCAATAGAGTCACGGTAACTCTTAAGCTCTGTAATCATACCGCCACGACTTTCGTCAGTAAGAGAGCCGTTCGCACCCCAAAGCGCGATGTCTCGCATGCTTTTTAAGCTTTCTTTGATCGAATCTAAATGGGTTTCTTGACTCGATAGCGTCGTTTTTACGTTTTCAATGTTGTTTTTGTACTGAGCAATCGCACTGGTTTCTCGGTCTAAGTTAAGCAACTTGATCGAAGCCATTGGATCGTCAGACAGCTTGGTCAAGCGCTTGCCAGTAGACATCTGTTGCAGAGCTTCGCCTAATCCCGCGCTATTGCTCTGCAAGCTGTGCAACATCATTTGACTAAATTGATTGTCACTAATTCGCATCTAAACTTTCCTCTTAGAATAACTGCAGAATAGAATCGAGCAGTTGATTTGCTGTGCTGATCACTTTCATGTTGGCATTGTGCGCATTAGCAAACATCATTAGGTTAGCCGCTTCTTCATCGCTGTTTACGGAGCTAACATTATCGCGAGCTGCGTGCGCTTGCTTGTTCATGGCTAACTTCGCTTGATAATCAGCATTAGCTTGGCGTGCTTTAATTGCGGTTTGACCCACCATTGAACTAAAGGCATCGTTCAAGCTTACTGAGCCGTAACCTGATACCGCCACTGGCTTGTTGCTTAACTCGATCAATGATTGCAACGCATCTGCGTTACCAGGTGTTCCATCACTTGAGAACGCAAGCTCATCTGGAGTTAGCTTGGTAATATCCAAACTGGCTGCAGGGTTTGCTGGGTCATAGCTGAACAAAGGTTTACCTGGGTTGCCATTTAAGTCTTTGCCAGTTGCAAGCACGGCGTTGTATTCATCCGCGAGAGCTTTCGCCATGTCATTCAGAGCCAATTGGTTTGGTTTCAACACTTCGGTTTGATAGTCATTAATCGCACCTAATTTGCCACCAAGCGAGTCACCAATCGCAAAACTTTGATTCGAGAACGTGACGTGTAAGTCCGCCAAGTAAGGATCACTCGGGTCAGGAATGGCTTCCAGTTTGCCATGGTCCGTACCCATCACAAGCGGTTGACCAGAGGTTAGTGTGACCTGAACACTGCCGTCATGCTGCTGTGTTGTTTTGATTTCAATGGTTTGAGATAACTCACCGATTAACCTATCTCGTTCATCCATTAACTGTGATGGGTTACCACCTGTACCTTGCATCTCTACCAGTTGCTTGTTCACCTTCGCGATATTTTCCATAAGGCTATTCGCGTGGTTAAGCGCTGCATTACGTTGGTCGCTCATGTCTTTATGTTGATTGTATAAAGACTCGGTAAGCGTATTAAAACGGCGGGCCAAAGCTTCAGATTCGTTAATGATCTGCTGGCGGTAAGGTATGGATTCCGGCTTAACGGTCGCATCGTTAAGCGCAGCGTTTAGCGAGTCCAAGCCAGCCGATATACTGAAACCATCGGCACCAAGCGTATTCTCCAGCTGACTCATGTTACTGGTGTATCCAGATGCGTATGCCGCCATACTGTTAGTCGACCACGTTTGCTTAATCAGAAATTGATCAGTAACGCGGCGAATGCTAGTGACTTCTACCCCTAAACCTGGACTTAAGCGATTGGCTTTACCATCATCGACAGACGCCATCAACGCTTGTTGACGACTGTAACCCACGGTATTCACGTTTGCCACGTTTTGCGCGGTTACGTCTAGGGCCACACGGTTCGCGCCTAAACCTGAAAGGGCAATATTAACTAGGTTCATTTACAGCTCCATTTTTCTGATCAACGGCTGAGAAAACGCGGTAGTCATACCGGCCTCACCGAATACCTGTTTAACAGAGGCGACGGCTTGAGAAGCGGTATTAAATAGGCTTGAATTCTTCTCTACCTCTTTAGAATCTACTTGTGAGATAGATTCAGAATTCGAAGCTTTACCATCGTTAGCGGATGAGATGTTGCGCGCAGCATCGAAAGCAACCTCACGCATAGACGGGCTCAGCTGCTGGATGAGCATATTGGCAATGCCTGAGCTCTGTTTCTTTGCTAGTTCCATCGCCAGCTGACCGTCATACATATCACGGAATACCCCTTGTTGCTGACTGGCGAACGGGCTGTCTTTATCAGCAAGAGCATCACTACTGCTGCGCATTTGGCGTAACACCATTTGTAGGAACATTGCCTCAAATTGACCTGCGACGACTTCAAGTGCGCCTTCTTGATCACGACTATGCTTGATGTTAGCCAATGCACTATTGTCGTGATAAAGCATCGAATTTAACTGAGTTTGTTCATTGGTACTGTCTAGCTTCATCCTTAACTCCTTATATCACGACCAATTCAGCGTTCAATGCACCTGCTTCACTCAAAGCTTGCAGGATAGACATCAAGTCTGTAGGCGTGGCACCTAAACTATTTACCGCATTAACTATGGTGTTAAGTTCCGTGCCTGGAGGCCAAATCACCATCTGAGCGAGATCTTCATTCACATCAAGGTCCGTTTGGTTAACGACTTTCGTATCGCCATTTGCAAACGCATTAGGCTGACTAACTTGTTGTGATTCAGAAATTCGCACGGTCAAGTTACCGTGACTTACTGCTGCTTCACTCACTTTGACACTCTTACCGATCACTACGGTGCCAGTGCGAGAGTTAAAGACAATACGAGCAGGTTTACGGCCTTCAACGACGCTCATTTCTTCAAGCATCGACATCATGACGACACGCTGCTGTGTATCTTTTGGTGCACGCATATCAATGCGCGCTTTATTGATCGCAACTGCAACGTTAGGTCCAAAAGTGTTGTTAATTTCACGCGCAATATTTTTTGCTGTAGTGAAGCTAGGCTTGCGCAGGTTTAGGGTGATTTCATCACGTTGGTTGAAATCGGTTTTGATTTCTCTCTCTAAAGTCGCACCATTCGGAACGCGACCCGCCGTTGGTGTGTTTACTTCTACTTTGGAGCCACTTCGCCCCTCTGCAGATAAGCCGCCCACAACCACGTTACCTTGCGCAATCGCGTACACTTCGCCATCAATACCACGTAAAGGCGTTAGCAATAACGTACCACCGCGAAGGCTCTTTGCATCACCGATTGAAGACACAACCACATCCAACGTTTGTCCTGGGCCTGCCATTGGATCAACGGACGCTGTCACACTCACAGAAGCCACATTTCGTAGCTTAGGGTTCATACTGTCATCAATTTGAACCCCAAACTGACGTAGCATGTTGGTAATAGATTGAGAGGTAAATTTCACTTGGTTTCGGTCACCTTGGCCGGCTAAGCCAACTACCAAACCATAACCAACCAGTTGGTTTTCTCGAATGCCGCGAACATCGACCAAGTCCATGATCGGAATTTCCGCTTCAGCACGTGAAGTGCCTGGTAGTCCCAAGGTCAACACCAATAGGAGAGACATAAAGAAAGATTGCATTGTCTTCATTAGAAAGGTACCCATGGGCTGTTGAAGAACTGAGTTAGCCACCCGGCTGCGTTGCTGTCAGCTAGCGCTCCGCGACCTGCGTAGGTAATTCTTGCATCAGCAATTCGTTGAGAAGAAACTTGGTTACTGCGGTTAATATCATCCACACGGACGATACCGGTTAGACGAATAAACTCGTCGCCTTGATTCAGACGAAGCCATTTTTCACCGCTGATACGCAATACGCCATTAGGTAATACTTCGTGTACCGTTACCGTAATGGCACCTTGAAGCTTGTTGCCTTGTGAACTTGATGCACTGCCATCGAAGTTACGTTTGCCATCCACGCTAACCCCTAACTCATCGATAGTTTTCGTGCCTATGGTCGGCGCCACAAAGTTAATTGCTGAACTTTTACCGAACTTAGTACCCGCATTTTTACTCGATGAGGTTTCTTCTGATAATTGAACCGTTAATACATCGCCAACTCGGTAAGCACGACGATCCTGGAACAGAGTCATCGTGTATTGGTGACGATAAAGGCTACCAGATTGGGTTTCCGGCAGCGTGTAATCGAGCGTTGGTGGTGCATATTCCTCAGCATTCGGCTCAGGCGGAATGAATTCCTGACGGCCAGCACATCCCACCAGCAACACGGCGGCTACTGCCCAACTCTTAGAAAGCCATTTCATTGCTTTTTCCTTCATCATCACCAATTTCATACTTACATTGATTGCGAAACAAACTTCAGCATGTCATCTGCAGCAGAGACCACTTTCGCATTCATCTCATACGCACGTTGAGTGGTGATCATGTCGACCATCTCTTCTACTACTTGTACGTTTGACCCTTCCAGTGCACCTTGCTTGATAATGCCGGCACCATCAGCTCCTGCAATCAGCTCATCAGCTGGACCGCTGGCTTCCGTTTCACGGAATAAGTTGCCACCCATGGCCTCTAAGCCTGCTGGATTGATGAATTTTGCAAGTGTAATTTGACCAAGCTGCTGAGGTGTTGGATCGTCTGCTGTTGTTGTAGTCACGGTGCCATCAACACCCACAGAGAAAGAGACCGCATTGTCAGGGATCTGGATTTGAGGCTCTAAAGGCAGGCCCTGACTGTTCACCATTAAGCCTTCTGAGTTTCGATGGAACTGACCATTACGTGTATACATGATCTGCCCGTCCGAGTTTTCTATTTGGAAGAAACCCTGACCCATTACAGCAAGATCCAACTCTTGCGTTGTGTTTTGGGTATTACCTTGCGTGAACACTTTTTGTGTGCCAACAACGCGAACACCGCTACCTAGCTGAATACCACTTGGTAATTCGTTAACTTGGTCTACTTGAGCGCCTGGTTGGCGCTGAATGCTGTAGAAAAGATCTTCAAATACGACTCGGTCACGCTTAAAGCCAACCGTGTTTACGTTTGCTAGGTTGTTAGAAATGGCAGTCATCTTCGTGTCTTGCGCTGCCATGCCTGTTTTACTTACCCATAATGCTGAATGCATTTTTTACTCCTTGCGGGGCGAGACTTAGCTCGCCGCCATTAATTTGTTACCAGCTTTTGCTAGAGTTTCCGCCGTTTTCATCATGCGAACTTGCATTTCAAAGTTGCGCGTCAGCGACATCACACTAACCAATTCATCAATAGCAGATACGTTACTGCCCTCAATGTGCTCAGGAGAGAGTTGCACGGTTTCATCTGCCGCGAATGGCACGCCATCTACGCTGTGCAGCAAGCTATCGCTCTCTTTTTGCAGTTGATTAATTTCCGGTTTAACCAACTTCAAAGTGCCTGCCACAATTTCTGCGCCGCCACCTGGTGGGATCACTGAGACTTGACCACGTTCGCTGATTTCAATCTTTTGATAGTCCGGCACAACCAAAGGACCATTGTCACCGAGGACAGGGAACCCATTGATTGTTAGAGCGCCAAAAGTATCGACCTGAATATTGCCTGCACGGGTGTAAGCTTCGTTACCCGCTGGGGTTTCTACAGAGAGATACCCCTCACCCATAACCGCAACGTCCAACGGACGTCCTGTTTTCACAATATCGCCAGCGTCGAAACGTGTTGAGGCAGAGTTGGTCACAACCATAGTGCGACCATCAAAACCTGGGCCTTGCATCTCTACACTACGCACACGCTCCATATCCGCTCGAAAACCCGCAGTATCAGCATTTGATAAGTTGTTTGAACGAACGTGCTGCGCTTTAAGAACTCGGCTGGCACCCGACGTTGCCGTAAATAACAAACTATCCATGCAAAACTCCCATTACACCGCGTTAAACAAAGCTTGAGTAAGCTTGTCGCTGGTAGAAATTGTCTTTGCGTTTGCTTGGTAGTTGCGTTGTGCAGTCATTAGAGCAACAAGCTCGCTGGTTAAGTCAACGTTAGAACCTTCTAATGCACCCGGAGTTAGGTCACCCATCGTACCTGAACCCGGAACACCCATAATTGGAGCACCTGAGCTAAAGCTTTGAGTCCATGATGTTCCACTCACTTTCGCTAAGCCTTGTGTGTTTGCAAAATCAGCAAGAACAACCTGACCTTGTAGCTGTGATTGGCCGTTAGTGTAAGTCGCGTAAACCATGCCGTTACCTTCAACGCGTACACCTGCAAGTTCACCTGATGTGTAACCGTTAGGGCTATTAGTACTTACGCCAAAAGCTGCACCAAATTGCGTGCTGCCTTTCAGGTTAATGTCTACACTCATCGCGTTCGCACCTGCTGCAGGGAATGAAACATTAAACGGCGCAGTTGGTGTTGAAAGCGAGCCGTCTTTACCAAACGTTACAGGCACAGTTGCTACTGGCGTCGTACCGCCATCTACTTGAACGTTCACTTCCCACGAGTTAGAAGCAGTCTTAGTAAAGTACTGAGTTACCGTGTGCGAGTTACCCAATGAGTCGTAGACTTTTGTTGTGTAAGACGAGTTAAATGAGCTTGGATCTTTTGGATTGAATGGCGTTACGGCTTTATCAATAACAGACGCGCTTGCGTCGAAGTTCGCAACAAAATCTAAGCTGTCTGTTGCTTTAGCATTCAGTGAGGAAGTCGATACCTGAATATTACCCACAGAACCTGTCATTAGGTTGTTGTTGCTATCGACACTGTAACCTTGAAGCTTTGCACCGCTGTTAGCCGTAACAAAGTTGTTCTTATCCGTTGAGAACACACCTGAACGTGTGTACAACATTTGGCCCATATTATCTTTAGTAACAAAAAAGCCACCGCCATTAATAGCTAGGTCCATCGCACGGCCAGTTCCTGTGATACTGCCGTCTTTGTCGAAGTTCTGTGAAATTGACGCGACTTCCACACCACCAGGTTGCATGCCGTTATATACAGCGGAGAATTCTGTGCGGCCACCTTTAAAACCATACGTTGATGCGTTGGCAATGTTGTGACTGATTGTGTTTAGCTCTGTGTTGGTCGCGTCCAGACCACTTAGTGCGATGTTAAAACTCATAAATAGACCTCTGATTTCCGTATTTGGTTAAGCACCAAACTGAGTGATTTGATAGAAAGGAACGTTGCCAACGCCATGGACATTGACTAATGCTGCGCCACCGGTATTAGGAATGCGCACTTGCTCAACAGTGCCTGCCATCAGCACATTTGGACTTGCTTGCCCTTCTTGCACTTCTACGGCCACTGAGTATTTGCCTGGTTTAAGACCAAGTTCTTCAGGATTAATTGAAAAGTCGACGTCACCTTTGCCGTGAGCACCTAGTGGCACTTTAGTTGATTGACCAAATTCATCTTTAACAACTAACGTGACTTGGTTTGAGCTATGAGCGAGTTCGATTTTTCCGTTTTGTACGTCTTCACCAAGCTGAAATTCATCCGCGTTGACGTAAACCGTTTGCCCAACAAGGCCCGCTGTTGATAGCACTTGCATGTTGTCCAGTAACACCATGCTCTGTTGCATTGTCTTAGACATATTCTCGGTACTTTGTACCTGCGAGAACTGAGCCAATTGACCAACGTATTCCGTACCATCAAGGGGATTAAGTGGGTCTTGGTTTTGAATTTGAGCCACCATCAAAGAAATAAACTCATTCTCCAATGAAGAAGCACTGTTCATGTCTTTAGGGTTTGGTGAGATACCGTTGCTGTCTTTTGCTTTTGTATTTACTGGAGCGTCAGACGATAAAGGGGTGTATTGTGCAATACTCATTAGCTACCCTGCCCTAATCTAAGCAGACCTTGCTGCATACTTTTTACATTGGCTAATACTTCAACATTCGTTTCGAAGCTGCGTGTTGCGGACATCATGTCTGCCATTTCAGCAACTACATCAATATCGGGGTAAAACACATAGCCTTCATCATTAGCCAGTGGGTTGTTCGGCTCAAAACGCTTCTCTGCATCTCCAGCATTTTTAACAACGTCAACAATGCGAACTTCTGCATTGGGATAAGCTCCATTTTCTGTTGTCATTTGCGTTTTTTGGTACACAGTCGCAAATACTGGCTTAAGCGCTTTATAAGCATCTTCTGGATTTGCAGATACTGCATCTGCGTTTGCTAAGTTACTGGCTACCGTATTCAGACGCACAGTTTGTGCTGTCATCGCGGAACCAGTGATCGAGTAAATATCAGTGAATGACATAATTAACGTCCCTCAATCGCTTTCGCTAAGCCATTAAATTTCATGTTGAGAAACGTCAGGCTAGTTTGAAAGTCCATGTTGTTTTGCGTGAATTTTGCTTGTTCAACACCAAGCTCTACGGTGTTGCCATTTTTGCTATTCTGGTAAGGCACCGAGTATTGGGCCTGAACCTGGAACTTTGGCACCGGTTTGTTCACACCACCTGCCGTTACTTGGTTCATTACGGTGGTGAAACTTAGGTCTTTCGCCAAATACCCAGGGGTGTCAACATTTGCTAGGTTACTGGCGAGGACTTTGGTACGCTGAACGCGAAAATTAAGTGCCTCTGGATGTACTCCTAAAGCATTTTCAAATGTGATCGCCATGCATCTTCCTTACAGTTGGCTCGAATACGCCAACATACAAACAAGATACGTGCCATAAAAAATAGCTATATATATCAATGACTTACAAACAAGGATGGAAGCCAAACTTCCGGTTCTCGGAAAGCATTAAAAACAAGAGGAAAGTGTCCACTTCCTCAACAATAATGCTGACGTTACTCGCTTTGACATCAGAACAAGCATTCGCCAACACCAATGACAAAACCCTCAGCGTTGAAGAGATAAAGTCCGTTGTAGCAACGGATTTCGAACAAGAGGTGGATCGCGTAGCGCTCTCCAATCAGTGGGGGGAGTACAAACTGGACTTCGACATGTGGGTGCCCGGTTCCGCCAATCACTTGCCAGAATGTCAATCGCCTTTAGTTATCACAGGTCGTGACAACAACACGTTGCCAGTCGGTAACCTCAAGCGCTCAGTCAGCTGCGACAATATCGCATCACCATGGCGAATTAACGTTACGATAAAGTCTTCGCTGACTCTGCCTGTTTTAGTCGCGACAACCACGGTTGGCCGAAATGAAGTCGTAACGGCTAAACACATAAAGCTTGAAACCCGAACCATCTCTCGCCAAGACGATTTTTATACTCGCCCCGAGCAAGCAGTAGGCTTAGAAACCTCTCGTCGTTTGCGGGCTGGACAAGTGGTTAATCCATCCAATTTGTCGGCCCCACCTCTAATCGAGAAAGGCAATGAAGTCATAGTCATTGCGAGCAAAAATGGATTTAGTGCCAGCACAAAAGGAGTCGCCTTAGAAGATGGAGCGAAAGGGCAACAAATTGACGTGGAAAACCCAAGTTCGGGCAAGGTCATAAGAGCAGTCGTAACTGGATTAAACCAGGTTCATACTCAATTTTGATTTTTTGACTCGGGGTAACATTTTTTAATTTTGGCTCTCGTCAGTAACACTGAACTTCGAGTACAAAAAAAATATTTAATGTTTATCACATTCTAACCGCCTACTTAATTTAGAACATGATGATGAGGACCACAGCATGAAAATCGACAAAGTCGCGGGCGGTCATGTCCCACAAACAAAATTACAGCAAGCAAGCAAACAGCCTGTCGACGTCGTCGAACAGAGCAAAGTACACGAGCCTGCATTTCAAGCGAATACCGTAGCGATAGATCGCGCTCAAGCTGAAATGGCATCACTACCTGATGTTGATATGGAAAAAGTAGAACAAGTACGCAACGCATTAGCGCGTGGTGAACTTAGCCTAGATACAAAAGTGCTATCCAAGGCAATCATGCAGTTCCATACAGGTCACGAGTAATAAAACGCTAGGAAGACATCATGGCAAGCGCAGTATCGCAGCGAATTCAACAATTTGTTCGCTCTATATCTGAGGATATTAAGCTTTATCAACAACTGCTTCCTTTGCTTCAGCAGCAAAAGGTATTGTACTTAAAGTTTGATGGAGAGGCACTGAACGACAATGTTCAGAAACAAATGCCGATACTCAATAAACTCAGCCGCTCCGCCAATGACAGAAGCCAGTGTATGCGAGCGCTGGGGTTAGCGTGTAATGACGCCAGCGTAAAACGAATTTTCAATGCTTTGCCTGCCCAAATAGGTATGCAAGCTAGAAAACAATGGGCGCTATTGGAAACGTTGGTAAGTCAGTGCCAACAATACAATCAGAGCAATGGCCACAGCTCTGCGGCGTTCCATGAGTTGGTCAGTCAACTCAAACAACCTGTGCAACACACTTATGAAGATAAATCGTTCTAAACGATGTTCGTCTTGCCTACAGATTCAGTCGCCATCTCGGCTGAGTACTGTAGGCCTTTTTATTTTTATTGCCTTTCTGTCCTACCTTCCAATCACATGCCAGGCAAAACCAAATGCTGTCGATATTCAAACGCAGTATCAAGTATTAGCACCATACAAGCCACAAATTGCCAAGCGTCTCGATTCATCCAAACCGGTAATTAACCACATTTTCAAACAGCTTCAAAACCACTCATTACCAAATAGCCTAGCCTTAGTGCCAATGTTAGAATCTTCTTACAACCCCAAAGCCGTTTCTCACGCTAACGCCGCCGGACTTTGGCAATTGATACCAACCACAGCGAAACGATTCGGATTAACGATAAATACAAAACAAGACGATCGCTTTGACACAGAAGCCAGCACAACGGCCGCGCTCAAGTACCTGGCGTTTTTATACAACAAATTCGATCAAAATATGGCTCTCACTTTAGCTGCATACAATGCCGGAGAAGGACGTGTTGCACGTGCTATTCAGCGAGCAGGAAGTCGAGATTTCCAACAACTCACGCTGCCTAACGAGACTCGTCAATACGTCAGCCGCTTCTATGCATTGGAAAAGTTGATAGATATCGGTCAGTTACAATCCTCATCATTTCAACCTTTACTCTTGTTTGCTCCAGACGCTCCTATGATTTCACAACCGCTGGTCGACTTTAGCCGACTGCCTCCGCTAGTTAATTTGTGATAAAAGCTACGACAGAGCTCAATGTCAGAGAAACGTAAAATTACAAGATCCTGTTCGGCGAATTTGAAAACTCGTGATCTCTATGCAAACGTGTGCAAAAAAGTTGAGGTAAGGTATCTCAAAGATAAGAAAGAGTAGTGGTTTACTAAAAAGCGCCCCAATTGCGCTTGGCAATTGGGTAGATATGCGTCACATTGCGTTTGCAAAAAAACATGAAAACCAATGGTCAGACCTAATAATTATTTACACACTAAATGTAAAACAGCTATTGTTTCCATAGTTCGAAACAAATCTAACATATCAAGATGACGCTTCGCTTGCGCGTCTGGAATAAGTCCGGGTTCCGGGGGGGAGTCCGGACTTTTTTATTGCTCTAAAATCTTTGCCCACAATAGAGCCAACAGAAGCTAAGTCGTAATGATGCAAACTAACTGTTTATAGTAATTCTTTAGAAATCAACTGAAGTAAAAACGTTTCGCGCTCAATGCTCATGCCTTTTTTCGGGCTTTCTGCCATCGTTTTTTCATTGTGTGCAATTGCTTCGTGTATGTTCATCCATACCGGGTGCATTCCATTTTTAACTTCGTAATCTTCATACGCCGTTTCGCCTAGCTCACGTTCGATTTTACATGTATAACAATACGACACCATGTGCATCACGTCAGCGTCATCCTTGTACCACGGACGAAACTCCTCAAAGATTCCGAAAGGCTTAATACCATGTATATTTTGGGCGCCCGTTTCTTCCTCTAATTCACGGACTAATCCAGCAATGACATCTTCACCATCATCAATACCACCGCCTGGTAGCGTGTAGTCATGGTAACGTTCTGTATAGAGCAACAGCACATCTTCACCATCAAGTACAATGGCTCGCGCTGCATTGCGCTGAAAAACAATTTTGTCATCCAAATGCTCTATGTCTGGATGAACGGTCGATTTTAAATGTCTCATCGAAATTACCACGGTCAATGTTTTGTGCGCATATTACCGAATTTCACACTTTAAATCATTGTTGTAGGCCAGGTACGTTCGAGCGCTTGTCAGGAAGTGATTGATATGACCTTCACAACAATACGCCAAGAACAGAAGTGTGACGTGCTAATCAGCAATAAATGAGAATATCTAAATTCTTATACGTCCCTCTTACTTTTAACATCGATAAGACAATAATCTCTTAAAGTTGCCTATAATCAATACAATACTCGCCCACCCCATGCGGAGATAAAGAATGAAAAAGACAAATTTAATGATGGCTATGGCTGCAACATTGGTACTGGCTGGTTGTTCAACTTACGAGGGAGCGACCCGATCAACTGAGTATACCTCCGTTGCAAATCCCGCAGCCGTATACTGTGTTCAGCAAGGTGGTGAGCTGGATACCGTGTCGGAAAACGGCGAACGTGTCACTTACTGTGTGCTGTCGGACAATGAACGCGTCGAGCAATGGGAATACTATCGCGAGAATCACAAAGAAAATGAGGGTGACAACTACTAATTATTTTTATCGATACGTCACCTTCCCTCTATCACTTAGGAGCCTTTGGGCTCCTTTTTTATTTGATTTATCAAAGTGTTCTTACGTTGTTTTTACATATCTCTGACTTTACCGCACATCGACCCTATATCGAACAGTGTTCTATTCTTGACATTCCCCTGACATAACTTTCCACTTGGACAATAAAATTCCAAACACAGATCACACTAATTCACATTTCTTCCACATTTTCTGGGACAGGTGAGCAAGATGAAAACACAAATAGTAAAAGAAGCCGAGTCAGCCCCAAGCAACGTTGTTACTGAAAAATCAAAGCGCATTATTTATAAATCAAGCTTAAACGCCTTGATGATTGTCGCTATAAGTATTCTCGTTAACCTTAGTCTTCGTCTTGATTATGTCGTGTTGGGATCAAGCCTTGGCGAGCTTTCCGTTACAGAAACGCTCCAGCTTGTGATGCTTGCTATTGCATCATGGTCGTTTTTCAGCTTATCGAAACAACAGCCTCAGCTAAAGCATGCGGCTATTTTGATTGCAGGATTTTTTGCAGTACTGATTATTCGCGAAACGGACTATTGGACAGACATGATTCATCATGGCTCTTGGGTTTTCCCAGCACTTGCTGTCACCGCACTGGCTTGCGCCAAAGCTTACCAAGGTGGTAAAGGTACCATGAACGAAATGGCGACCATTTTAACGGTGCCACATATGAAGCTATTAGTTGGTGCTGTAATGCTATTATTAGTCTTCTCTCGTTTGTATGGTATGGGTAGTTTTTGGCAACAAGTGATGGACGAAAATTACATCCGTGATGTTAAAAATATCTCAGAAGAAGGTATAGAACTGCTTTGCTACTGTTTGATCGCATTAAGCGCCGTCCGCACAAAACGCGAGCTTAATGAATAGACTCTGGGTCAAAGCGACGGTTCAATGCCGTCAGTATCGGATGGAAGATACTTAATGCCTTTTCCGCAGCACCTACAGATTCATCCAAGGCCGTCATTTCGACGGCCTTTTTCATTTCTTTAATATGTTGCAAAGCCTCTTTATCGAGCGGTAAAGAGAGCAATTTATGAATAGTATCTCTTGCGATCATAAGTGGCTTTTTTCGGACAATTGATAAATCTCGGAAAAATACGCCATGCTTGACCCCTTCTAAATAAACTCGGTAGGTTGTGAGTTCATCGAGTAGCAAGAATGTCTCCGCCATAAGCCCTTTATGTGGGTATGGCACGCTAATATGTTTGCTGATATCCAGTGGAATATTGAGGGTCACCCCCATGGATTCGCAATCGGATTTAAGTACTCGTAATAAGCCTTGCTCATCCATCAAATTCTGGATATCAATGATTCGTTCGAGGTGGTAGTCATTAGACAGCAAGATAACCTCAACCGGATGCCCCAACCATAACTCGAACAACCCACTTTTGCACAAAACTTGGGAAACATAACGCATGTTTTGAAACGTGTTCAACGACTCCGTTTCTAAGAGTATATGACGTTCAGGGAACGGATTCACAGAGTCTGCGTTTAGGGTTCTAAAATACGCGTACATCGCCTCTGCTTCAGAAACACTTTGTCCTTGCGTTACTCCGCCACAAAAAACAATCACCGTTCGCTCTATCGGTAGTGATGCAGTCCTACAAGACAAAGCTTCGACTCTGGTTATGCCCTCAGAGGTCAACCTGTTATTGACGAGGCGTTTACCTAAAACGATGACGATGTTGTCTAACTTCATTTTAAAATCTCGCGCTTAGTTGGCAGTGTTACAAAAATCTTCTTTCACTCCCGACCCACAAGCTTTAACATCTAGTTAACAACACTGTTCTAGAGACCTTTATAAAGGTTCACTGCTAAAGGAAGTCAATTATGCTGTCGATTTTCGATATATTTAAAATTGGTGTCGGGCCATCCAGCTCCCACACTAATGGTCCTATGCTTGCCGGATTCCATTTCACTCAGCTAGTTAGCGACTCTATGGCGAAAGTGCATCGGGTGCAAGTGGACCTTTATGGCTCATTGTCACTGACAGGTCGAGGGCACCATACAGACCGAGCCACGGTCCTTGGTTTGATGGGAAATAAACCTGATACCATCAAAATGAGCAGTGCCAAAAGTGCGCTACAAAATACCATAGACAATAATACGCTCATGCTCGCCGGTACACACCAGATTGAGTTTAGCTACGACCATGACATCGTCTTTCATAGCGACAACCTTCCCCTGCATGAAAATGGTATGACGATTACGGCATTAGACGCAGCTGGAGATCAAGTAGCGTTTGAAATTTATTACTCCATTGGAGGCGGATTCATCGCCACCGCCGACGAACTAGAGAACGGCACGCAACAAAATGAGGTCGCAGTACCATTTCCGTTTACATCCGCAGATGAGATGCTGGAAAAAGCCGAGACGAACGGTTTCAGCTTGGGAGGCATGATCCTCCAAAACGAACTCGCATTTCGCTCAGACGAAGAAATTAACCAAAGAGCAGAGCAAATTTGGAAAGTGATGTCGCTCTGCATGCAACGTGGCTTCGATACGGAAGGGATTTTGGAAGGTGGTCTAAATGTCACTCGTCGAGCACCAAACCTTTTGAAAAAGCTCGAAGCCAACGCTGCAGTTGAAAACGATCCGATGGAGATCATGGATTGGATCAATCTCTTCGCCTTTGCGGTTAGTGAAGAAAATGCAGCAGGAGGGCAAGTCGTTACTTCTCCAACGAATGGCGCAGCAGGGGTGATTCCGGCGGTATTGATGTACTACCATCGCTTCATCAAAGAGCTCGATGTTAAACAGCTAAAAGACTTTCTCGCAGTCGCCGGCGCTATCGGCATCTTATATAAAACTAACGCGTCAATTTCTGGTGCAGAAGTGGGGTGTCAGGGAGAAGTTGGGGTTTCTTCATCCATGGCTGCCGCTGGCTTAACAGCGCTAAGAGGGGGCAGTAACGAGCAGATTTGTATTGCTGCGGAAATTGCGATGGAGCATTCATTGGGTATGACTTGTGACCCGATTGGCGGCTTGGTTCAAGTACCTTGTATTGAAAGAAATGCCATGGGAGCAATGAAAGCGATTAATGCATCGCGTATGGCATTAAAGCGCACAAGTAAATGCTTAATTTCGTTAGATAAAGTTATCGAAACCATGTATCAGACTGGTAAAGATATGAATAAAAAATACCGTGAAACTTCTTTGGGGGGCTTAGCTGTCATTCATATGGCACCGCCATGCGAATAATGGCAGGTGGTCATTGCGCTTAGCTTCTCACCATACGCTTATCTGGTAATTATGATCTGATGATATTACATATAGAAATGCCGCGAAGAACGCGGCATTTTCTTAACAAGAAACTATTCGATTAATCACGTCGACCACGAAGTTCAATTTTTTGAGTTGCAGCATCCGAATGGATTGTTACACCGCCATAGGCCATTTCATTGCGACCCTTCAGCGTCAATTGAGAATCTGCACGCTCTACGTCAACCTGATTTTTCGTTGCCATCGTCATATCAATCGTGCCCGTGTATGACCCATCGCCAGCAAATGCTACGTTTGTTGAGCAAACCATCAAAACAAGTGCGATTAGTTTTTTCATACATCACCTCTATTATCGTTCTTACTTTCTGTCGGTGGAAAAACTGTAACAACAGAAACGCGCTCATACGAGGAAAGCCATTATTTACCAAATGGAAATCCATGCTAATAAACTGATGTAACCAAGAATAACTTATCGTTACCTTCAATAAATCAGGGATAAGGCAGCAACTTAAATTGACCGAGCGTTGTCTTTTCTTAAGAAATTCAGCGATATGATTTGTCGACAAAAGCCAAGCGAGACAATGTATGAGCGTTAATCTGGATATTCAAAATATTTTGGTATTAAAACGGATGTATGAGTTACGTAACGTCCGGTTAGTCGCAGAATCACTCGGTAAAACGTCAGGAGCAATCAGCAAAAATCTGACAAAGATGAAAACTCAGCTCAATGATCCGCTATTCGTTCAGACCAAAAATGGCTTTGAACCAACACCTTTTGTGGAAGCGAACATTGCGCATTTTGAGCAAATAATCAACAGCATTGATTCCATCAAACCACAGCATTTTTCACCAGCTCATTTTGACGGTTCAATCACTATTTATGCCAACACATTGTTTTGGGAGTACTTTGGTGACAAGTTTTACTTGGAGTTACTAAAGCACGCTCCAGAAGCAAAATTCTCATGTTTGCGCTGGGGTAGCGAAGCAAAAAAACGATTAATTGACGGTGAAAACGCCATTGCGATTCATTACTTTGATGAAGATCTGCCACAGTCAATTGTTCAGACCGAACTAGGGCGAGGAAAAGCGGTATTTTTTGTTCGACAAGATCATCCCGCTCAAAACTCCCAAGAACTAGAAGAATACCCTTTTATACTTTTTAAAACGCCGGGATGGAACGACTACCGATACCCAGTGTTGGAAAGGCTCAAACATATAGGTTTTAGAACCACACCTAAAGTGGAAATTGAGCATCCAGCGATGATTCAAAAAGTGCTTCTGCAAACGAATCATTTTGGCATAACGATGAGTGGACATGTTCCTAAGGGTTGCCGGAGTATCGCGCTTCCTGGCGGGCTAGAGCTTGATGTTCGCTACGTGATGAGCTGTCGTCGCTCTCAACAGCAAGCTCCGGTAAATCAGTGGTTATTAGATGTCATTAAGCATGTCGCTCAGTCCTAGACTGATGACTTGCTACTGCTAATAATAGCCAAACCACACATGCGCTCTACTTACTCGCTGAACGAACATTAAAGACTCTGTATTAACCATTGAGCAAAGGTGTTTACGTGTGATTTTTCGGATGCTCGAACCATCATATAATGTGCACCAGAACTTGGCATATGCCAAGTTCCAACCTGGACTAATACGCCCTGTTGCAGCTCATCCTCAACAAGAAAGTCTCTTACCAACAACACGCCAAGTTGATTAATCGCAGCATGAATAGCAAGCAATGAATGCTCAAACTCGGCGACGACTTTGCTCACCTTCCCTTGATAACCTTGGTGCGCAAGCCACTCTTGCCAAGATTCATGATAACCGCTAGTGCAGATTTTAGGCACTTTAGCTAACTGCGAGAGGTCATTTATCGGGTTTAAATGCATAAAGCCCGGGCTTGCGACAACGATCCAGTTTTCTTGGGTTAATCGTATGGCTTCTTGCTCTTGCCAATCTCCATCTCCGTTAATAATTTCGATATCCGCAATCGCACTGGCGCTTGGAACTGTACTAGCAGTAGTCGAGATTTTAAAGGAGATGTCTGGGAATTGTCGCTGAAAATCAGCCAATCTTGGCATTAACCATTGAGAGCAAAAGCTGTGAGCGACATGTAAGTTAACTTGCGTATTCTTGGGACGAGTAAATAAATGCTGCGTCGTGGTCGATAATGTTTGAAGCACATGATTAACCACTGGCCAGTATTCTTGCGCGGAGCAGGTCAGCGTAAGGTGAGTGCCCTTACGCTCGAATAACGTCGCATTGAGCTGTGACTCTAGCGATTTCACCTGTTGGCTTACGGCCGCACGAGTCACATTTAGCTCCTCTGCAGCTTTTGTAAAACTCTGTAGTCGAGCCGTGGCTTCAAAAGCTCGGAGCAAATTGAGCGGCGGTAAACTTTGCATATCATTCTCCCAAACACTTGGCTGTCATGCTATGAACTGGTGATGACAAATTGATGAAGGTGCTGAGTTTACGTATGTTGAGCACATGTCAAAGCGTCCCGATATAACTATGTTTCTACACAACTACTTAGTTAGTTAAGCGGGATCAAAAAAGCCAGCGTGATACACGCTGGCTTTTGGAACTTTATCTTAAGCAGGAATTATTCTGCTTTTTCAGTTGTTTGGTATTCAAACGCAGGAACAACCACTTCAACACGACGGTTCATTTGACGACCTTGACGTGTCTCGTTGCTTGCTACTGGGTTAGCTTCACCCATGCCTTTCACTGTCATACGCTCAGCCGCAATACCTTTTGCTTGGAACTCGTCAGCAACGGCTTTCGCACGTTTTTCTGTGAGTTGCTTGTTGTAAGCAGCAGAACCTGTCGTATCGCTGTAACCCGTGATCTCAACTTGAGCTTGTGGGTAAGTATTCATCAAATCAACGGTACCAGAAAGGTTCGACGCGTCTTTCACTTCTGCACTTTCTAAGTCGAATTGTACTGTCGCTGTTGTTTGAGCAGGGTAAACGTGATCTACAATGCGTGTTGCAGGACGTGCTTCTACCACCTCTTCAACGGCTTTTTCTTGAACGACTGGCTCAGAACCAAACTTGTAGTTGAAACCGATACCGAAGAAATCTGAATCCATGTCTTCAATTACATCATCAGACATATCTTGGTAGCGTTGGTATTCAGCACGTAGGCTCCAGTTGTAGTTGATTTGGTATTCAGCACCCAGAGAGCCAGTTGGTACGAAATCTTTCTCGTCACCAGCCATCATGTATGCAGCACCAACTTTCGCGAATAGATTCCAAGAATCCGTTAGTGGTAGGTTAAATTTAGGAGCAAGCGTCAATGCCCAAAGATCACCATCAACGGTGTTTAGGCCAGGCTTTTTAAAGTTTGCAGTGAAGTCACCAAGGTAATCAACACCATACTCTGCCGCAACGTACTTGTTGAAGCTGTAGCCTAAGTGCATAGATGCTGCAAAACTGTCGTCGTCACAAGGTTCGTTCAGGTAACACGCATCGTTTAGAGAGTTGTAACCTACTTTACCGCCCATGTAAGTGTCAGCAAGTGCAACGTTTGAGATCACACCACCAGCAAGTACAGTAGCCACTGCTATAGCGATTTTTTTCATTATTCTTTTCCTTTTTCTTGTACACAAAGCAACACATCGCGGCAGCATACTGCCGTAAAATATGAAGCCGTAACTTTCTCTTTTCTTCGAATAGAAATAGCTAAATAGCGTAGGAAAGAATCAAAAATGATATTCAAACGCCAATGACGTAAAACGGAAAAAGGTAACCTCAAGACCATCTATTCATGAGCTTCATCCGCATACCCAACCGAAAAATAAAGTTCGTTGCGTTGGTTTAGCCATAGTCAATTCGTTGCGGAGAATATCACAAAGAAGCCAACTTTCTGTGACGCAAATCACCATAAAAAGCCACTTTCTCAAATTTAAGAATCATCATTTAAGCTTGTGAATGGCAACAAATTTTTACAGGGGAGCGTGGATCTGGAGAGCACAAAAAAACAGCTCATTTAAATGAGCTGTTTTCGAAATAATGAAAAAGCGTTAACTCGTCGAGCTAAATTTTATCCGCTACGGTTAACGTTGCAGCTAATACATCTTGCCCAAACAAAACACTACGCTCAGGAGACCAACCGTAAAGTGGATCTGGGTGATTGTTGTTATCTTTAAATGGCATTTCGATTGTGTAAGACAAGCATTTGAACTGCTCTGCAACCCAATTTGAACCGACCGTCAAATTCGCTTTACCAGGCTCATCTTTATCGTAACCAATCTCATCTTGGAACTCTGGCGTAATAGTCAGTAACGCTTGCTTAAATGATGTCTCTAAAGCGGCAAGATTTTCATCGTAAGAAGGAATACCTTCTGAGCCAGCGACGAAGTTATACGGAATCGCTTCATCGCCATGAATATCTAAAAACATGTCAACACCCGTTTCCAGCATGCGCTGACGCACAAGGTAGACTTCTGGGCTCTTTTCCATTGATGGCGTTTGCCATTCACGATTTAGGTTTACGCCTACTGCGTTGGTACGCAAGTGACCGCGAATACCACCGTCTGGGTTCATGTTTGGTACGACGTAAAGCACCGCTTTTTCAAGCAATGCACGCGCAACCGTGTCGTTTTCATCTAACAGACGTTGGATCATACCTTCCATGAACCATTCCGCCATTGTCTCACCTGGGTGCTGACGTGCAATCATCCAGATTTTCTTTTTACCTTCTTCTGGCTCACCGAAAGTAAGCAAGCTCATGTCGTTGCCGTCTAATGTGTGGCCTAGTGTTTCAAGTTGGCAGTGGTGCGCGCTTTGTGCCATGTGTAACAAGTCTAAATGACGATCGTACGTGTATGGCGCAAAGTACGCGAAGTAAATTGAGCTGCGCTCAGGGATTACAGTGAAAGTCAGCGTGTCGCCATCGAACTCTGCCGGTACTCGGAACCATTCTTCACGATCGTAAGACGCAACCACATCGTAACCTTGCCATCCTTCTGGATAAGCCGATTTAGCCAAATCAAGCAATTTGATGGTGTGCGATTGCTCAGCTTCTGTCTCAAGACGGAAGTGGAACCACTGGTAGAATTCCGACATATTGTCGTTAGGAATTTTGAGTTGGATGTCGTTTTTGTCGTCCGCTTTCACTACGTGAATGCTGCCGCTATCGAAGTTGCTGAATACTTTCATTTTATGACTCACCTTTTAAATCTGAGCTTGAAAGACAGAGGCTAACACAAGGCTTCATCGCGCCCCAATGACTTTCACTGCAAACTGTCTCGTTTGTGGCTAAAGTCTTCAGTTTAGTCAAGCTTATCCGCTTTGCCTGCTGGTCCCGCGAGTTTTGCTAGCCACTTATCCCAGATGAATGGCGTCTGCTCGTTATCTTCTGCTTCCTCTTTGCGACGTACCGCGTTGCGCACTATCATAGCCCCGGTCCAGCGAAGCGGTTCTGGCGGGAAACACCCCAACGGTCCTTTGGCTAAACCACTGTTCGTCCACTCGTTATCGATTCCCAATATCAATGAAGATAGGATCTTTCCGCCCATTCGAGTCTGCGCTACACCATTGCCTGAATAACCAAATCCGTAAAAGATATTGCTCTGTTTATCTAGCTCGCCGAAAAAAGGGAAACCAGTAGCAGAACGATCAGAGCCCCCCGTCCATGAATAAGCAAACTCCTCCCCTCTCAAATGAGGAAACAACTTATCGAACGACTTGCGCAGTAGACCTTGGTAGCGTGTTGGCTTGTTAAACATTGCGTCAACTTGGTTATTGAAAGAAAACTGATTGCCGCCTTTCCCCAACATCAAACGGCCATCTGGCGTATCTCGGTAATAGTGGACGAAGATACGTGAATCCAACACGCTAGAACCTGCCTGCCAACCAGATAGAGGTAGTGCGTCACCAAGCGGCCTGGTGATCACCATGTCGGAAGAGACCACCACGATACTGTTTTTGAACTGTTTAAACTGCTCCACCATCCATGCATTTAATGCCAATACCACCTGCTGCGCTTGAATGTTTCCTTTAGGTGTACAGACAATGGCAGGTTTTCCATAATCTAGACGCGTCATCGGCGTGTCCTCATAAACTTCTACACCCAGATCAATAGCAACACGGCGTAACCCTCTCGCTAATAATGCAGGTTGAACGCTGGCTGCAACTGGAGAGTGAAAGCCTTCTATATGTCGAGGTGAACCCGCATTGGCACGCAGTTCCTCCACCGAGCAACGACGCCAACTGTTCACTTCTAATCGCTTTAACTCGTCCACAACTGGCTGCATTCCCCCAGTTTGAGCCTGATTGGTTGCAGTGTAATAAACCCCTTTCAACGATAAGTGCGCATCGATGTTGTGCTGCTGACAAAAGTCGTCAATCTCGAGCACTGCTTGTTCCGACTCTTTTACTAACCAAGCAGCATGTTCTTCACCGAATAACCGTTTCAATGTCGGAAACTTGGTAGACCAAGTCAGCATACAACCGCCGTTTGCGCCCGATGCACCACTGCCACAAAGGCCTTTTTCAATCACGACTACCTTTTTTTCCGGAGATTGCTGCTTAATCATAATCGCGGTCCAAAGTCCGGTGTATCCGCCACCAACAATCGCAACGTCAGTATTAATGTTCTGCTGTAACGGTTGTGGCGTTTCTGGTTGCTCAGCTTCAATTGCCTGCTTGAACCAATATGAATGATGTGTCATCGGGTATCCTTTGTAGAAGTGACGCACACAACCGTGCTTTGTCACCACTTTACAAACCTACCGAATATTCAACGAGCTAGAAAAACTTACGCTGAGCATTAGAAAATATTTAGATCCTATCCCAAAAGGGGTTTATTCCAAACAATGAGGCCACAAGCAAAATGCGACATGGCCTCGTAGTTTTCTATTTCTTATCCCAACGAACAAGCAATCTACGATAATGGTTTAACCAGCTATGGGTTCGCTCCACTACCCAACTATGAGCCTTAAAATCATCCGATTGTTTTAAGCTAGCTGCCTCTTCTTCTCGTGATTGAACATGAGGGATGTAGTTCAAAGTAACCAGTTCATCATGTAACCTCTGTCGAGATACAGTGGCGCTTGTAAAGGTGGTCGATAGCTTTCTAATGCATCTAAAGTTTGAAGTACCCATTTGATATCGTGAACGTTGGCACCACGCTGACTACAGCAAGTGGCAATCCATTCGCATCCGTCAACAAACTGCGTTTTATGCCTTGTTTTTGGGTTCTTTGCTGTTTTTTTGAGCCAGATAAAGGCACTTTAGTTTGGCAGCCATCCATTGATATAGAGCGCCAATCAACACCAACGTAAATCATGCCATTTTGCCAAAATCGCTCAAAAACGCCTGCATCTCGCCACTCTTGAAAGCGACGATGTGCGAAGCTAGAGGTACAAATGCCCGTTGCGTTAAGCGCATTCCACTGACAACCAGTTCTAAAGACAAAAAGAATGCCGTTCATCGCATCACTATTATCGACTCGTTTTCGATGCGTACCGAAGGATGGTTAGTCTTATGAACGGGCAACAATGGCTCAATTTTTCCCAGAGCACATTAAAGATCAGGTATTATGTTGAACTCATTTACAGTATTTTCAATAGGTGTTGATTTAGCTCAGGCAACACCTATTGAGATAGGTTCTTAGCTCGAGGGCTGCGATATCACTTGGGAAGTCGACGATTGATTATTACATGGGGGTCGCTAAATAGAGTTTGTCTTTGTCTCTATCGACATACACCACATAAGGGACATTGCCAACACGAAATCCATAGGGCTCAACGGCAGCTTCTATCGGAATAACTCGTTCGATTTTACGGTTGAGTAAATCAACTCGCCAGATGCAGGCATAGGCTGATGAGTTATCAAAATAGATTTCATAACTATCGCCCCCCCAAGAAAGGTTATTGATCACCCAGTTTTCGTAGTGATCATTAATCAGAATGCTTTTATGGTAGGGGCTTTCAACGAGTAATTGGCCGTCATCGCTGCTTATTTGACTTTGTTGGTCGGCTGATACTAGCGGTACGGACGAATAGCGTCCTTTGTGCGGAGGTGGCACATAGGGAACCTGTACCAGAGAGGGGGATGCTGCAGTGAGATCTAGCTCAAAATAATCATCCTGTTTGTTTTTTATATACAGCAGTGATTCTTCGATACTATGGACATAGACCTGTTCAGGTGCTGTGAATACGGTCTTTTTGTTACCCGTTAGCAAATCAAGCGTCTTTATATCATTGCCAAGATTATAAATTAGCTCAATACGATCCTTATATTGAGCGACAAGGAAGTTTTCCTCACTAGCCATTTCATTGATGTCGATGAGCGCTTTATGTCCCCACCAGTTGTATGGGTCGACGGTAAAATCTGTCGTTATTGTTTTTTCTAGCTCAGTAAGGTGTTCCGGTGAGTAATCATTGTCGCTTTTGCTCTGTACCATACCGGTATTGAGCTGTGCGACTTGCTGTTGCGTTGTTTCGTTGGTTTGATAAGCGCGTAATGAATAGTATTCGGTACGTTTGTTAACGGATTGGGGTTGCAGGGGGCCTTCTGTGTTAAAGACATAGGCAACCATCATAGAGCGTTCGTCGCCAAGGAAGAGAAGACGGGTCTTGCCATCGTTGGGTATAACACCGTCGAAGGGAATGCGAATTGCTTTATTTTCGGTGTCCGCCTTTAGTAAGGTTAGTGATGTCCCTTGTGTTAATGTTTTGGGGCCAATACATTCTATCGAGTCATGATTTGCGACTTTGCCTTGCCAAGATGCCGGCACGGAAAGGAAGTTTTTGTCAAAAGCACAACTTGAGCGAGTAAGCCGTGTATCAATCCGTGATTCGGTTTGCTTAAGTGAACATAGGCCAAGGTTGGTTTGTATTGCTTGGGCGATACGGGAATGTTTCTGTAACGTATCGGCCTTAACAAGGGAGGCTATGTCGTCACATGCTTTTTGATTATCGCTCCGTGATGCCGCGAGAGAATAGTCGCTAAGCAGCCATAGTGTTTCTACTGACGGTGAATGCGCCGAAAACAAAGCTGGGCAACTATCAGCATAAAGATAAGCTGCGTAGTAGGCTGCTGTGTAATCTTTTTTCTGATAATGCTTTAAAAATAGTGCTCGCGTTTTAGCAGTGGTTGTATCGTTGCATGCATTGTTTTCCGTATTGGCTTTAAGCGCAGTGGGAAGTGCAAAAAATCCAACCATGACAAGCGGTAAGATAATTTTTCTCATTAACTGGTGTAATTGTTGTTTATGGTATCAGCACTATAACAGAAAATAGTGGCAAGGCGGTGATGTTAAGTCAGCGAAACAGAGCCAGCGAAAGAGTTGAGCAGTTTCATTCTGGTTTGTGGTCGGTATGAACAGTGCTAAGAATCAAAAGGATTGTCGCTCATAGCCAGCAAAAGGTGCTTTAGTTTGGCAGCCATTGATCTAGAACGCCAATCAACACCCTCGTAAATCAGACCATTTTGCCAAAATAGCTCAAAAACGCCTGCATCTCACCACTATTGAAAGCTACGATGCGCAGAGCTAGAGGTACAAATACCCGTTGTGTTAAGCGCATTCCATTGACAACTAGTTCTGAGAACAAAAAGAATGCCATTCATCGCATCACGATTATCGACTCGTTTTCAATGCGTACCGAGAGGATGGTTAGTCTTGTGAGCGGGCAACAATGGCTCTATTTTTTCCCAGAGCGCATCGAAGATTAGGTATTGTGTTGAACTCATTTACAGTGTTTTCAATAGGTGTTGATTTAACTCAGGCAACACCTATTGAGATAGGTTCTTACGAGATATTACATTTAAGACACACATTCATCAGGAATATATATTTAATAATAAAAAGGGGAGCAAATGCTCCCCAAAAATAATAAAACGAATTCACAACAAGGATTAAATAGGCAATAGAGTTATAAATGCTAGCGAATAAATTAATTAACGATTACCAGGTTCACGCATGCGGTACTCGTATTGAACATTGAGAATAGGCTGGTAAACAACTTGCCCGTCACTTTGCAAGAACTCATTTACCATGACTTTTGAGTCAGTGATAGAAAACGATTGGCGATCAACATACGTTGTAAGGCTCGTAAACTCATCACGGAGTTGTCCAGATGATTTATTTTGGTAGCTTTGGATCATGTCTCGGCCCATTTCATAAGCCGCTTGTTTGCTATCCATTACGTCGCCATGGATAGTTTCGGTATCGTTTGTCCACTGATAACCACCAGCAAGAGCCATAGAAGGTGCAGCAATCAGAGCAATCGTACTTGCTAAAGTTGTTAAGCGTTTCATAAACCTCTCCTTACTTACCTTTACATCGGGCCAAAATTGGCTCGATACTTATAAGGTACGTATAAAGACCTAAAACACGTCAAAACAATTTCAAATAATGTTCAATTTTCGTTCAACTTATTTCACATTAACTTAGCAACTCAACGTCATATTCAGCCGACATTCGCATTTTCTTCCTTTTGAACAATGGGTTTCAACCTGACACTTCCTTACCAAACCATACAATACCTAAGGTCAATTTTCTCTTAGAATTCCAGCAAAAGAACACTGTTCAAAACCTTACACAAACGTCGGACACAGCAAAAACCACCTCTTTTCAGTCGTGCTTTGCATTCCTCCTTTTCGGGTTCTTCGCTGCTCGTCCGTCGGTTCTTAATTGTCGCTATTGAGCACAAGTTAATCTGGAGTGAAAATGACCGCGAACAAATCCATTTTTTACCATAGCAAATCGATTTACTCAGATGATTATGCTGATGTCTACAAGCCAATTTGGACCTACAGAGCTAAGTTCATCTTACGTGCGCTTTATTACAAACGTGCGTTTAAGCACCTTTCAGACAATATTGAATCGTCATTGTTAGAGTTGCTTTGTACACGTACGCATCGATTTTTAGAGAAGCCGTTTCGTCCGTATATCATCAAAAACAACTCAGCGTTCGATCGTTCTAACTTGGTGGTTGATCACTACAAAACGATTTCAGAACTGTTTTCTAAACAAACAATCGAAGAAATCTACACAGACTCGAAAGGCCTAACATTAGCCTCTTTTGAAATTGACGAAATACTGTACTCGGTGAGATTAGTATACGAAGCACGTTATCAAAAAGAAGGCGACATGAGCCTAGTGCTGCACAGCGCTGAAGATGGCAACTTCTACACGCTCTCTTTTACGCTAGGTCACATCGAATCTGGACGCAGCATTATGATTGGCGGCTTACAAGGACCGCGAAGCAGTGAAGAAAACAACGCGAAAATTAAAAAGCTAACTCGTAAGCTTTACGGACAGAGACCAAAAAGCTTGATGGTGAGCTTGCTCACTTTGCTCGCACAAATTTGGGAAGTAAATACGATTCTAGCAGTGAAAACGCAGTCCCATACTTACGCAGCTAAGCGCTACAGCAAAGGGCGAATCAAAACGGATTACGATGCACTCTGGCAAGAATTGGGCGGCACCGAATACAATCGTCATTTTTACTCAATTGATGTAAATGCACCCCGTCGAGATATCGAAGGCATGTCGCGCTCTAAGCGTTCGATGTATCGTCGCCGTTATGAATGGCTAGACAACACCAAGATCACTTTCGAACAAATATTAAAAGGCGAGCAAGCTAAAAGCTAAGGAGAAGCGTTCATGCGTTATTCATTCATTACTGCTTTAGTGTTGTCGGCTTTTTCTTTGTCAGCCAACGCAGAAACCAGTGAGCACATCATAGGTACAAACATTGGCTATGGCGATGTGAACTACGATGCTCCGACAAGCAAAGAATCAGGCGACATGTTCTTAGGTGAAATATATTACCGCTACATGCCAACACATAACTTTGGTATCGAAGCAGGTTATAAAGGCGCGTTTGACGGTATCGGCTCGATACTCGTGAGTCCGATTTCAGAAGTCACCGATACGAGCTTCTCCGGACCTCGCTTGAGTGGCTATGCTAGCTATCCTCTGGGTTCAGGTTTCGAACTGTACGGCAAGGCAGGTGTCACTCTCTACACTCTCGAATACACTTATAAAGTGAACGGTCAGAGCAAGAACATCGAACACTCAAGTGTCGGAGGTGAAGCGGCTGGCGGTATCGGCTGGAGCTATAAACACTTTGGTTTGAATGCAGAATATGTGTACTCAAAAAACAGCGATTTTGACTCTAGCGGCGTGATGTTCGGCGCACAACTGCGTTTCTGACGTCCCTTATACTCCTACCCCTTCCCCAAAAACTCAAAAAGAAAAAGGCAGCGACGGCCTGAGTCGCTGCCTTTTTCTTTCATCAATATGAGTCAGTTCGTCAACGCAAGAATAATCCCCACCAGAATCGAAGTAACCCCAATACCCCGAGTGAGATACCATTTCTCAGACAGAAACCAAATCCCCATAAACAACCCAAACACGATGCTGATTTGCCTTAGTGCCACCACCAAACTCACGTTGTCTGTCATGGTCATCGCAAACAACACCAAGCCGTAGGTAGATGCCATCATTACCCCTGCCATGCTAGCTGTTTTGCGGATCTGCCACGCTGTCTTAATCTCATCTGGTTTGCCCGTAATTAAGCACCACACAAGAGCAGGAATACCAATTGCCCAAAACTGCACGCCCAAGTAGAAGATCGCACTGTACTGATCATTCAAGATCTCTGATGCTTGTCCTGTGAGTAAACTCAGCGCTTCTTTGTCGACCACCGAGTAACCCGTTGTGCCTATTGCGGCAATCAATGCCCAGAACACACCAACGTTCAAATAAGAGCCCAATGTCATCTGACGAAAATTCGTCAGTGGTACCAGCATACAACCAAGGGTAATCAGCAAGAATCCAAGCCACTGCTGACTGGATAATTCATGCCCCAATGCAACACTGATTGCGCCGACCATCATCACAGGCAGTGCCCGAGCAATCGGATAAACCACCCCCACATCAGCGTGCTTATAAGCGACAATCAAACCGACCAAATAAACCATTTGTGAAATGCCGCTAATGAACAGCAATCCCCAAAATTCACTCGGTAATGATGTCCAGCCAATGGTCGCCAAATACCAAATCAAATAAGGGGTAAGAATGGCACAGGCCGAGAAGCTGGCCGCCATAGTAAACGCGAGTCCAGAGCCTGAGTTGCTTTTACCAAGGATATTCCAGCCCGCATGGAGAACAGCAGAAAAAACGACGAGACCAATCGCCAACAAATCCATTTCAATGTTCCTGTCTGAATAAAGTAAAGGCTCCGAGATGGAGCCTTAGATAATGAGAAAATCCACTTAACGATTGAGTTCCGCCAGAGATTCAATGCTGATGGCATCGTGTCGCCAATACTCGATATCGCAATCAATCAACTCACCGTGCTGGTTGTAGTTGATGCGCTCCACCACCATCGCTGGCGTGCCAGCTGTCGCGCGCAGTGCCTGAGCCATTTCACCCAACAAAGTGCTGGTTGAAATGCGGTAGCGAATCTTTTGATACGTTACGCCATAATGATCGCGATAAATGTCCGTCAGTGAATTTGATAAATCGTAGTCCAACAGGTTCGGAAACAGCTCTGGGCGAATGTAGTTTGTTACGAATACCACAGGTCTATCTTCAAGGTATCGCACACGGTCAACTCGATACACATCCGAGAAAGGCTGCAAGTCCAGCAAGCGCGCGGCTTGTTTGTTTGCCAACGTCCCTTTTGCTGCGACCAACTCCGTTTTTGGCACACGATTTTGCGCTTTCGCCATGTTCGGGAAGTTCAGAGTTTGGGTTGGATCGTAACGCAATGGCTCAGGTGAGATAAACCAACCTCGGCGATCTTCGCGATAGATTCGACCTTCCGCTTCTAGCAGTGATAAAGCTTCACGCAGAGTGACGCGTGTAGTATCGAACGACTCCGCCAACTTACGCTCTGCTGGCAGTTTTTGACGCGGCGATAACATGCCCGCTTCAATCTGTTCAACAATCGAATCTTTAATTTTTACGTATTGCACGAAGTGTCCTTATCTTTTGCGCCAAGCTTGTGTGCGATTCTCTAACAATTTACCCAAAGTCATCTGAACAATCTTCGCAATTGCGGCAGCAATCATGATCATCACAGCCATTGCCGCTGCAGCGCCAGTTTGACCTGCATCGTCCATATTCAGAATCGAGACCGAAGCCGGAATCGTATCGGTTGAGTAAAGGAATACTACCGCAGAAGTGGTGGTCAATGCATTAACAAACAAGTAAGTCGCAATGTCCAAAATCGTAGGTAAGCACACAGGTAATGTCACTTTAAAGAACAACTTGTATTGAGGAAGCTTCACCGATGCCGCCGTGGCTTCAATCTCCGATGGCAACTGCTTTAGCGCTGTCAGGGCGGTCATGTGACCCACTGTGTAGTAATGCACTACCGTGTTAATTACCAAGAATGCCATGGTGCCATAAAGTACGTTCAGAGGATTGTTCGCATCGTTGAAGTAAAAGATGTAACCCAAGCCAAGCACCATACCCGGAACTGCCATTGGCACCACGCTGAGCATTTGCATCACCTGACGAATTGGACCAAACGCACGCCCTTTCTCAATGCAGTAAGCACCGACAAAGATAATGGCTGTACCGATCACTGCCGTCCAGCCTGCCAGCGTTAGCGAATTGAAGAATGGGCTCCAACCGTAAGTGCTCATTTCAGCAAAGTTGTAGTTGTTTAGCGTCAGCGCTTTGTTCCAAGGCCAGAACGTCACTAACGAGCCATACACCGCCATGCCAAGCACAGCCAGCACTGCAATAGAAATGATGCTGCAGTAAACCAAACAGATGCTGTCGCGCGCTTTGTTGGGTTCTGGCTGATAAGGCACTGAACGTGTGTCGAATAAGCTCTTTTGTTTTTTCTGTACCCAGCGATCTGCACCAAATGCCATTACCGCAGGGAATAACAACATAATGCTGGTCACCGCACCCATGGCAAAGTTTTGTTGTCCCACAACTTGCTTGAAGATGTCAGTCGCCAGGACGTTGTAGCTTCCACCAATCACTTTCGGCACACCAAAGTCCGTGATAACCAGCGTAAAGACCACGATAAGCGTACTGATCAAACCGTATTTCGCCGCAGGTAACGTCACCATAAAGAAGGTTTTGATGGGTGAAGTTTTCAGTGCGCGGGCTGCTTCATACAAACGGGCATCTGAAGTACGCAGCGAAGTAGTCAAAATCATCAATGCATGAGGGAAGGTCCAGAAAATCAAACCCATCGAGATACCAATCACGCCGTAAATCGAGTTTCCTAACAGCATCTCTTTGGCAATGCCTTGATTACCGAAAAGGAAAATCAAACTGATCGCTGGTAACAACGAAGGCGCGAGAATCGGCGCAGTACCTAGGATTTGGAACAAACCTTTAAACGGCATGCATGAACGAGTCAGCGCATAGGCATAGCCAAACGCAAGCACACCCACTACCGAGGTCACTATCACGCCCAGAGTGAAAGTGTTGCCCACCGACACCCACAAGCTTGAAGAAGAAAAGTACGTCGCAAAGTTTGCCAATCCGACAAATTCGCCATTGGCATTTTGCACACTCTTGGTCAACATGGCCCAAAGCGGCATTAAGATGAAGAGCACCATCATGGTCGACAAGCCAGCGAGCAAACCAAACAACACAAGGTTGTCACGGCTGACACGTCCGAGTAAGGGTTTTGCTTTGTCTTGTGTGGTCAGGCTATTCATCGTCATTGTCTTCGCATCCATGTTTACACCTACGCTGCTAGCGCTTTATCAACCGAGGGCACGGCGTAACCATGCAGCCCTTCTTCAGCAAACTGGATGTAACGTACATCGCCCGCTTTGATATTGAGTTTTTGAACCGTTTCCACAGGCACATCCACGACGATGGTTTTCGTTGAGCTGTCGTTTTGCAATACGCAATCAATACGGAAAAACGCCCCCAGAAACTCGGTTGCGGTAACTCGCACTGGTAAAGAGTTGGTGTAGTTTTCAACGAACTTGATGCTTTCAGGACGCACCGCAAGGTCGAAGCGATCACCACGTTGGATCTTACGATTGGTCAAGCTTGGCGCTGGCATTAGGGTTTCCGCAATGCGCACTTGGGAGTCCGTAGCTACTGAGGTTTCAATAAAGTTCATGCTGCCGACAAACTCAGCAACAAAGCGCGTGGCTGGTTGTTGGTAGATCTCTTGAGGTGTGCCTACTTGCTCAATCACACCATGGTTCATTACCACGATACGATCCGCCATCGACAACGCTTCGTCCTGATCGTGCGTAACCATGATGGTAGTGATGCCAAGCTTGCGTTGCAGCTTACAAATTTCATCACGTAAGTGAACACGTACTTTCGCATCCAACGCAGATAAAGGTTCATCAAGAAGAAGCAGTCCCGGAGATAAAGCAAGCGCTCGCGCTAACGCCACACGTTGTTGCTGACCGCCCGACAACTGGTTAGGAAACTTCTGCCCTGAGGTTGGTAAGCCTATCGTTTCGAGCCACTGCTCTACTTTCTCCAGCGCCTCTTTGGTTGACATACCTTGGTTTTTCAAACCCACCGCAATGTTCTCTTGTACGGTGAGGTTTGGAAACAGCGCGTAAGACTGAAACACAATGCCGAAATCACGCTTTTCTGGTGGTAGAAATGTGGTCTCTTGGCCGTTTTGAAAAATCGCGCCAGAAGTAGGTAGATCTAAACCTGCAATGGCACGTAATAACGTAGTTTTACCGCAGCCAGAAGGGCCTAAAAAACAAACGAACTCGCCTTTTTCGATCGCCAGTGAGATTTGCTTTAATGCAGTGAACTGTCCGAATTGCTTCACTACATCTTCGATATTTAGGTAATGTTGGTTAGTTGACATAACACACGCTCCAAATGGTATATACCAACTTTAATTTTGGAGTGTTACGTTCCAATGACAAATTTATAGCCAGAAGATGACAAATAGATGAAGGGAGATAGGGTTTGTTTAAGTGGTAATTAGAGATTCCCGACTTTCTTAAGTTCGTCATTCCAGCGAACCTAGGTGAGACTAGGAATCTACTTTCAGCAAACTTTGAAATAACAGAGAAAACAAAAAATCCACCTCAACCGAGGTGGATTTCAGTATTCAACTCAAAGCAAATTCAATTAAGACTTTGGCTCTGATTTCGTGTCAAACTTTTCAGACCAAGCCGCTAGAATCTCTGCACGCTTGCTGCCCATTTGCGCGAAGTCCATCTTCGCCATGTTCTCTTGAACGTTCGGGAAGTTAGACACAGTCGCTTTCACTTCTTTATGTGCAACCACTGGGTACATTTCTACGTAAAGCTCGTTTGCTGCTTTAGAGATTGACCAGTCGACAACACGTTTCGCTGCATCAGACTCTTTTACTAGACCAACGGCTTCTGATTCCCAGCCGATGCCTTTTGGTGTGATCACCGCTAGTGGTGCACCTTGTGTTTTCAGCTTCGCGCCGCGGCTTGCCATCGAGATACCGATAGCCACTTCACCCATACCCGCTTGAACACATGGCTTAGAGCCAGAGTGCGTGTAGTGTGCAATGTTCTTGTCTAAGTCACGCATGTAATTCCATGCCTGATCTTCACCCATGTTTTGTAGCCAAGCAGAAACCTGCATGTAGCCAGTGCCTGAAGACGCTGGGTTCGGCATTGCAATGTGACCTTTGTAAACCGGCTTCGTTAGGTCTTCCCAAGACGTTGGTTTCGGTAGGTTAAGTTGTTTCGCTACCGCTTCGTTGAAACAAACTGCGTTAAAGAATGCATCGTTACCGAACCAAGCTTGGTTTGATTGAGGGTCGTTTAGGTTCGCGTGCAGCTCTTCCAAACCTTTTGGTGTGTAAGGCTTAAGAAGACCTTCATCTTTAAGCAGTGCCATTGACGAGCCAGCAAGACCCCAAACCACTTCCGCTTGAGGGTTGTTCTTCTCTGCCAGCAATTTCGCCGTCATGATACCAGTGGAATCGCGAACCCACTTAATCTTGATATCTGGGTTATCTTTCTCAAACGCAGACTTGTATTTCGCAAGAATGTCAGTTTCGAAAGCGGTGTAAACCGTGACTTCCTGTGCTGCCATTGCATTCGTAGCTAGCAGAGAGACAAGTGCAGCCAGCGATCCTTTCATCAAACGGTTTTCCATCATTTTCTCCAGTTAATTTGGCTAAGTTTTCATTTGGTCTGTACCAGTTGACGATATACACCCTACTGAGTCTTTGTGACGAAATCATGACCATTAAATGGCAGTTTTACGAAAATTTGCGATGAATAATCGTTCAATTGATCCGCCATTTTCTGGATATTAAAGTTTTATGAAATTGGACATTCGCCTATTTACTGCCCTTTTCTTCCTCGCTAGAGTGAACTCGAAATTTGGCGTAGACCAATTAGCCTATTCTGATGGAAATCGAGATGAAAAACGAATACCTACTACTGACTCCAGGTCCTCTATCTACTTCTGAAACAGTACGTGAAGCCATGCTAAAAGACTGGTGTACTTGGGATGATGAATACAACAAAGACATTGTAGAAGTGATCCGCACTAAGCTTGTAAAACTGGCGACGGAGCAAGACGGCTACACCAGCGTACTAATGCAAGGTAGCGGCACCGCATCAGTAGAAGCAACGATTGGCAGTGCCATTGGCAAAGATGGAAAATTGTTGGTTGTCGACAACGGTGCTTACGGTGCGCGTATCGCTCAGATCGCTGATTACCTAAATATTCCATGCCATGTAGTTTCCCCAGGCGAAACATCACAGCCACACTTGAACGAGGTGGAAACTGCATTGGCATCGGATCCTGCGATCACACACGTGGCGATTGTTCACTGTGAGACAACCACTGGCATGCTGAATCCAATTGAGGCATTTGCTTCTGCGGCAAAAGCACACGGTAAAGTCGTGATTCTCGATGCCATGTCGAGCTTTGGTGGCATTCCTATCGATATCGCAGAGCTAGGCATCGATTTTATGATCAGCTCTGCAAACAAATGTATTCAAGGCGTACCGGGTTTTGGCTTTGTGATTGCGAAACAAACTGAGCTAGAAAAGTGCCAAGGTCAGGCGCGTTCTTTGAGCCTTGATCTTTACGACCAGTGGCACTGTATGGAAGTGAACCACGGCAAATGGCGTTTCACGTCTCCAACGCACACAGTTCGCGCTTTCTATCAAGCATTGCTAGAACTGGAACAAGAAGGCGGCATTGAGGCTCGTCATAACCGCTACCAAACTAACCAGAAAACACTGGTTGCAGGTATGCGTTCTTTGGGGTTTGAGCCGCTACTGAGTGATGACCTTCACTCGCCTATCATCACCTCTTTCTACTCTCCAACTCACAGTGATTACCAATTCAAAGCGTTCTACACGCGTTTGAAAGAGCAAGGCTTCGTGATTTATCCGGGTAAAGTATCGAACGCAGATTGCTTCCGCATCGGCAACATTGGCGAAGTTTACCCAGCAGATATCGAGCGCTTAATCGGTGCAATTGAAAAAGCAATGTACTGGCAAGTTGCGTAAAGCAGCCTTCTGATTGAGAAAGCGTTATGACTCAGAATATCAAACCGACCCATCTCCGCAGCGAAGGCGATGTCAACACGACACCAGCGCGCCAAGCTTGGAATGCATCGATGGACGACGAAAGCACGCAAGCATTATTGAAGCGTGATTCGGAGGTCTTTCTTCATCAAGCCATGTCGACGCCTTGCTTAGATACCTTGGAAGCAGCAGAAGGCATCTACATCCAAGATGCCACCGGCAAAAAGTACATGGACTTTCATGGCAATAACGTCCATCAGCTAGGCTATGGTCATCCGCATGTGATTAACCGTGTGCAAGAGCAAATTGCCAAACTGCCGTTTTCACCACGTCGTTTTACCAATGAAACTGCGATTGAATGTGCCGAAAAACTCACCCAAATCTGTGGCGGCGAATTGAATCGCGTGCTGTTTGCTCCGGGTGGCACATCTGCGGTTGGCATGGCACTTAAACTAGCGCGCCACATCACGGGCAACTACAAGGTGGTGTCTCTGTGGGATTCCTTCCACGGCGCATCGTTGGATGCCATCTCAGTGGGCGGCGAAGCGTGTTTCCGCCAAGGTATGGGACCATTAATGGCAGGTGTTGAGCGAATCCCACCAGCCGTATCTTACCGTGGTGCTTTCCCAGTCGCGGACGGCAGCGATGTGCATTACGCCGATTACCTCGAATACGTGATTGAGAAAGAAGGTGGCGTGGGCGCGTTTATCGCAGAAGCAGTTCGTAATACCGACGTACAAGTGCCGAGTAAAGCCTATTGGAAACGCATCCGCGAAATCTGTGACAAACAAAATGTCATGCTGATCATCGACGACATCCCTAACGGCATGGGTCGCAGTGGTGAATGGTTTACCTACCAAGCCTACGACATCGAGCCAGATATGCTCTGCATCGGTAAAGGTTTGGGTGGTGGCTTAGTGCCTATCGCAGCCATGGTAACCAAAGACAAATACAACACCGCCGAGCAAATCTCCATGGGCCATTACACTCATGAGAAAAGCCCTATCGGTTGTGCTGCAGCACTGGCAACCATGGAAGCTATTGAGCAAGACGGCTTGCTAGATAAAGCCAAAGCTGACAGCCAGTTCATGCGTGAAAAGTTGCTAGAGATGAAAGCTAAGTACCCAGTGATTGGTGATGTGCGTGGCATCGGCATGTTATGGGGCATTGAACTGGTCACTGACCACGAAAGCAAAGCACGCGCGTATGACGAAGCGGAAGCTGTGCTGTACCAATGCCTCAACAACGGAGTGAGTTTCAAGGTATCGCAAGGTAACGTGATTCAACTCAGCCCACCGCTGATCATCACTCGCGAACAACTGACAGAAGCGTTGGCGATCTTCGAAGAAGCGATCGCCAAAGTGTGCAAAGACTTTAACTACTTCTAACCTCAACAAAACCAATTTATCCAGAGCGCGGTTCCAACGTGTAGGCAAGCGCTCTGGCAAGCAAGAAAAAGGATTGAACATGAGCAACTCACCAATTCAAGCAGTGATCTTTGACTGGGCTGGCACTATCGTCGATTTCGGCTCTTTTGCGCCAACCAGTATCTTTGTGGAAGCGTTCAAACAAGGCTTTGACTTTGAAATAGACCTAGAAGAAGCGCGTGAACCAATGGGACTTGGTAAGTGGGATCACATCCAAGCAGTGGGTCGCATCCCTGCAGTTGATAAGCGTTGGAATGAGAAGTTTGGTCGCTCAATGACCAGCGAAGACATCGACGCTATCTACGCAGCATTTATGCCTCTGCAAAAAGCAAAAGTGGCAGACCATGCAGACCCAATCCTTAATGCGATTGAAGTTGTGAACGGTCTGAAAGACAAAGGCATCAAGATCGGTTCTTGTTCTGGTTACCCTCGCGAAGTGATGGACGTACTGATTCCAGTGGCAGCGGATTACGGCTATAAACCGGATTACGTAGTAGCAACGGATGACCTGCCGCAAGGTGGTCGCCCAGCACCATTTATGGCACTGAAAAACGTGATTGAGCTGAATGTAACGGACGTTAATGCGTGTATCAAAGTGGATGACGCCGCACCGGGCATCGATGAAGGTCACAACGCAGGTATGTGGACCGTTGGTTTGTTGCTTTCTGGTAACGAAGCAGGTCTAACGTTTGAAGAATACCAAGCCGCGGACGAAGCAACGCTTGATGCCGCTCGTGAAAAAGCGCGTGCAAAATTGATCAAGAGCTCGCCGCACTACCTCATCGACACCATTGCTGACTTCCCAGAAGTGGTTGCAGATATCGAACGTCGCCTAGCGGCAGGTGAGCGTCCTTAGTAGAGAATCATTATTCTCACGCATAAAAAACCTCTCAGCATTGAGAGGTTTTTTGTATCGCGTTTTGTCGCTAACCAAATCAAATTAGTTGATCGCAGTACTCGCTCGGCGTTTAAGCTTAAAGCCCATGTCCGTTGCGTGCTCTACAGGCTCACCTTTAATGGCTTGCAGTAACTTGTCTGCGGCTTTCGTCCCCATACGTTCGTAATCGAATTCCGCACAGGTCAAACTTGGGTAGGCGTGCTCACCCATGGAAGAGCCTTCCAAACAGATAATCGCAATATCGGTCGGGACTTTCAGCACGCGGCGATGACACTCAAACAACGCGCCAATCGCAATTTCTTCATGGCTACATACCAGAGCATTCAAACTTGAATCGCGCAGCAATAACTTTGCCAACCCTTCCGCACCTAATTGTGAAGATGGCGCTTCGTGGGTAGTTAAGAAATGATCCGGCGCAAGGTAGTTCTCAATCATCGCGCTTTGCCAGCCGTGTAGCTTACGTTGCAAAGTGGAGTGATCCCCACGCGCACCAATGAAGCCCACGTTCTTGAAGCCTTGCTCAATCACATGCTTGGTACAGGCTTTACCCACCTCAAAATGGTCAACACCGATATTGAGGTAACTGGCTTTCGAACTTAACTCAGCAATTTCCAATACCGGCGTGTTCGAGGCTTCCAAAAGCTGATTAGTACGTTGGCTGTGTTCATTACCAAACAGCACCACTCCGGCTGGGCGGCTCTCAAGAAATGTCGAAAGCAGTTTCTCTTCTTGCTCTACCGAGTAGTCGCTGTAGCCAAGCAGCAACTGATAACCTGCTTTGTTCAACGCTTGTTGAAAGCTCGGTAAGAAAAGCGCGCACGCTTTTTCAAACAGGGAAGGAATGATAAGAGCGATGGAGTAACTTTCAGCAGACGCCAAAGCCCCTGCCGCTTTATTCGGGATATAGCCGAGCTCATCAACCACTTGTTGAATCTTTTCTCTCAGCTTGTCAGACACTAGCTCAGGCGTTCGTAATGCTCGCGACACCGTCATGGTGCCTACGCCGGCTTTTTTAGCGACGTCCGCCAAGGTGACATTGCCAGTACTTCTTCGTTTGCGAGGTTCGCTCATTGTTCTTATTTAGTGTTCTCTATTTTCTGCCGCGACATCTTACCACAGCGTTTTATTGGTTTTGATATTAGCGCATTAGAAGTCGATCACAAGCATATGAAACTCGGATGACTGATAAAAATGGTAGCGCTATCACAATTTATGATAGCGCTATCAGATAGCGCTACCATTTGTGATCATTCTCAGGTTTTTCTGACAAATTGATCGATAAAGTACCCATCAACAAAACAACAAACCGGAAAGATCCAATGCTACGTGAACTGATTACCTCTGATGTGATTCGCATCCATTCTGATGCTACTGACTGGAAAGATGCGGTGAGCAAATCCTGTGAAGCACTGATTGAAAATGGCGCGATTGAGCCAAGCTACGTGGACGCTATTTACCGCTCACACGAAGAGCTCGGTCCTTACTACGTGGTAGGTCCTGGTATGGCGATGCCACACGCTCGCCCTGAAGATGGCGTTAACCGTTTGTCTCTTGCCATCACGGTGATTCAAAACGGCGTGAACTTCGATTCTGAAGGTAACGATCCAGTAAAAATGCTGGTTACGCTAGCCGCGACAGACAGTAACTCGCACGTGGATGCGATTTCTAAACTGGCTGAGTTGTTTATGAATGAAGAGCATGTAGAAGCCATCTGCACCGCTCAAAACACACAAGATGTTCTCGCGATCATCGAAAAATACTAACTCCTGATGTGCCCTTAAAAAATGGGCATACACCCCTATAAAAAGAAAAGGTCTGAATTATGAAAATTATGGTTGTTTGCGGTCACGGTCTTGGTACTAGCCTAATGATGGAAATGAGCATCAAAGGCATCGTGAAAGAATTGAATGTAAACGCAGAAGTGGATCATATCGATCTAGGTTCTGCAAAAGGTACGGATTGTGACATCTTCATCGGTACTAACGACATCGTTGAACAGTTGAACGCACTTGGCGTTGAACCACGCATCGTTGCGCTTGATAACATGGTCGACAAAGTGGCAATGAAAGAGCGTCTATCTGTGGCACTTCAAGAGCTTGGCGCTCTATAAGGTGGCGTTATGGAATTTTTCAGTTTCTTAATGAACGATGTTCTATCAGAGCCGGCGGTTCTGGTGGGTCTCATCGCCCTAATCGGCTTAATTGCCCAGAAAAAACCGGTCACTGAATGTATTAAAGGTACGGTAAAAACCATTCTTGGTTTCATCGTGCTTGGCGCGGGTGCGGGTCTGGTTGTGACTTCTCTGGGTGACTTTGCGACGATTTTCCAACACGCATTTGGCATCACTGGCGTGGTTCCAAACAACGAAGCTATCGTCTCTATCGCGCAAGAAGCGTTTGGTAAAGAGATGGCGATGATCATGTTCTTCGGTATGTTGGTGAACATCTTGATCGCTCGCTTCACGCCTTGGAAATTCATCTTCCTAACGGGTCACCACACACTATTTATGTCGATGATGGTAGCGGCGATCCTTGCTTCTAGCGGCATGAAAGGTGTTCCACTGATCGCGCTTGGCTCTCTGGTTGTGGGCTCTGTGATGGTGTTCTTCCCTGCGATTGCTCACAAGTACATGAAGCAAGTAACAGGCTCTGACGACGTTGCGATTGGTCACTTCTCTACCCTTTCTTACGTACTAGCGGGCTTTATTGGCAGCAAGTTCGGTAACAAAGAACACTCTACTGAAGAGATGAACGTACCTAAGAGCTTGTTGTTCCTACGTGATACGCCAGTGGCAATCTCGTTCACCATGGGCATCATCTTTATGGTGACGTGTATCTTCGCTGGCGGTGACTTTGTACGCGAAGTCAGTGGTGGTAAGCACTGGTTCATGTTCGCATTGATGCAATCCATCACATTCGCCGGTGGTGTGTACGTTATCCTTCAAGGTGTACGTATGGTTATCGCAGAAATCGTTCCAGCGTTTAAAGGTATCTCAGACAAACTAGTACCAAACGCAAAACCTGCGCTTGATTGTCCGGTTGTATTCCCATACGCACCAAACGCAGTATTGGTGGGCTTCCTATCGAGCTTTGCGGCGGGTCTTTTGGGCATGTTCCTACTTTACGTGATGGGTCTCACTGTGATTATCCCTGGTGTCGTTCCACACTTCTTTGTAGGCGCAGCGGCAGGTGTATTTGGTAACGCTACAGGTGGTCGTCGCGGTGCAATCTTGGGTGCTTTTGCACAAGGTCTATTGATTACCTTCCTACCAGTATTCCTAATGCCAGTACTTGGTGACCTAGGCTTTGCTAACACGACCTTTAGTGACGCAGACTTCGGCGCTGTTGGTATCCTACTGGGTCTGATTGTTCGTTAAGTAGTTAGTCTGAATATGACTAGCTGATAACTGACTTGATTGATGCGGGAATAGGCTCATAGGCATCAATCCTAAAGAGTCTCTAGTCATAGCAAGCGACTGACTTTAGAACAACCGGAGCATGAAAGAAAACAAACGCCCCTCACGTGAGGGGCGTTTTTCTTTTTGGCACTATCTTAAGGAGGTTTGGTTTATTGAAACGTACTTCCGTTAGATAGCAGCTTTCTTGTCGGCTCTTGCTCGGTGTATTCGACCGCATCGTGATCCGCGAGCTTATCGACTTCCGCCTGTTCACCCACCACAATCAACACATGTTGTTTCACCAGAGCATCGACCACTTCAATGTTGTGCTGACGAAGAAGCGCTCTCACTTCGCTCTCTTTTCCTTCATGATACTTAACAAAGTAACGTGCAGGTTGCTGCTCGGCTTGATCTTGGCGTTCATCCACGAGAGGAAATCCTTGATTGTTTGCCAAGCTGCTTGAGCTCAGTCCGATTGCCAATAGTGCGGTAGCGCCTACCGCAGACAAAGAAAGTAAGGTCAACTTCTTCATAGCCACTCCTTATTGAAAGGTCAGAGTCCAACTGTTGATGGTGCCTGTGTCTCTTCTGGCACTGTCCACCGCTTTTAGTTCCCATGTACCTTGCGATTCAAAACCAGAAAAATCCGCTTGGAACGTATTTTTTATATCGTTAGCGCTGCCGCCGGTATTATTGTGAAGTACAACTTCTCCACCAGTCGGTGACGTTAAAGTCACTCGTAGATCACCGATGTAAGTGTGGCTAATATCAACGTCAATACTTACTGTGCCTGAATCACCAGAGCGATCGACTTCTACTGCACTGATTGCGCCAGAAGATTTATTATCTGGAATCGCGACAGGGCTGGTATTTGAGAAGCTAGAATCCGAAGAGCTACCACCATCAGGTCCATTACAGCCAGCGTCCAAGAACAGCTTCGCCGCTTCAGCATTAACTAGGCCGTGGCCAGTACGGTTGTCTCGACCAGCAACATCAATATCTGTTGCAGTTTTCACTAGGGCATTACGCACTTGCGCTGCTGTACAGGTTGGGTGGTAACTCCACACCAAGCCAGCTACGCCCGTTACGTGCGGTGTCGCCATTGATGTACCATTGTAGTATTCGTAATCTTCACCAGAGGTTGTTGCAACAGTAATTTCCTGACCAACATACCCCAACAGCTCTTGACCAAATGCACGATCAACCGTTACCGAAACCATACGATAAGCGTTGTTTGTGTCTACCAAGAATGGGTTTTGTAAACCAGGTAGTTCAGAGTTGCTGTATACGATTGCAGCTCGCGCACCCGCATTGTAACAAGCCTGAACCGCATCCACTTCAGGGTAGTTTCCTGAAGACTGGTTGCCAATACGCTCAGTCAAACAAATTTTGCCCGACATATCACCACAGTTAAAGTTACCGCCAGATACATCACAGCTATCTAGCGTTGCCGTTACTGAACCCGCGATTGGATCCGGAACATACGAAGAACCGTTATTGATCAAACGATTGTGAGGAACAATCCCACGATCAAACTGACTGACACCATTCAAGGTAATATCAGAAAGTTTACCTTCACCTACCGTAACCGTTGATAAGATCGCCACACCCGGGCCTGAGATCTCAACTTGACTAGTAGATTGTGAGAACGCTGCATGATCATTTTGATTATCAACGGCCGCAACAGACATCACTGAGTCATAAGAAGCTGGATAGCTGTGCGCTGTATTGCCATCATTACCCGCAGCGGCGATCAATAGAACGCCTTGATCGTAAATATTTTGCAGTGCATTTTGCTCAGTTCGGCTTGATTGACTACCACCAAGGCTCATGTTCACAACGTTAGCACCATTATCGGCACAGGTCTGGATTGCTTTAACAAGCCCAGATGAGTAACCCCAACCCGATTCGTTAAATACTTTCACGATGTGCAAATTCACATTCTGGTTTGGCATCACACCCTTTACACCTTCGGTGTTGGCAATCGCAGCAATCGTACCCGCGACGTGAGTACCGTGGGCATTGTTGTTACCCGGATCACTCCATGATCCCGTACCACTATCGTTAGTACCAGCAACGCGGTTACCGCTTAGGTCGTTGTGCGAAATGTCGTACCCTGAATCGATAATACATACAGTGCGATTACCCGCATTGAAGTCAGCTAGCAGTTGAGCATTAACCGCTTCATATCCCCATGGGGTCGTTTCGCTGAGCAAATAGCGAGGTGGATCGACTTCCACGTATTCCACATCACTACGGTTGCGAAGCGGCTCTAAGTCATCGCCATCCAATTCAACGCTGTAAATGGCGCGATTACCCAGTTTTTCCACCTTACGTGCCTTCACCTGTTCTAGAACAGACTCCTGCGCGATTCGTGGCCCCCAGAATGAGTTACCACCCATTGAAGAACGGCTGACCGCATCTTCTTTGAATTTGACGATGTACTTCGTCGGTAACTTAGATTCATCAAATCCCATTGGTGGAGCCGCAAACGCTGACATCGAAGTGGTCAGTGCTATTGCTACGGCAGACAACGAAAATAAGCCTTGTTTTTTACTTGTTGTGTAGTGCATTTGCCCTATTCCTTATTTGAGCTAATTTTTATTCACTATATTCTCATGAAAAGTCATCATCATGATGTTTGCATGAGAGCTTCAGCTATAGTTTACAGAGCAAAAATGCCAAACAATTTGTTTCATGAATATACAAATTTGTACAAAAGATCATTCAACAAACACTTTAAGTTAACATTAAAAATCATAAACAAAACCTTATAAAGCAATTACTTAATTAACAAAAAGTGAATGTTAAATTAATGTTAGTGAGTAATTATTCTAAATATCACCCATTTAATCGATTGCTATGCTGAATGGATTTTTTGACCGTGGTGCCAAAACTGAAATATTGAATATTTAGTTGTTGACTGTCTTGAGCATTTACTCAGAATTAGAAGGTTTAGTGAGAAAAATTCTCATCTAAATACTGTTATAGCCGAGCGTATTCACGCATTCGGAACAATAACCATTACAAGAAGAGTGAATGATGAAAAAAACAATCACACTATTAACTGCATTACTTCCGCTTGCCTCCGCCATTGCAGAGGAGCCAACTTTATCACCAGCAATGGTTTCTGCGGCTGAAGTGGTTAGCGCGCAAGAAAATCAAACTTATACGTACGTTCGATGCTGGTATCGTACGAGCCACTCTAAGGACGATGCGGCTACCGATTGGAAATGGGCAAAAAACCAAGATGGTAGTGACTTCACTATCGATGGTTATTGGTGGAGCTCTGTTTCATTTAAAAACATGTTCTACACCAATACCTCACAAAACGTAATTCGTCAGCGTTGTGAAGAAACACTAGATCTAGCGAACGAGAACGCAGACATTACATTTTTTGCTGCCGACAATCGTTATTCTTATAACCACACGATCTGGAGCAATGATGCTGCAATGCAACCAGATCAGATAAACAAAGTAGTGGCTTTAGGCGATAGCTTGTCTGATACAGGCAACATCTTTAACGCGTCCCAATGGCGCTTTCCTAACCCGAATAGCTGGTTCTTGGGTCACTTCTCAAACGGTTTTGTTTGGACGGAATACGTTGCTAAAGCCAAAAACTTACCGCTATACAACTGGGCAGTTGGTGGCGCAGCAGGTGAAAACCAATACATCGCGCTAACTGGTGTCGGCGAACAAGTTTCTTCTTACTTAACCTACACAAAGCTGGCGAAGAACTACAACCCTGCTAACACATTGTTTACGTTAGAGTTTGGTTTAAATGATTTCATGAACTACAACCGTAGCGTGCCGGAAGTAAAAGCGGATTACGCTGAAGCTCTGATTCGTTTAACAGACGCTGGCGCGAAGAACTTCATGTTGATGACACTGCCAGATGCAACCAAAGCACCACAGTTCAAATACTCAACACAGGAAGAAATTGAAACGATTCGTGCGAAAGTATTGAAAATGAACGAGTTCATCAAAGCACAAGCGATGTACTACAAAGCCCAAGGCTACAACATCGCATTGTTTGATACACACGCACTGTTTGAGAAGTTAACCTCGGCACCAGAAGAACACGGTTTCGTAAATGCAAGCGACCCTTGCTTAGACATCAACCGTTCATCCTCTGTTGACTACATGTACACTCACTCATTACGTTCTGAATGTGCAGCATCTGGCGCAGATAAGTTCGTGTTCTGGGATGTGACTCACCCAACCACAGCAACGCATCGTTATGTGGCTGAAAAAATGTTAGAAAGCAGCAATAACTTAGAAGAGTTTCGCTTTTAATAAGCCGTTGTTGTTCATTGCAAGTTAATCTGCATAAAAATGACCACGATGCTTCGTGGTCATTTTTTATCGATATCGACCCCCGATAACGGGTTTATTTGAGCTCGCTTACTTCAAGCCGTTGATTTAGAGACGTTGACTTTGAGCAGTCTCATTCAGCGTTCTGTTTTGGTACGTTACCGCGGAAGCTGTTCACCATAATAGAGATCAACGTCTTTAAGGTTTCATCATCACTGCGGTATGAGTAGGCTCGTATACCCGTAAACTGAACCTGGAACAACTGAGCAAGAAGCAATGTATCCTGGGCTTCAATTTCGCCATTCTCGATTGCTCGCTCAAACAGCTTTGCAAGAAAAGATTCAAATTGGTTTGCTAAGCTGTTTGTTTGATTGCGCAGCGCATTAAAATCCTCAGCAAATTCACTTGCTGATTTGACTAACATGCACACTTCACTGGGATTGGAGTCTCGCTGATTGATAACCACATCAATCGCGAAAGCTTCTATTGCATCTAGAACCGTTGTGTTCTGAGCTAAATGCAACTCAAACAGGGCTTGTAAGTTCGCAACGTACATTTTTAGCGCTTCACAATATAGCCCCTCTTTTGACCCAAACGTCGCATAGATACTTCCAGGACGCAGATTAACGCTATCTTGCAAATCACGTGTAGATGTTGCATGAAAACCTTTCTTCCAGAATAGATCCGAGGCGGCTTTCACCACTTCATCACGTTGGAATTTCTTTGTATTCGCCATGAGCAATTATCAATTTTGAACATATGCTCAATTTTATATTGAGCGACCGCTCAAAATCAACTATCCTGTTCTTGCCTAATTCGCTCATATCCAATTACAGGAGATTTAAACATGGCAGAATTTAAACTGTATACCGCAGAAAACGCACCCGAAGGATCAAAGCATCTGATTGAAAATTCAGTCAAAGCGTTTGGCATGCTACCAAATCTTCATGCTGTTATGGCTGAAGCGCCAACCTTGCTTGAGGGTTATCAAGTTGTGCATGAGCTCTTTCAACAAACATCATTTAACGCAGAAGAATTGACCGTCGTATGGCAAACCATCAACGTTGAACATGGTTGTCACTACTGCGTTCCTGCTCATAGTGCGATCGCGGCGTCAATGAAAGTGGATCAGGAGATTGTTGATGCTCTCGTCAACCAAACACCATTGGCAGACGAAAAACTTGAAACACTACGAGAAACAACGCTTCAAATGGTGCGTCAACGTGGTGTAGTGGAAGAGTCTCAGATAGAGAAATTCTTTGCGGCAGGTTACGGACAGCAGCAACTGCTTGAAATTGTTCTTGGTCTAGCGCAAAAAGTGATGAGTAACTACACCAATCACCTAGCTGACACCCCGGTTGATGCACCTTTCAAGAAGTTTGCCAAGTAACTTAAGCTTTTAGTACTGGTCCCATTCATGGGACCAGTAATACCTTCAAAAAAGGCTTTGTTGCATGGCGCTTCGCTAGTGTGCGCTGACCCCTAATTACAACGGCGCAACGTCGGTTCCTCCTAAAGACTGGTAAAGCGTAACCTGAGTGAGAAACTGGTTGTAGCGGTTCTCCAACAAAGAAGCTTGCGCGTTTCTGGTGTCTTCTTGGGCATTCAAATAGTCCATGATCGATGTCGAGCCATACTGATACCGCGCAGCATAAATGGACTCAGCGGCACTTGCGGCATCATATTGCTCTTGTAAACGCGCCGCCTGATACTTCAATTTTTCGCGTGCTGACAAGGCATTTTCGACATCTTGGAATGCGGCGTACAACACTTGGCGATAACTCACAATGGCCGATTGATAGTCTAAATCGGCAATGGCTTGGCTATTTTTCATCTCATTCCACTGCAAAAACGGCAACGTCATATCTGCACCTAAACTGCCGATCGGGTTGGAAAGCAGGTCTTTGAGCGCTTGTGACGATCCACCCAAAGCCCCAGTGAGCGTCAGCTTGGGCAAGTAGTCCAAATCTGCTGCGTCTTTATTTGCTAGCGCGGCTTTGACTTCATAAATCGCTGCTTTAATGTCGGGTCTGCGGATCAATAAATCAGACGGAGCACCAACACTCAACGATGGCATATCGCCTTCAGGCAGCATTTGGATGTTTGCACTGATGCTCTTCGGCGGTTGATTGAACAAAATCGCAAAGGCGTTGTTTGCCTCAAGTAAACTCTGTTCAAACTCACTTTGCTGCGCTTGTAAGCTTGCCAACGTACGTTTGGCTTCAAGCACATCTAACTGATCCACAGCGCCAAGTTGGTACTGTTTTTCAATCAATTGTAGCGTTTGAGCTGCGTCTTCCACATTACGCTGACTGAGGTTTAAGCGCTGTTTTAGATAGCCAATTTGCCAATATAACGATGCCGTCGTTGCCACCAAACTTTGTGCGGTCGCCTCGCGATCTTGTTGACTTGCCATCGCCGTCCACTCGGCTTGGTCAACGTCTGCAGAGATTTTTCCCCACAAATCCAACTCGTAATTGACGGACAAGTTAGTGCTGTAGCTATCTGCCGATTCCCCGCTATCAAGAGATTTTTGAACTTGTCCTGATGTGGAAGAACTCAACGTAGGGAAAAGGTCATCTTGCGCTAAACCCAGCTGTAAACGCGCTTTCTTTAGCGTTAGCGTTGCCAGCGTCAAATCGTTGTTTTGAGCCAACACCTGAGTAATGTATTGATTAAACGTTGGGTCGTTAAACGCCAACCACCAAGGATCCATACTGACATCACCCGCAACATGCATCTGTTGCCAATTTGCAGGCACTTGCACCGCAGGTGCTTGATAGTCACTACGCATAAGCGACCCACAACCTGACAACCACACTGCACTTAAGGCAGCCGCGACCAATCGAGTTTTGAATTTCATTGTGTTACTCATTTTTAGTCTCTCGCTAGCGCTTCTATCGGATCGAGTTTGGCGGCATTGCGAGCGGGTAAAAAGCCGAAGGCGATGCCAATCAACGTTGAGCAAATAAACGCCCAGATGATCGAGTTCATTGAGTAAATCATTTGGAAGCTGCTACCAGACGTACTGAATGCAAAACCAATCAAAAACGCCAAGCCAATACCAGCAATGCCACCACACAAACACACTAGTACCGCTTCAATCAAAAACTGACGCAAAATATCCGCTTGCCGCGCACCCACAGCCATTCGCACACCGATCTCTTTCGTGCGCTCTGTCACCGACACCAACATGATGTTCATTACGCCAATTCCCCCGACAATTAGGGAGATCACCGCAATCGCTGAGATCAGTAACGTCATGGTTGCGGTGGTTTTCTCGATGCTCTGACGAATGGTGTCAGTGTTAATCGTGAAGAAATCTTCTGTACCGTGGCGCATTTTTAACAAGTTGATGATGCTCTGCTCTACCGCCGCACTTGGGGCGTTCTCATCAATCCGTACAGTAATGCCGTTGAGGTAGCGTTGTCCCATCATGCGTCCCGACATAGTGGTGTATGGCACCCAAATTTTCAGCGCGTCGCTGTTGCCAAACGCGTCTTCTTTTTTCTGCGTGACACCCACAATACGCACTGGCAATGAACCAAGAAAAATCACTTCACCAATCGGATTTCTATCCGCAAACATTTCCTTTCTGGTGTTGTCATCAATCACTGCTTCTTGGGCGAGTGAGTTCACGCTCTCTTCATCCCAAAACTGACCTTTGGCGATCCCATAACCGCGCACACGGAAATAGTCTTCCCCAACGCCTTCCACAGACGCAGTTGCATCCTGATTGGCGTAACGCACGGTTATGCTGTTGGATAAAGACGGCGTGACACTGTCAACAAAAGGTAGACTCTCCAACGATTTAGCATCGTCGGCGGTTAGCGTTTTCACTCGTCCGGAGCGGCGGTCACCAAACCCTTTGCCCGGCCTGACATCAATGGTGTTTGTTCCCATGGATGAAATATTCGACAAAATTTGCTGTTGTGAACCATTACCTAGTGCCACCACGGAAACCACCGAGGCTATACCAATAATGATGCCGAGCATGGTCAAAAACGTACGCATCCTGTGGCTAGACATCGCCAGCAGCGCCATTTTTAACGCGTCAATAAAACTGTCCCACTTCCACCACTTACTGGCGGCTTGCGCTGGGCGATGAAAAGACGCGCTCGGTGTCTTTGCTGCTTGCTCATTGATTACAACTTGTGCATTTGGCGTATCTGCAATGATTTCACCATCTTTGATTTCAATGATGCGATCCGCAAAGTTCGCCACGTTCATATCATGAGTCACTAAGATGATAGTATGCCCAAGTTGATGCAACTCTTTAAGCAGTGCCATCATCTCTTGCCCACTGTGACTGTCTAATGCGCCAGTGGGCTCATCAGCGAGAATCACCTCACCACCGTTCATCAGTGCACGAGCAACACTCACGCGCTGTTGCTGGCCACCACTCAGTTGGCTGGGCTTGTGGGTCAAACGATCTTCCAGCCCCAATCGAGCCAATAGTGACTGCGCTCGATCCGTTCTTTGACGATGAGGAACTCCCGCGTAAACCGCCGGTACTTCCACGTTTGCCACCGCGGTTAAATCCCCCAGCAGATGGTAACGCTGGAATATAAAGCCAAAATACTCGCGGCGCAGTTCCGCCAGTTGGTCGGATTCCAACGTCGAGACATCTTGCCCATTAATGAAGTATCGACCGCTAGACGGTTTATCCAAGCAGCCGAGCACATTCATCAGCGTCGATTTACCAGAGCCTGATGCACCCACGATCGCGACCATTTCACCGCGTTTTATCTCTAAATTAATGTGATTCAACACAGTAAGCGACTCGTCGCCAGAGACAAATCGTCGAGTTAAATCCTCAACTTTTAAAAGCACGTCACTCATCTTAGAACCTCATTGGAGGTCGACGACGATCACCTCGGCTTGATGATTCTCCATCCATAGCATTGCCAAGAACAACTTGGTCGCCCTCCTTCAAACCTGAGAGAATTTCTGCGTTCACTTTGTTGTTGATACCCACTGTCACGGGCCTTTGCACCACTTGGCCCTGTTCAAGCACTGGCACGGTATAGTTGCCTTTGCCGCCAGATTTTTGCAGCACTTGTGAAGGGACAATCAAGGTATTTTCCGATTGCTCAAGGACAATCGAAACTTGCGCAGTCATGCCAATACGCAAAATACCTTGCGGGTTCTTCACATCAAATACAGCGTTGTAGTAAATGGCGTCGCTATCTGAAATGCTCAAATCGCTGTCATCGCCATCCATGATTGTTGGCCCCGGCTCAATGGCGCGCAATGTGCCTTTAAACTGCTGATTCGGTTTGCCTAAAATGGTGAACAGCGCCGTTTGGCCGGGGTGAACAAAAATCACATCGGCTTCCGAAATTTCGGCTTTCACTGTCATCGTATCTAACTTAGCTAACTCGATAATAGTTGGCGTGGTTTGATTGGCGTTTACGGTTTGTCCTTCTTCCACCGCGGTGTAGACCACCGTGCCATCCATCGGTGCGTTGATGGTGGTGTAACCGAGATCTAACTGCGCATTGTCGACGTTGATTTTGGCTTTCTCGATTTCGGCATCCAGTTGCGCTAACTCGGCTTTGTAGATGGCGAGCGTCGCTTCGGCATTCTCGTAATCAGCTCGTGAGCTCGCTTTCGCTGCCAACATGCCTTTTTGGCGCACGTATTCATAGTTTGCTTGTTTAATTTGCGCTTGCTTAGCCTGGTACTGAGCGTTGAGACTATTAAGAGACGCTTGGGCTTCTTTGAGGCTGTTTTGCTGAGTCAGGCTGTCAATCTGTGCAATCAAGTCCCCCTGTTTGATCCCATCCCCTAAGTTCACAGCGAGGCGTTGAATTTGCCCAGATACTTGCGCACCTACATTCACCAATTTGGACGCTTGCAACATGCCGTTGGCTAATACCGCCTTTTCGATATTGCCTTTGCGAACGACTTCTGTCGCGTAAGGAGAAATGGGTTCTGGACGTTGCAGATAATGATAACCACCAGCACCAATAGCAAGTAGGCCACACAAAACGAGCCATTTTTTATTGAGTTTCATAGCAGGAGTGAAGTAAATAATCGTTTTGATTTTATACTGCTATTTGTCTTAGCCGTACAGGGTACGAGACGTAAAGATAGGTAAATTAACGTCAAGATACTGAAGGAATAACTTCACTAACGTGAAAAATCCGAGATATTATAGTCACTTCAAAACTTTATCATTCAATAAATATAACAAAGATCATTTTTAATATAGAAATTCAAGTTATAAGTATTATAAACAAAACTTTTAAATACCAACAAACCAGTAAAATCCAAAATTATTCAACATTCCATCAATTTAAATTTCATTATGGCCATTTTTAATTATTGAATTTCAAGAGGAGTTAAGTGATAAGTTAAATAAAAAATACCCACATAACACAGGTAAGACCGAGAGGAGTGTGTCATGTGGGTTTAAACGATAGTTCTCTTGCTGATTCGAACTACCAACGTTGGGATGCAATGGAAATACAAATGACTCAGAGTTTCCATCACGGACACTTTATCGCTGGATTTCCCTCTATTTGTTAGGGAACAGTCAGTACAATAAAAATAGAGAAGTAATACCGCAAAAATAAAAATAGAGGTTCAGGATTTAATTTACACGTAAAATAACCACTATATTCACGCCATGAAGCATTAATAAATTCAACAATAAATATTTATTAAGTTAAATTTACTTATTGTCAGCACACTGTTAGTTTTACTCTTAAATGCACTGGTCAGATTTGTTTATTTTACTGATTTTCGTTGCAATACAACTTCTAATTAATTCATGAGAAAAACATGCAGCGACAATTAACTCTTTCACCGATTTATTTATTAATCGGGTTAGCCTCCTCGACGGCGTATGCCGGTGGTTTTCAAATTAACGAACATTCGGCGACGGGTCTTGGTCGTGCTTTTGCTGGTGATGCCGTCATTGGTGATAATGCGTCTGTAGTCAGCCGTAACGCCGCAGCGATGACGCTGTTTAAACAAAATGCCTTATCGTTCGGTGTCACTTACGTCAAACCTGACGTTACCGTTAAAAATGCGCAATATCATCGAGCTAACATTAATGCGGATGTCAATGTTGGTATGGGTGGTTTTCCTCCGTCCCCTCAAGCTGACATTACCCCGTCCTTCTCTCAAACCGTGACCGACATTGATGACGTCGATGGCGTTGGTCAACCAGCCGTTGTACCCAATTTTTACTTTATTCACCCTATCAACGACGACTGGTATCTAGGCTTATCGGCATACTCCAACTTCGGAACCGACATGGAGTTTAAACCAAACTATGGCGCACCTGTTTTTGGCGGTGTCACCAGCGTAGCGAGTGTCAACCTTGGCGCAAGCTTGGCATACAAGGTGAACGATCGTTTTAGTATCGGTGGTGGTATTGATGTGATTTACGGCTCTGGTGAGCTGTACCGCGATATGGACGTGGGTGTTTGCGTTGGTGGGAACATACTTGGAAACGAACTAGAACAACGCTGTGGATCCGTAAAAGGCAACGCACTTGATGTGGAAGCTGGCGGCATTGGGCTTGGCGCGAACATTGGCATGATGTACGAGTTTAACGAACGTCATCGCTTAGGTTTAAGCTACAAGCACAGCCCTAACATTGATGCCAAGGGTGACATCCACTTTGCTGGCGAATCGTACGACTCGCTTGCTATGCCGCTACCGGATATTGCGGAGTTTTCCGGTTATCACCGCGTCTTACCTAAATTTGCCCTGCACTATTCTGTGCAGTGGATTGGTTGGTCAGCATTTGACAGCTTGAAAGCTGATGATCAGTTGCTAAAAGATTTTCAGTGGCAAGACTCCGCGCACTACTCCATCGGTGCGACTTGGTACGCCAATGAACGTTGGACACTACGCACGGGTTACATGTTCGACAAAACACCTGTCGATGAGCTGACTTCGCTTTCTATCCCAGATTCGAACCGTCACTGGTTATCTGCGGGGGCCTCTTACCAATGGTCATCAGATACCACGGTTGACATCGGCATGACGTACTTGATTGGTGAAGATGTCAACGTAGAAGAGTACGCGTATGAAGGTGTTCCTGCACCGATGGTGACGGGCGTTACCCATTCAAATGCGTTCCTAATTGGTACCCAGCTCTGCCACCGTTTCTAATTTGTCAGGCAGTGATCAGACCTCTAGGTCATTGCCTTGTAACAACGCTTATCAAGGCGACCGAACAGAGACATTATTATGAACAAAACACTACTTGCTTTTTCACTCTCACTTCTCACTCTAAGCGCGGCTCAGGCTTCTGAATGGGACTATGGCAATGACAAACACGGGCCAGAACACTGGGGAGAAATCGCCAAAGACTGCGCAACCACGAAAAACCAAAGCCCAATCAACATCGACAACCCAGCCGATGCAAAACTGGAAGCACTGAACCTTTCGTACACTGGTCAGGTCATTGGTTTAACCAACAATGGTCATACGCTGCAAGCGCAAGTGAACGGACGTAACAGCTTCACCATCGATGGCGAGACGTTCGAGCTGCAACAGTTCCATTTCCACACACCTTCAGAAAACCAAATCAAAGGCCGCCAATATCCACTTGAAGCGCACTTTGTGCACGCCAACGCAAATGGCGAGTTGGCGGTAATTTCGGTGATGTTTGATGCTGGCGATCAAAACGCAGCACTGTCTAAACTGATCAACGCAATCCCACAAGAGAATCAAACCACTTTCTTTAAAGATACGTTTGAGATTAAAGACTTACTGCCAAAAACTGCAAACTACTATCGATTTAACGGCTCTTTAACCACACCGCCATGTTCAGAAGGTGTGCGCTGGTTTGTGCTTAAAGACACTCAAACCTTATCCAAAGATCAAGCCGCGAAACTGATGGAAGTCATGGGACAAAACAATCGTCCGCTGCAACCGTTAAATGCGCGCGTTGTACTTTCTAACTAATCGCCAAATCCGATAAGGGGCATCGTATTTGCCCCTTATTTTGATTCGCTCTAACCTCACTTAGTTACAGGAACCCCCAATGAAAACTCCATCTGTTCTGTCACTCTTACTCGCACTCGCCCCGACACTCGCCTTCTCTCATAACCTTTCTGTCGGTCAAACTACCCCATCCGTCAGCATTGATACCTATGGCGAAATGACGCTGCAAGGAGACGATGTGGCTTATCAACCTTGGGCAACTCAGCAGATGTTAGGCAAAGTCCGTGTGATACAAGCCATTGCAGGTCGTAGTAAAGCTAAAGAGATGAACGCGCCGCTGATGTCAGCAATCACTGCCGCTCACTTTCCTGAAGATCAGTATCAGACCACGACCGTGATCAACCAAGAAGACGCCATTTGGGGAACCGGTACATTTGTAAAATCGTCGGCAGAGGACAGCAAAAAGACATTCTCTTGGTCTTCCATGGTGTTAGACAAAAATGGCGTATTAGCAACAACTTGGGATCTGCAGCAAGAAAGTTCTGCGATTATCGTACAAAATAAACAAGGCGAAATTTTATTCGTGAAAGAAGGGGCTTTAACTCAAGACGAAGTCACACACGTCATCGAACTGATTAAACAGAATATCTAAACCTAAGGTAAGGAAAAGCTATGAAACTGTTCAACACCATCGCACTCTGTCTTTTAGCGACTGTAGCCTCTTTCCAATCGGTTGCTGGAGACAACGATTGGGACAAGATTGCAGATAAAACCGTCAGTTTTAAATCGGAAACCGACACAGTCAATCCACTGTCACCATTTGCTAACACTCGTTTCAGCCACATAAAAATCAAATGTACGCAAGGTACGGTCGATCTGAAAAGCGTTAAAGTAATCATGAAAGATGGTCAGGAAAAGACGTTCGACAGTTTAGGTGTTCTGACTAAAGGCATGTCATCAAGAAGCTTAAGCCTACCAACAAAAGATAGCGCGAAATTAGACAAGATCGAGTTGAACTATGAATCGGTTGGCAGCACTGCGCTGCAAGTCGCGGGGGTGACCAAAAAAGCGCAAGTGGAAATCTTAGGTAAGAAAATCGACGAGTAAGCGATGGCTCAACGAGCTCACCCAAACTAAAAACAGCGGCACTAGGCCGCTGTTTTCATTAAAAAATCATCATGGATAACTAAATGAATTTCTTCAGCTTCGCCAAACCATAAGCGGCGATGGTGACACAATCTTTGATCGTGCCGTCGATCATCATCTGTTCGAACTCCTCAACAGAAAAAGCACGAGTGATCAAATCCTCTTCTTCACTGTCGAGTTGATTGCCCACGTCCGTTAAGTCACTGGCGAAGTAGACGTGACATGTCTGATTCAAAAAGCCGTATGCGATAAACTGCGCGCCGACATACGCCATGGCGCTCGCCTGCATGCCCGTTTCTTCACGCAGCTCGCCTATGGCAAGCTCAAGATGATCCGCATCTGGATTTGATTCCCACGCCCCTTGTGGGATCTCCCAACAACGTTGACCTATGGTGTAACGGTACTGCTGAACCAAGTGAATCATCCCGTTATCGATAGCCAGAATCGCAGCACAATCAGGTTTGTCGACCACACCATAGATGCCCTCTGCGCCGCTCGGACGTAAAATTTTGTCCTCTCGCACCGTCATCCACTTATTCTGGTAAACGACTTTGCTGTCTAGCTGTTTGATGTCTGACATGATTATTCCTTGATTTTTCTGAGGGTTACTGCGGAATAATACCCGATTCGGTTACGCCACCAAAATGTTCTTTAGTTCACTCAAAGACTCAACGGTGTAATTTGGTGCGATACGCTCATCGACGCTTGCGCCTGTGGTATTTAACCAGCAAGTTTCAATACCAAAATTATTACCACCCAGAATATCGGAATGCAGGTTGTCACCCACCATCAGTACGCGCGTTTTGCATGGGTTGCCCATTTGCTGCATCGCGTATTCAAAAATACCTAAGTCCGGTTTTGCTACGCCCACTTGTTCAGAGATCACCACTTTATCGAAGTACTCAGTCATCCCTGTGCGCTCAAGGCGAATTGCTTGCAACTCTGTAAAACCGTTGGTGATAATGCCCATTTTAGCTTTGCCTTGCAGCGCTTCCATCAGCTCTTTTGCACCTGGCAACAAGCTGCAAATATCGGCCATTGCTTCTAAAAATGCACTGTTGAGATCTGCTGTTGTGGTATTCAACTTCTCAGCCCACTCGGTAAAACGCTTATGTTTTAGCTCATCTGCCGTTACTTTGCCGTCTTGGTAATCCACCCAAAGCGGTTTGTTTACGGTTTGGTAATGAGCAAAATCTTGTTCAGTAAAATCTACGCCTTTGCGAGAAAACATAAGCTGCAAACCTTTGAAAGCATCAAAGTGGAATAAGGTTTCGTCAGCGTCAAACAGGATCCAATCGTACTTCATTTTCTTCTTCCCAAAATCAAGGTCGTAATATTGGTGCATAGTCTAGATTGTTTTCTTCTTGAAGATAATCTCTATAATTGGAAATTAATTGTATCCTTGTGCTCAACAATAAATGCTTCACGATAATAGGAGATTGATGTGAACGCGATTGCCTCCCTGCCCGTTTTTGTTGCTGTTGTCGAATGCGGCAGCTTTTCCCTTGCGGCCAAACAGCTGAATCTGACGAAATCGGCGATCAGCAAACGCATCAACCAACTAGAAGACGATTTGGGCATTCGTCTCCTTAACCGAACCACGCGTAAGCTGAGCCTGACCGAAGCGGGAGAACGCTATTTTGAGTACGCCTCTCAAGCGCTCAACCTAGCCCAACAAGGCGTGGACGCGGTATCGGAGCTGCAAGGCTCTCCACAAGGTCGGCTCAAAATTACCGTGCCGATGTCTTTCGGTGTGCTGCATATCGCGCCTTTGATCAGCGAGTTTCTCGCTCGTTACCCGAAAATTGAAGTGGATTTAAACCTCGAAGACAAAATGGTCGATTTGGTTAAAGATGGTTTTGATTTGGGGATCCGTATTGGTGAACTCACCTCTTCCAATCTAATCGCAAAACGTCTCGCTCCTTGTAAAAGTGTGCTTTGTGCCTCACCAGATTACTTAGAGGAGTTTGGAACACCACAAAAACCAAGTGATTTAGTCGGTCACAACTGCCTGCGCTACTCCTATTTCCGTGGCGGCGTCGAATGGATGTTCATCAACAACGGCAGCGAATACAAGGTACTTCCAAAAGGAAACTTTATCGTCAATAACAGCGAAGCCATTCGCCAGTTGCTGTTAAGAGGTTCGGGCATTGCGCAACTGCCAACATTTATTGCAGGAAGAGACTTTGCCGCAGGAAATCTAAAACCGGTGATGGAAGAGTACTCTCTACCAGAACACGCCATTTATGCGGTGTTCCCTGAGCGCAAGCACATGCCGTTGAAAGTAAGAGCCTTTATCGATTTTATCAGCGAAAAGCTCGGCACAGATTTACCTTACTGGGATCGTTACAATAGCCCAGAAAAATAACCATATTGATGATAAGTGAGTGAGATTTCACTACTGACATGTTCTGACATTCCATCCGCGTAACCTTATTTGGAACTCAACAGGCAATCCGCCAAAACCAAACCAATAAGGAATCACAATATGGAAACCGTTATCGAAACTGTGCAATTTCGTCTAACCGCAGGCACAACAGAGCAAGACTTGATCGCCGCTGCCAAACAGTCACAAACGTTTGTGAAGAATCTGCCGGGCTTTTTGTATCGCTCGCTCAGTCACGAAGCTACGGACGATGTGTGGACAGACATCATTTACTGGCGTTCAATGGACGATGCCAAACAGGCGGGAAAACAGATTAAGCAAGCCGCTGAATTTCAGCCTCTGTTATCAATGATTGACTGCGAAAGCTTCGAGCTTAAACATCACAACTTAAAAATGTGCAGTGAGCTAGAGAAGTAATCAGCCACACTACCACTAACAACCAGTAGGTCTAGATAAGGAACATCATGAGCAAATCAGAACGACTGTTTGAGCTACTGACGCTTCTGCGCGCAAAGCGTTACGCCGTGACAGCGAAAGAGCTCGCAGAAAGAATGGAAGTTAGCGAACGTACGATTTATCGCGATATTCAGTCGTTGCTTAGTTCTGGTGTTCCTATTAAAGGTGAAGCAGGTGTTGGCTACCTATTGCAAGCTGGCTCTCATCTGCCGCCTTTGATGTTTTCAGAAAAAGAGATGATGGCGCTTGAACTGGGTATGCGGATGGTTCGAGCTTGGTCGGATGCCGAACTCGCCGAAGCGTCTCACTCTGCGTCCACCAAAATACTTTCGGTATTGCCCGATAAGCTCAAGCAACAAGTGGAAGATTGTCCGCTGATTGTGCCCGATTATCACACCCAATCCGAGACTGCCAAACGAGGGCAGCTCCTGCGCCACGCGATTGATCATCAGTTAAAGGTCAGTTTGGATTACCAAGATGAAAGCGGACAAGTGACCGAAAGAAAAATCCAACCGTTAGGCCAGTTCTTTTGGGGCAAAGTCTGGACGCTGGTCGCCTGGTGCGAATTGCGCGACGACTACCGCCAGTTCCGCCTCGACCGTATCCAAGCACTGCGTATGCACGATGAAGAGTTTCAGAGTGCGGAAACCAAATCTCTCAAACATTATATTGCGCAGTATGAATCGAAAGATTGAGTGTTCTTCATCCTTCCATCACAAGGATTATAAATTGCTCTGCTCAATGCGCGATATTTGGAAATGCACATTTGGTTAAACTAATGTTTCATTTTTAACAGATGCGCAACCAACCTAAGATCGTTAACTTAAGTAGCACGTCAACCACACCGGATCGTGAAGCTATGAAAGTACTGATTCAATACACCCAAGCAGGGAAATATCGAGATCAAGCGTGGGAGTCTTTAACTCTTCGATCTAAAGGTGATATGCAGGCCGTTACCCCTTCTTATGCTGCCCAACTTATCGAACAAAGCAAAGCGACACTTGTGATGACTGAGGAGCAACAAATCGTTATTCATCCATAACCGACTATTAGCCTTGTTTAACCAACCTTTGTTAGTTGTGCAAGGCTTACATCTCGCCATTTAAGTTTATCAATTTTATACACGACCAACTATATTTGGAGGTTGGCGTTAAGCATTTTTCCGAACATTGATGTTTGTTCGTTTAATCGTTCAACCTAGCTCAGGTGAAAAGCGAAAGTTACCTGATGTATCCCAAGAGGGGCCTAGGTGGTACCGCCTATTATCCTTCATAACAATATGGGTAATTATCATAAACTCTACAATGTTAGCACTTGTATTTTTTATCACTAGCAAATCATGTATGACCTTCACTTATCCAACCAAGTTTAATATCACACTTTAAATGTAAAAAATCACATTAACAATTTCATACAAATAATAAATACATCAGCTAATTTGTAACTTTTTAAAATGAAAGTCTAGAATGCAAAAAATAAACCTTTTTAAATATAGTTTTTTGTTAGTATCTGCACAAACAAATTATTAGCTAGAGGTGCTCTGTGTCGGGATTATTTGAGTATAAAATAAAAACTCATGATAACTTATCATCAATTATATTAAACATGTATGGTGCTCCATATGAAAGGCTAAATTTATCACTTGATAATAAAAAGCTTACGAGTCTATTCGCATAGCTCGAAGTGGAGGGTTACCTGCGAATGCTCATATAGTTAAACAAGCCGAAAAACTGAATAAAATAGCTCAAGCATCTAAAGTTGGCGGACATGTTTTAGTATGTGTTGGTCTAACGGCTTCCTGCATTCAGATTGCGAATACACAAGACCAACATGAGAAGAATGAAATTTTTGTTGAGTCAATAACTAGCACAGCTGTAGGAATGGGTACCAGCGCGTTAGTCGGTCTATTTTTAGTATCAAACCCTATTGACTGGTGGACTGCCATTGTACTCGCTGCCGGTACTACCGCTATTGGGTACGCCTCCGGTAAAGCAGCTGTGCTTACATACAACAACTTAGGCTCTCAGCCTGACTTAGTTTCAAAGACAAACTTGGGTGCCATATGCAATTAGTTTGGAATATTATTGGATACTTAATGTTTTCTGGAATATTGATTATTTTTCTCCAGACATTATTTATAGGTATCATGCATATTTTAATGCCAAAAAAAGTTGTCAATAGTTACTTTACAGAACCTTATTTTAACACTTTCGAACTAGCTCTATTTACGGGATGGCCTTACGCATTTTTCCGAACATTGATGTTTGTTCGTTTAATCGTCCAACCTAGCTCAGGTAAAAAACGAAAGTTACCCGATATCTCCAAAGAAGTGCCTAGATGGTACCGTTCACTATCAATTCTATTAATAGGAATAATTATTATAAACTCCTCTATGCTGATAGTCGTATTCTCTTCAGCTGGAATACTCGCATTAGTAGATAGTTTAAACCCTTAATACCTTATTGTTTTTCAAGTTCAAGTTGAAACTTTGAAGTTGAATAATGTAGAAATAGCTTATTTGGGCTTAATGTAACTCGAATAAGCTATATTCTTCTCGAAAGCTATATAATTGTCACAACGACGCTTGCTCTCTTACAATAATTCTTCTTCGTTGAGACGACGAATCAACTTAGCTGGCGTGCCTCCGTATAGACAATCTGGCTGCACATCATGGTTAACGACCGAGTTCGCCGCAATCACCGAGCGAGCGCCAACTGTTACACCTTGGTTGATGACGGAATTTCCGCCAATCCACACATCATCTTCAATCGTGATAGGTTTACAAAACGTTTCCCAACGTCGACGACTTCGGTAATCAACAGAATGAGAAGCGGTATAAAATTGCACGCTCGGTCCAATGAGCACGTGGTTCCCGATGGTAATTTTGGCACCATCGAGCATGACCACGTTCATGTTGATAAAGGTTTCTTCACCTATTTCGATGGTCTTACCAAATTCACAATGAAAAGGGGACTGGACAATACAACGGCCTACCTTGCCAAATAGCTGCTTTTGCAATTCGTCGCGCTGACTTTCGTCGGTGTTATTATTGAGCGCTCTAAGTGCTTGAAGAGCATGGCTTCTAATGGCGTCAATTTCTTTGTCCATGCCATCAAAGACCTGGCCAGACATCATTTTTTCTAGTTCTGTCACTGGAAGACTCCTACAACCTGCAATTACTGCTTTCAGATTCCTCACAAGGTACGTGAATTGCGAAATAAAAAAAGAGAAAAGCCCGGACTTTTCTCTTTCCTGTTTTTATATTTTGTGGAGTCTGTCGGCTTACACAATTTCCCAGCTGTGGGTCATCTCAACACCTTCACCTAGCATTAAGCAAACCGAGCAGTATTTTTCTAGCGAGTCAGCCGCCACTTTTGCTACGACTTCTGGGTCAAGCTCGTCACCTGACACTTCAAAGTGGATATTCACTTGCGTAAAGATACGCGGTGCGGTTTCACGACGCTCTGTGGTTAGCTTGGCATTAACTGACGAGACCTTTTGGCCTGCCGTTTTCAAACCATCAACAACATCGACAGAGCTACAGCCACCAGCAGCCATTAGTACCATTTCCATTGGGCTTGGTGCGGTTGCACCACCATTGCCATCCATCACTACGGAGTGGCCCGACTGAGATTGCCCAAGGAATTTAAAATCTTCTATCCATTTAACTTCAGCTTGCATGATTTACCTCATTTAGCATCGCTTATTCAAGGCATCGTTGCCCTTACTAGCGGTGTGTTTCTTGTCGATACTTTAGCTCTATCGCATAAAAGGGCAACGGAATTTTCAACATTACTGTAATTTTTTCGCTCGGTTACCTTTCTCTATACGTAACACTTTTTATTTAAGTAACACTTTCTACAAAAATAACGATGAGGTAGCTATGAAGAATATGTCTAAGTTATTGGCCGGTTTCTCCTTCGCACTTCCAGTCTTGTTTCTACTATTGAGTAAAACAGGTACCGCCGATACGATGGATAAGCTGAAGGCTTCAGAGAATACAAGAATCGCAACGCTAGCTGGCGGTTGTTTCTGGTGTACAGAATCGGATTTAGAGCAACTGCCCGGCGTAATCGATGTTGTATCAGGTTATTCAGGTGGTCATATTGAAAACCCGACTTACCGCCAAGTCTCTTCTGGTAAATCTGGTCATATTGAAGTGATTGAGGTGAAGTACGATCCTGCTGTCGTGAACTACGAGCAAGTGCTGGACTACTTCTTCCGTCATATCGACCCTACCGACGATAAAGGTTCATTTGTTGACCGTGGTCCTCAATACCGTCCAGCGATCTTCTACCATAATGCGGAGCAAAAGCAGATTGCTAAGCAGTTTATGATAGAAATCGACAAGGCGATGATCTATCCAAAACCGTTGAAAACAGAGCTGATCGAGTTTGAAAAGTTTTACCCTGCGGAGTCGTACCATCAGGATTACTACAAGAAGAGTAGCCTGAAATACAAATACTACCGCTACGCATCAGGTCGCGATAAATACCTCGACGAAGTGTTTGGTGAAGATCGAAAAGAAAGCCCTAAAACACTTCGACAGTTGATTGAAGAAAACAAACTGCTTTCGAAAGTGAAAGCGTACAGTAAACCTGCTCAGTCTGAAATCAAATCAAACTTAACAGAGCTACAGTATTACGTGACGCAAGAAGAAGGCACGGAGCGTCCGTTTGATAATGAATACTGGGACAACAAAGAAGCGGGAATTTATGTTGATATTGTGACCGGTGAACCGCTATTTTCTTCTACTGATAAATACAAATCTGGCACAGGTTGGCCAAGCTTTACTCGACCAATTAACCCGGGTTACATCGTGGAGAAAACCGATTATAAACTGCTCTACCCTAGAACGGAGATCCGCAGTAAGTTTGGTGATTCACACCTAGGTCACGTGTTTAAAGATGGTCCTAAGCCGACGGGATTACGCTATTGCATGAACTCTGCTGCGATGAAATTTGTACCTGTGAACAAGATGGCGAGTTTAGGCTACGGCGATTACCTGTACCTATTTGATAAGTAATTTTAACCAAATTAGGAGTGAACATTCAGCGCGATGAAAGGTTTTAAATCCAACCTTCCCATGAAAGTCTGTCCGGTCTGTCAGCGCCCGTTTTCTTGGAGAAAGAAGTGGGCGCGAAATTGGGAGGAAATCGTTTATTGTTCTGAGCGTTGCCGAAGAAATAAACCAACGAAAACGTAGGTCACTCCGACCCTCTCTGGAGCATGTTATTCCCTTTGTATTAACGTTTGTACGCGTTCTCTTACCAAGGTAATAACGTCCCATCATAAGCCCAAAACGCCCCGCTATCTTGCGGGGTTGCTTTTTCTATCAAGCCTAATAAATCCTTAGCAACTCGCTCTGGCGTGAACAACTTTCCCTCTGGGACATTGGTTTGAAAAGGTGCCGACAAAGCGGTATCTGTGGTGCCAGGGTGAAGTGAAAGCACCGTGCCATGTTTGACTATTCTTTGCCATTCGATCGACATGGTTTTGAGGAACATGTTTAATGCGGCTTTCGATGCTCGATAGCTGTACCAACCACCTAACTGATTATCGCTAATGCTGCCAACTTTGGCCGAAATGGTCGCAAACTTGGGTGCAGTACTGCGCTTTAGCTTGGGCGTGAAGTATTTCGCCAACAGCAAACTTGGCAAAGTATTAACCGTGATGGTTTGCTGAAAGAAGTCTGCGTCGAGCGAGCTAAGATTCTTCTCAGGACCTTTCTCTTGGGTGTGCAACGTACCAACACAGTTCACCAACCAATCGACGTGTTCAATCTGCTCACTGAACGCTTTTACCTGCTCGTCTTGCGATACATCCACTTGATGCCAAACGACATTTGGGTGTTGCCAATCTGGTTGCTGCTTACGATAAGTGGCATGCACGCGAGCTTGAGGAAACCGAGCTGCGGCTTCTCTCACCATCGCCAAACCAATTCCACCATTGCCACCGACGATGAGTATTTCCATCACAAGTTCTCCACGTTTTCTATGTAGTGCTCTGCGGTATCAAGAATCGCTTGGCGTTGTTGTTCTTCCATGTTGTCCCAAGAGCGGAAAATCATCCCGATTCGTGGATTGGCTGCGAGGCGCTTGTCGTGTTTGTTCATAAAGCGCCAATAAAGGCTGTTAAACGGACACGATCCTTCCCCACTCCTCGCCTTATTGTCGTAATGGCAACCCTTACAGTAGTCGCTCATTTTGTTGATGTAAGAACCACTCGCCGCGTAAGGTTTGGTGCCAACAATGCCGCCATCCGCAAACAATGCCATGCCACGTGTGTTCGGCATTTCGACCCATTCAATCGCATCAACATAGATACCGAGATACCACTCATCCACTTGATCTGGGTCGATCTCGGTTAGCAAGCAAAAGTTACCAGTGACCATCAATCGTTGGATGTGGTGTGCGTAGGCGTAATCGAGGGACTGCCCAATCGCATTGCGCATACAAGCCATTTTAGTTTCACCATTCCAGAAGAAATCTGGCAGCTTTCTTTCTGCGCCCAACTCGTTCTTTTTCGGGTAATGAGGCATGTTCGCCCAATAGACGCCTCGAATGTACTCTCGCCATCCTAATATTTGGCGAATAAACCCTTCAACTTGAGAAATGTCGATGTCCGCGTTGGAATGAAATGCCTTGAGTGAAGCATCAATGACTTCTCTCGGGTGCAGTAATTTGCTGTTAAGCGAGAATGAAATTCGGCTGTGATACAAGCTCCACTTAGCGTCGTGCTGGCCTGTCATAGCATCTTGAAAACGTCCGAATAACGGCAGACAGACTTGGCAGAAATGCGCGAGTAAAGAGAGGCTTTGCGCGCGATTAATCGGCCACAACAATTCCCCTTCGAGATTTCCGATAGTTTTGATGTCATGTCGTGCCAACCGCTCAGTAATATCGCGCACGTCGGTACTGAACATCAAAGGTTGTGGCAGTTGTTCAATGTCTTTGGCTTTGAGCTTGTTACGGTTGTTGGCATCGTAATTCCATTTTCCGCCGACGGGTTTTCCGTCTTGCATCAAGATGTCGAAGCGCTTGCGCATACGGCGGTAAAAGTGCTCCATCATGATGTGTTTACCTTGAGGAAACTGCGATTCTATTTCCTCAAACGGCAACAAAAAATGTTCCGAGTCGACACAACGCGTCACGACCCCATCAAGCTTTAGTTTGGCTAACTGCTCCAGAAGACGGTATTCATCCGGGCGTTGATATTCAAACTTACTTGCACCAACTTCACTCGCGTAGTGTTGCAAGACTTGCTCAAGATCGTCGAAGGATTGTGTGTCATCCAACGTGAGGTGCAGAACTTGGTGACCTTCACTCTGACGCTCTTTCGCAAACTGTTCCATTGCGGAAAAGAACGCACACACTTTCTGAATATGATGCGTGACGTAAGTATTCTCTTGCTTGAGCTCCGCAATCAGGTAAAGCACTTGCTCATCCGGTTGCTGAAACCAAGAGTGCTCACTGTTAAGTTGATCGCCCAAGATCAATCGTACGGTTTCAAATTGCATTACGGTTTCTCCGATGACGAAGCTTTGTCACTGCTGCCCATCACAATCGGCCAATCGACCATGTCTACACTATCCAAATGCGCGCCAGGACAACGACCTTGCCACCTATCGATGAACTCCATGTGCGGGTCGTACATTTCGGTTTGCTTTTCGAGGTTGAATTGTCGTGAACCACGCGGATCAGCACCAACGCCCGCTAGGTATTGCCAATTTCCCCAGTTTGATGCCACATCGTAATCGACCAGTTGTGACTCAAAGTACGCCGCGCCATAACGCCAATCAAGGCCAAGTTCATGCACCAAACAACTGGCGACTAACTGTCTGCCACGATTCGACATATAACCGGTTTCATTAAGTTGGTGCATACACGCATTGACGATAGGAAATGGCGTTTCACCTTTCTTCCATTGTTGAAAACGGTGCGCGTAAAAGCTGGTGAGTGGTGCTTGATTTTGGATGCCACCGAATCGGAAGAGCTGTCGCTTGTGTCGACGGGCATACCAATAAAAGTATTCACGCCAAAGCAGCTCGAAGTAAATCCAGTAGGTTGAATCATTTGCACCATTCTCCGCTTCATAACGTTTCAACATGGCATAAATGGTTTTCGGAGAAACGCACCCATGAGCTAGCCAAGGAGAGAACTTGGTGGAGTAATCCATGCCATCTAAACCATTGCGTGTTTGTTTGTATTCACTGGCTAGTGTGGAAGCAAAATACTGGCGACAATGTTCAAGCCCGCGGCTTTCTCCACCATGAAACGCAGCTTTTGTGTCAAAGTAATATGCAGTAACGGAAGGAAGATTCACACCTAAAGGAATTGGAGGTAACGAACGGATACTCTCGTGGGGCCGAGAGATGTCTAAACCTTCAACTTGCTTTCTAAACTGCGTGAAAGTCGTAGGCAGATTGCTCAAGTCAAATGGCAGTTGTTCTTCCCTTAACAGGGTCCGGATTGCTTGCTGTTTTATTTTTACATGAGACGCGCCTTCAACTGCGCGATCTAACGCTTGTTGCTCATCCGAACCGGGAAAGGCGTCAGCATATATATGTGTGACGCCGAAGCGATTAACAGCATACTTGATTGCTTGATCGGGCGTCAGTTCAACCGCCCATAATCGCTGACCAAGGTGATTCAAAGATTGATTGAGTTCACTAAGCGATAAGTCGAGAAACTGCAATTTCGCACGCCCGAAAGAGGCTTCCTGCGCAAAGTGATGCAAGTAAGGCGTCATTGAAGGGTAGCAATACAAGCAAATTAACTCGTCCATTTCTACACTGGCGCTTTTCAACAGTGGGTTGTCGTGCAATCGCAAGTCGTTCGTGAACCAATAAAGTCCTATTTTCTTTTTCAATTCGCACCCTCAGATGTTAATTCTTCGTCTACGAGTTCTTTTCACGGAGACCCTGACGTTAAGCCTTTTGATTTACTTGCTTTTATACGAAAACGAGAGTTTGACGATCATTAGGTTACTAACGTTCAAACGGAATCCATTTGCTGGATATCTCAAAACACGCAATACCACCAAATGCCTGTACATGTTTCATACTGATATTTTATAAAATTTGAATCCAACGGTATTGATCACGATCTTAATCACTCATTTTCTATATAAACCATGCAAAAGTGATAAAAATTAAAGCGACATTAGTTAATATCCGTTAATCTAAGCCCAATCCCATTTTGCTAGTACCATCGCAGAAATGACCGACGAGTTTAAGAAATCAACCGCTAATTTAAAAAAAGCGGTCCCACTGATGATCAAAAACCATGTTGCTGCCACGCCAGCCAACTACGCGCTTTGGTATACCTACGTTGACAAGACCATTCCAGAACTCAACTTTGAGTTAGACATGGTGTTAGAAAACTACGGTATTTGCCCTCCAGCAACCAATAAACAGCTTTACAACAACTATGTGGCCAGCAAAGCAGAAACCAGCCTTGAAGATCTTAGAACCAATGTAGAAGTTCTGCTACATGAAGTATCCAGTTCAATGAGCGATACGATTTCAGATACTTCCTCCTTTTCCGAGATGGTAGACAAAAGCTTTAATAAACTGGAAAAAGTTGAGGACAATAGCCTAAGCATTGAAGAAGTGATGGTAGTGATTCGTCAACTTGTCGCAGAGTCACACGAAATTCGTCACTCAACAAAGTTTTTGAATAGCCAATTGACTAACGCGAGTGAAGAAATTTCTCGCCTCAAAAACCAACTGGCTGAAGTACAGCAAGATGCGTTGTTCGATGGTTTGTCAAACCTATACAACCGCCGAGCATTTGACAAAGATCTCTCTTCACTTATTGCATCAAATCAGGCAATGACCTTGATCATGCTTGATATCGATCATTTCAAATCATTTAACGACAATTACGGGCACCTTTTTGGCGATACAGTATTAAAAGCCATTGCCCGCCGGCTACAACAAAGTTGTCGAGATGGGATATGTGCGTACCGTTTTGGTGGTGAAGAATTCGCGTTAATTGTACCTAACAAATCTCTGCGAATTGCTCGCCAATATGCAGACACACTACGCCGGATGATAGAAAAACTGCGTATCAGAGATAAGCGCTCAGGCACACAAGTTCACAGCATTACCGCTTCTTTTGGGGTAGCAGAATTTGAGCTGGGTGATACGCCTGAAGCCTTAATCAATAAAGCCGATAAACAGCTTTATGAAGCAAAACAACTCGGTCGTAACCGCGTGATGCCAATTTAAATAAACTGGCTAAGCGAAAACGACTTTTATGATAAAAAAGAAAACCCCGCGCTGTAAAGTGCGGGGTTTTTGTATCCAATCATGAGTATCTTAATCGACGCTGTAGCAGTAACTTAGAATGTAGTCGTCACCATTTTTTGCGGTATATTCTTTATCTTCACTGCATGCCATCGGCTTACCTTTTTTGTCGCCTTTGATTAGACTTATCCAATGGCGCATCGCGGTTGGTGCATTGCCAGTTAGTTCAGGATGAAACGTCGTGCGAGTTTCCAATTGAATATCATCAATGTCCACTAATTCCACGCAACCAGTGCCTTTATGACAGCCAAACAGCACTTCTACATGATTGCCCGAATCATCTTTGAACAAAATCGACTTTGGATCTTCCTTTTCACCAGTGTACGCCACGAAGTGTTTTGGGCTTTTCAGGCCGCTGTGTGTACCGTCTTTGAAATAAGCCAAAACATGGCGGTAATCAATCACGTAACTTGATACGTCTTGGTGCGACCCGTTCTCCAATGGGAACATGCGGTCAAGCAGTTGCTTCGCTTTTACTTGTTTCTCACTCTGCTGCTCAGCACTTACCGCTTCGACGGCAAATACGGCTTCAGCGATAAATGGGCGTTGTTGTTGTTGCATCTCTTTTTTATCGAAGTTCAGCATATTCATCGTCATATCCTCGCACTTAAAAACTCGTCCTAGAGTAAAAACTTAAATCCTTTATTTAAGTTTCAGGCAATTCTGTGAAGTGGATGGTTAATTTCCTTGCCTGCTCATTATGTAGACTAGCGAAATATTGACTACAATTTCACAACAAAAATTTTACAATGTGAATTTTACAAAATGTCTGTGTCAAAAAGCCTTATTCGTCAGTCTCATTTTCTTGGTACGAAAATTCGTAACCTAAGAAAAAACAACCATTTAACGATGGAAGATTTGTCTGCCCGTTGTGTAAGAATTAATCCAGAGTACGCTCCGTCGGTTTCTTACCTTTCAATGATTGAGCGCGGAAAACGCGTACCGAGTATCGATATGCTCGAAGTGATCGCGGAAGTTTTTCAAAAAGATCCGGCGTGGTTTTTAGATGATGAACCCGAATTAGAAGCCATCACACCCAACAAAGGAAATCGTGGCGGGATTAGTGGCATGGCGTTGGAGCCGAGCTTCCTGTTTTCCAATGATATTCTTCAAATCGCGATACCAGAAATGCTCTCCCAAACAGGTATCACGGGGCGTCAATTCGCCCACTTACTGATCCGCGCACACCAAGAAAACCATCAAAACCATTTTCCTGATTTAGAGCGCGCCGCCGAAGAGGTCGGCTTGAAGCGGCTGAATCTATCTGTAGAAGATCTCGTAGACATTGCAAAGAGTATGGGATTGGATATCCGCTGGGTAGATCGAGCGCCACAAGATGTGATTGATGAACTGGGCGTCAGCGCCAAACAGTTGATTACGTCTTTCATGGAGCCACCTGGGACTATTTATCTCAATAAACGAATGCGTGACTATCCAACCCGATTGAAGTATGACTTGGCGGTATATATCGGCCATCGAGTGCTCCATAGCAGCGATGCAATGAATAACGTTTTATCTATCGGGCATCAAAACAATTGGGAGCAAATGGACAGCCCTGTGTCGAACTCTGAACTCAATTCGCAAGATATCCTGCAAGCTTGGCGTGATTTTGAGTCCAGCTTTTTTGCTGGTGCCTTGCTTTGCCCCAAAGTACCATTTCGTCAGTTGCTTGACCGCTCCGGTTACGAAATTGATGTTCACAAAAAGGCCGGCGTTTCTCCTTCCGTTGCAATGCGTCGCATGACGGTGGTCTCGCCTTACCCTCATTGGCACTATTTTGATGCCTATGGCCCCGGCAAGTTAAAAGCAGTGTATCGAGGAAATGGTATTCCATTGCCTTGGGGCAACATGCGCAAAGTAAACGACCCTTGCCAGCACTGGGCGGTATTCCGACGCCTTTCCCAGCCTTTGGATACCAGTTCAGCGCAAATTTCGATTTTAAATGTTGGCGACGAGCCACGTATCTACTGCTGCGAATCGGTCAACGTATTTGACCCTGCGGGAAATAATCGCGTGCTATGTGCCGGTATTGATCTTAACCCTGCTATTTCTGCACAAGGTGGCGATGCCGTTTCCATAGCGGAAGAACTTAAGTCCCTTTGTGTCGCTTCCGGCGGAAGTAGTGTTATTCCTCCCCACATCAAAAAAGACTTAACGACTATCGCTAAGATATTAAACATCAACTGGATAGAGCGCGGGATTCAAACCCAAGCAAGGTTGATCTGCTCCAGAGGGGCGGTTTGTCCAAGACAACCTAGTTGTTACAGCAAGTGCGGAGAAGCTGATGAGACGGGCAGCGACGTGAATATCATCGGGCTTTAGAAAGAAAAAACGCCAATCACAATAAACGTGATTGGCGGTATATACTTGTGAACAATTTGTATTCACTAACAACGTCAGTTGGCTAGGTGACCCTCGGCTTAATAAGGGTCACTCTAAGTAAAGCACGATGCGTGCCAACTTTAAAAAAGCCGTTTTTTAGTAGATCCAGATGCATATCGTTGCTTTATTAACCATTAATTTCGCAAACTGCATTTGCAAAATGCAACATTATGCAAATATGCCACTGAATGCACTGCTAATAACGACTCTCTCAGCAAAGTGTCTGTGAACATATGAAGTCACATATTCTTGCACCTCAATGATGATGAGATTTCGGGCTCCCAACTTTACCATTCCTCTAACCCCTTATTGAAACTGGGTTCAGGCTCATCCGCCATGCTTTTGTTGATACATTCTCTCATCGGCTATTTTCATCATTTGCTCAGGAGATGACATTTGCGGGTCAAATATCGCGTACCCAATACTGGCTTTCAAATAGATAAGCGTTTCATCGTAAATGACGGGCGTAGAGCATAGCGCTAATCGAAGTTTTTGTAGAAGAGACTGAACATTTTCTTCCGTTCCTGGGTGATGAACTACAACTAAGAACTCATCACCGCCCATTCTGGCCACGATGTCTGATTTACGCAGAGAGCTTTTTACCCTTTCAGCCGTAGCGATTAAAACTTTGTCACCTGCGTCGTGACCATAGGTGTCGTTAATGTGTTTAAACCTATCTAGGTCAATATTAATTAAGGCGAAGCTATAACGCTTTTTATAACGTTTCGCTATTTCGAACTGCTGCTTGTAAAACTTCATAAAATAGCGACGGTTTGGTAAATTCGTGAGTTCATCGTGTAAAGCTCTGTCATCTGCAATGGTATACAGTCGATAAATGGCGAACAGCGCGAGGCTAAGTGCGAATATAATGGGATAGCCGATTACTCTAGCTAAATGCAACTGATGCCAAGAGATTTGGCGATCAGCTTTGCCTCCAGAGAAAACCACCATACTCCACCCACCATAAGGAAAATGAACCATCTCTTTTGCATATACCATGCTATTTATACTTTGCGCGCCAAAGAAAGCATCACCAAATGAGCCACCGCTATCGTAACCACGGATCATTAAAGGGTAACGATACGAGAAATCAATTACGCCGGTTTCTCTCATCAGAGCATCGAAATCAATCACCGCACTGATCACTCCCCAGTAGTCCTGATTCATTGGAGGATCAAGAAAAACAGGCACACGCACGATCAAACCTCGGCCACCTTGGATCAATGTAACGGGCCCTGCGATGAAAATTTCTTGTACATCCTTGGCTTTTTGCACCTGTACCCACTGCTGTGGCACTGCGCGGTAATCAAGGCCGATTAGGCGCTCATTACCTTGGCGTGGAAATACGTGACTAATTACATCATTTTTCGCGATACCGATGATTGTAATATGTTTACTTTTATTTAGGATTCGGTGAGCGGCGATACTCAATTCTTCTTCTTGATTTTTAGGAAGTAACGTAATGAGTGTCGCTAAAGTACTGGCTTTGTAGATATCCGCCATAAGTACCGCTTCCAAATTGGAACGGAGAATGGAAAGTTGTTCTTTGGCCTCAACTTGAACTCGCTCTTTGTGAAGCTCTTGCTGGTTTCGATTTAACAGCTCGATAACCCCAATACACAAAGCGAAAAAGGTGAGGAAGAACAATGCAAAATAGCATCGCTTTCTGGGTAAATAACGCATTTTCTCCCCACAACTCGTATACAACTACGAGATTTTTTATTTATTGTTAAAATTCTTATTATCACAAGAATAACCAATCATAATCAGAAAGGTAACAGTGATTGACAACTTTTATGTTTTAGGTGTGAGATGATGCATCAACAAGGCGATTTATTTGGCGGCGATCTATGGCAAGAAGTAGAAAGAGGAAAACTTTATTATGATCCTCATTTTCTTAGCCATCTTGAGGCGGATAATTACTTTGACCAACTTCGAAAGACACTGCCATGGCACCAAGAACACATTACTATGTTCGGCAAGTCAGTACTTCAACCTCGCTTACAAGCGTGGCACGGTGATGCAGCATATACTTACTCAGGCTTAACCATGCAGCCTCACCCTTGGGCTCCTGAGTTAACTCAGCTGAAAGTACGTTGTGAATCAGTTGCTGATGTCACTTTTAATTCTGTTCTCGCTAACTTATATCGACACGGTCAAGACTCAATGGGCTGGCACCAAGATAATGAACCAGAGTTAGGTAGAAACCCTGTTATCGCATCTTTGAACTTAGGTGAAACACGTCGATTTTTGCTTAGAAATTTACATTGTAAAACTGAGATTGAATATGAGCTTTCTCACGGCTCCTTACTGATTATGGCTGGCGAGCTACAGCATCACTGGAAGCACTGCGTACCAAAAACCGCGAAAACCAAAGATGAACGTATCAACCTGACTTTTAGGCAAATTTTTAACTATTGACTCAGCTTTTACATTCTCAATTAATATTGATGGTAGGTTTAGGTTCAGGACTTCATAGGGAATGGATTTATGCGTATTAAACCTCTTAGCTTAGCGGTCTTACTCTCTTGCTCACTTACCTTTGCTGCTCAGGCATCACAGGAAGAGGTACCGCTTCTCGATAATACTCAATCAGCGCAGTTGATTCGTAGTACCTACGAACAGGAACTGTTCACTTTCCCGGCGTTTAAAGAGGGCCATTTTGGCTTACGCATGTACCGCCAAACATTAGATGAGAAATATCACGCTGCCATTTGGACCGACATGGCACAAGTAGCCAGCCGGTTAAACCAATTTGCTAATGAAGTTGTTGAACCAGAAGACATCATTCTCTATTCATCTCAAAGGCTGACCACGTATCAAGAGAAAGAAACCGAACGAGGGCAGCGACGCTATACCGTGACTAAACACCATCCTGAGTACCTTTATCTTGGTGTGGATTTGCTTGGCGCAATGGCAAGAGCAAACGAATACGGCCTAAAGCATAAACAAGACAAAACGCTGAGAAAAATTATTAGGCGCTACGATTTCTCGCGTTACGTTACGGACAAAGAGATGATAGAAGCATGGGCAGCTCAGCTTGCAAACCAAGTCTACTGGCTTCGTCAGTTAGGAGAGCAAGATGTGGTCGAGGAATTCACTCAAACCTTCCGTGACACCTACCCCGACGATAAAGATAAGATGCTTTCAGCTCAGCAGTATTGGAACAAACTCTATGGTATGACGCACATCATCTTTGCCGATTCACAGTATTATCAGGAGCGAGTAAGCGAGAAGAAACACCAATGGATTTATGATTACTTTCGCAACAATATCGATACTATCCTACTGCGCGCCAAAGAAGACGTGATTGCGGAAGTCGGCATTTCGTTTTTGTTAGCAGGCTTGGACCATGATCCGGTCGTAAAGAAAACCCGCCAAGCCATTCGTCACGCAATCAACGCAGAAAAAGGGATGATTCCGTCGGTCGACGGTAACTTTGATCTCAAGTACGGCGAACACCGTAACGTACTAGCCATCATGCTGCTCGATTGGAAAGGGGTACATAAAGCGCCAACTTATCAAGAGCACCCAGAGGCTTTTAAATCGATACCTTACGGCTTAATGCCCAAGCCTTAGAAATAACAAAACCCGCCATTTAGGCGGGTTTTTAGTGTGTATCTTCAATCTAAATTAGAGAGAGATAAAAATGCCCGCTAAGCACGCACTCATCAGGTTAGCGAGTGTACCAGCAGCAACCGCTTTTAGGCCTAGACTTGCAACATCTTTGCGGCGCTCAGGTGCCATCACGCCGATAGAACCCAACTGAATCGCAATTGAGCCAATGTTCGCAAAACCACACAACGCAAAAGTGATAATAATTTGAGTATGCTCAGACAGTGTCGCTTTGTGCTGCACAAAATCGATAAACGCAACAAACTCATTCATCACCACTTTCTGACCAATGTATGAACCCGCAGCTAGAATTTCGTGGCTTGGCACACCAATCAACCACGCTAGAGGTGCAAACAAATAACCAAAAATCGCTTGTAGCGTTACGCCAGAGAAACCAAGTATCTCGCCCAAGTTTTCTAGCCCCGTGTTCACCATCGCGATAACACTTACGAAAGCGATAAGCATGGTACCAACAGCAACGGCAACTTTCATACCGCCCATGGCACCGCTTGCTAGCGCATCAATAACGTTACTTTCTTCTGATTTATCTAGCTCAATATTGTTGTAATCGCTTGGCGTTTGACGCTCAGGAACGATGATTTTTGCCATCATCAAACTACCTGGTGCTGCCATAAAGCTTGCCGCGATCAAGTATTTGAGGTCGACACCCAAACCAGCATAACCACCAAGCACACTGCCCGCCACTGAAGCCATACCACCAGCCATCACGGCAAACAGTTCAGAGCGAGTCATGTTAGAAAGAAATGGACGAATAAGAAGTGGTGACTCGCCTTGAGATAAGAAAATGTTCCCTGTTGCAACCAAAGACTCTGCTTTACTCGTACCCAAGAACTTCTGGATAGCGCCGCCAATAAATTGAATCACTTTTTGCATAATGCCCAAATAGTAAAGGGCGGAGATAAGAGCACTGAAGAAGATGATGATAGGAAGGACACGGATAGCGAAGATAAAGCCAGAAGAAGCGAGGTCACCAAAGAGGAATTTAATCCCTTCATCAGCAAAGCTGAGTAGCCCCGCGACACCATTACTTAAACTCGCCAGCGCCGCTTGACCCAACGGGAAATAGAGCACCAAAGCAGCAAACCCCATTTGTAGCATCAAGGCGCGAGATACAGTTTTCCAATTAATGGAAGAACGACCCTCAGAAAGTAGGAAAGCACAACCTAGCAGTGCAACAATACCAAATAGACTAAATAGAACACTCATGAGCTGGACCTACTAAACGTTGAAAAAGAAAAAAGAGCCAAAGGAATTGGCAGAAGAAAGGGACAACGCAGCGAGTGATAACTCACTTTTAGATCCAGAATGTAGACAGAACGAATAGTTCGACATCTTATTTTTACCTTATACAAGCAATTGAACGTAGCTGGTCCGGTCCGTGGGGTCATTCACTGCTGGCGAGCATGTTGCTTGGCCTGCTCCATGTGACGGCTTGTATGGGTAAGGGTCCTGAACAACTAAACCCTAATTCCCGCTTAAACGGGACGCAAGTATAGCCAACAAAAAGAGATATTCATCACATTTATTTACGCAAACGTTCAAGCGTTCAAAATTTAGGCAAAAGTACTCTTTTGTCGTCATACTATTAATAAAAGTAAGGGCATAAGGATAGGCGTTGATGGTAAAAAACATAAAAGTGACCAATAAATATGCAATCAAACTCGAAAGAGCCAAAATTCGTCATTTTGCTCTCGCCAACAGGTGGATTTTGGTTATACAATTCGCGTTGCTTCTTTCGAGGCCTCTGAGTATTCAGAGCATCATGATGCCGAGATGGTGAAATTGGTAGACACGCTAGCATGAGGTGCTAGTGCCTTTGGTGTGAGGGTTCGAGTCCCTCTCTCGGCACCATTATCCTTCTTCCCTAATTTTGTTCGAGTGTAATGCAAAGTTCTAAGCAGGCAAGACAGTCTACAGATGCTAATCAACTTCTGAGTGAGCTTGCGGTTCACGCTTTATTACACCTGCACTTTAAAATTCACGCGTCCTCGCATGGCCTCTCCCTTAAAGAACGTAATGACTTACTTCAGAAATGGCTGAAACCAAAACTGAAGAGTAATCGCTATAAGCTGATTAAAAAGCCGTTAAAATCTTTGACTCAGCAGGCAAAAGGTGAGAACGGAAATCTGGAAGCATTACTCGAGCGCTGCGTCGGTGCAGACAAACCCAGCAACCCTCAACCCGATCTAGATAGCTACTTGCTGCTGATCAACGAGATTGAGAAGAAACTGGGGACTACCGTGTTATTATCTCGACCGGAAGACGTCGACTTATCTCACGACCAACACGGCTGTTTGCTGTGTGTGCTTTCTGAGAACTTAAATCAGCACTTCGATGATAATAACGCCCTAATCGCTCCTATTTCGATGCTGTTCCGCGGACCAATGAGTCAACGTTCACTTTTTCTTGGCAGCATTTACGCCAGTGGTACCTTCAATTATGAAGTGCAGTATCAAGACGACCAGTTCGTTCGCATCACATTAGAGTTGGCGTAAGTGTAACGCTAAGAAATAAACGAATCGAAAAAGGCTGCGAAACTCGCGGCCTTTTGCTTATCTAGATTTAAACTTGAGTTAATCGATCTCTTTAAATCGAGCAGTAAAGTGGCGCAGCACTGGTGGCTCGTACACGAAAGTGAGCCCTTTTAACTCATATGCACGATTTTTCAGTTCGATAATCGCATCCGCAATGTAATCCATATGATCGTTTGTGTAGACACGACGTGGAATAGTCAAACGCATCAACTCAAGCTCTGACGCTTTTTGTTTACCCGTTTCCGGATCTCGACCAAGCAGCAACGATCCTATCTCTACTGCTCGAATACCCGCTTCCAAGTACAAAGCATTACACAATACCTGCGCAGGAAACTGATCCGCTGGAATATGTGGCAAAATCTTAGCGGCATCCACAAACACCGCATGACCACCCGTTGGGTATTGAATCGGAATACCGCCTTCACGTAAGCGCTCACCTAAGTATTGAACTTGGCTAATTCTATAGTGAAGAAAATCCTCATCCGCGGCTTCATACAAACCGCGAGCGAGCGCTTCCATATCACGCCCAGCCATGCCGCCGTATGTCACAAATCCTTCCATGGGTACGCAGCGCGTCTGCACCGCCTGGAACAACTCCTTATGATCACGAATACAACACATGCCACCAATGTTTACCATCGGGTCTTTCTTAGCTGACATGGTGAGCATATCACCGTACTGGTACATCTCACGGATGATTTCCAGAATCGATTTATTCTCGTAACCCGCTTCACGCTGCTTGATAAAGTAAGCGTTCTCACAGTAACGAGCCGAGTCAATCACCACTGGAATATCGTACTTGGTTGCAATCTCGTACACACTGCGCATGTTTTCCATCGACACAGGCTGACCACCGGAGCTATTACAAGTAATCGTGGTGATAATTGCACAGATGTTATGCGAACCGTGCGCTTCAATTGTTGCCACCAGCTTATCGATATCAAAATTGCCCTTCCAATCATAAGGCGTAGTGGTGTCGAATGCTTCTTCCGTTACCACGTTAATCGCTTTACCGCCATTGAGTTCAATGTGACCCGCTGTGGTATCAAAATGGTAGTTCGAGATAAATACTGGCGTTTCGCCACCACGCACCTGACGCATACGCTCAATCAAAGCGGGGAACAAAATTTGCTCGGCACCACGCCCTTGGTGTGCAGGCACGGTGAGCTTATAACCGAAGAAGTGCTCCACTGCATCACACAGGTTGTAGTAATTTCGACTCCCCGCATAGGATTCATCCCCCATCATGATGCCAGCCCACTGATTATCACTCATGGCACCAGTGCCTGAGTCAGTCAGCAAATCGATATAAACATCATCACTACGAAGAAGAAATGGATTATAGCCCGCTTCTTTTAACGCGACTTCACGGTCTGCCAAAGTCGTCATTTTGATTGGCTCAACCATTTTGATACGGAAAGGTTCTGGAATACGTTTCATTGTTAATTTCCTTATACGCATTGCCCTACGCAGTTTCACGTAAGACTAAAAAACAAATAGATAGAATGCTTTTCAATGCGATTGCATTGAGGAAATCAACGAGAAGAGATTTTACTAAGAAGAGACAAGCAGTAGTCTAGGTTATACCAGAACGACAGCACCAAACGGCTATCGAGAATATCCTTTATTCTCATCGTCTTCGTCCTCCTGATAAAAATAAAAAGTCAGAAACCCCATGTCTCTGACCTTTTCAATATAGTGCAGTTTTCAATCAATTTTCAGTGAGGTCACCCTCATTTTAAGAAGGTCTCGCCCTTTTCATTCTGCGTTTGATATTACTTTCTTTGACTAGGTAATCGAAAAGTGGCGCGAATAAGTTAGCAAATAGAATCGCTAACATGATGCCTTCTGGATAAGCCGGGTTCAGCACTCGGATAAAAATCGTCATCACGCCGATTAATAGTCCGTATGCCCATTTCCCGTTATTGGTAAAAGCTGCCGAGACAGGGTCTGTCGCCATGAAGAAGGTACCAAACGCAACCCCACCAATCACGAAGTGCCAGTAGAACGGCATGGAGAACATGGGGTTAGAGTCTGAACCGATCGCATTCAATAGTAATGAAGCTCCGATTAAACCGACCAACACGCCCGCAACAATTCTCCACGATGCAATCTTCATAAAGATGAGAACCAAGCCTGTTAGTGCGATCAACAACGTGGAGACTTCACCCATCGAGCCTGGTAAATTACCAACAAAAGCATCTCCCCATGAAATTGTTTGTCTTGTCATATTATTTATCAAAGCACTTTGCCCGCCTTCATACCATTGACTAAGTGGAGTAGCGCCAGAGTAACCATCAGCCGCGACCCACACAGCACCACCGGACATGTTGGCAGGATAGGCAAAGTATAAGAACGCTCGCCCTGCTAAAGCTGGATTTAGGAAGTTTCGTCCAGTACCACCGAAAATCTCCTTCGCCACAACAATACCGAAAGTGATACCTAAAGCCGCTTGCCATAGTGGAATTGTCGGGGGAAGGATCAGCGCAAAGAGTATAGAGCTGACAAAAAAACCTTCATTTACCTCATGCTTTCGCACAATAGCAAACAGAACTTCCCAGAAACCACCAACGATAAACACCGTCGCATAAACCGGGAGAAAGTAAGTAGCACCAAGCCACATTTTACTTCCCCACCCCGCTTGTGAAACCGCATCTAACGAGCCCCATACCCAACTCAGTTGCCATGAAGAAACAAGCGCTTGCTGAGCTGAGGCTTGATCCATTCCATACAACAAGGCATCACTCGCTTGCTGGCCTATGTTGTACATACCCCAGAACATGGCAGGGAAGACCGCCAGCCACACCATGATCATAATACGTTTTAAATCGATGCTATCTCGAACGTGAGTCATGCCCTGGTTTACCTTACCAGGCGTGTAAAAAATGGTTTCGACAGCTTCGAAAAGTGGGTAGAACTTGTGATACTTCCCACCTGGACCAAACTTAGGTGTCGCTTTCTCAAAGTAATGTTTAAGGCTCATAACGCTCCTCCTTTATCTAAAAGATGGTACGCACATGTGTAAAAAGCGATCGTTTTTTAATCTCTTCGTCTTCCTTCTTCGTATTTCACCTTGTTCGCCACTCTTCTGTCTCCTCTTTAAATCCGGCGAACAGTTTATCCAACGAAAAAGGGACCGCTCATGGACACACTCGCCATTGACCTAGCTAGATTCCAATTTGCCTTTACTGTCTCTTTCCACATTATTTTTCCAGCTTTTACGATTGGTTTGGCAAGTTATCTCGCTGTATTAGAGGGCTTGTACTTAAAAACGGGCAACAAACAGTACATGCAAATCTATAAGTACTGGATCAAAATCTTTGCCATCAGTTTTGGTATGGGTGTGGTGAGTGGCATCGTGTTGAGCTATCAATTCGGTACTAACTGGAGCGTGTTTGCCGACAAAACAGGCCCAATCCTAGGCCCGCTAATGGGTTATGAAGTTTTTACTGCGTTTTTCCTCGAAGCGGGGTTTTTAGGCGTGATGCTTTTCGGTATGGATAAGGTGGGTAAGAAGCTTCACTTCACCGCGACTTGTATTGTTGCATTCGGGACGTTTTTGTCTGCGTTTTGGATACTTTCGGTTAATAGTTGGATGCAAACACCAGCGGGCTACAGTATCAACGAAGCCGGACAGTTTGTCCCAGAAGACTGGTGGGCGATTGTCTTCAACCCTTCTTTTCCTTACCGGCTCGTTCATATGTTGCTCGCCGCTTACCTTACTACTGCCTTTGTTGTAGCTGGCGTTGCCGCTTATCACTTACTAAAAGCAAACCATAACCCTCTAGCCAGAATTATGTTCTCGATGGCAATGTGGATGGCTGCCATCGTGACACCAATTCAAATCGTTGCTGGAGACATGCATGGATTAAACACCCTTGAACATCAACCCGCCAAAGTCGCCGCGATGGAAGGGCACTATGAGTCTCACCAAGGCGCGCCATTGATCCTCTTCGGTATCCCTAACGATGAAGAAAAACGCATGGAATACGCACTGGAAATCCCCAAACTCGGTAGTTTGATTTTAACTCATGACCTCAACGGTGAAGTGAAGGGATTAGATGCTTTTCCAGAGGAGGAACACCCTCCTGTATCTATCGTTTTCTGGTCTTTCCGAGTAATGGTCGCGCTTGGTTTTGGCATGCTTGTTATTGGTTTGTGGAGCCTTTGGCTAAGAAAACGTCGCAAACTTTTTGATTCAAGGGCACTTCAACGTATTTGTGTCCTGTTTGCCCCAGCGGGGTTCATTGCAGTTTTAGCAGGCTGGATAACTACCGAAGTCGGTCGACAGCCTTACACCGTATACGGTCTTTTAACCACAGCCAATTCGGCATCGCCTATTGATGCCGCCGCGGTGAGCGTCTCCCTGACGGCGTTCATCGTGGTTTACTTTGTGGTTTTTGGAGCTGGCTTCTTCTATCTCCTACGTTTGATGCGCAAGTCTCCAACTCGATATGAAGAAGGTCTAGATAGCCGACTTCCTGATGGCACGAAAACTGATGCCATCACACATTCTAACCATCTAACCTAGGAACTAACTCATGGATTACGCATTAATTTGGTACGCTTTGATTGGGCTCGCCGTTCTGATTTATGTTGTGTTAGATGGCTTTGACCTCGGTATTGGTATCCTATTTCTCAGCGCTAATGACGATGAAGAGCGCGACATGATGATGAACAGCATCGCTCCTGTTTGGGATGGGAATGAAACTTGGCTAGTTCTTGGCGGAGGTGGGCTTTTTGCCGTGTTCCCCCTCGCCTACGCGGTCATTATGCCAGCACTCTATGCTCCCCTGATTTTAATGCTGCTCGGATTAATTCTGCGCGGGGTTTCTTTTGAGTATCGCTTCCGAACACAACGCGGAAAGTTTTTATGGGATAGCGCTTTTTTCATTGGTTCACTCACTGCGGCATTGATGCAAGGCATTATGCTCGGAACCCTGCTCCAAGGTATAGAGGTTAGTGAACGAGCATACGCAGGTGGATGGTTTGATTGGCTTTCGCCATTTAGCGTATTTTGTGGCCTGGCGCTTGTTTGTGCTTATATTCTGCTCGGTTCATGCTGGTTATTAATCAAGCTTCCAGAAGAGCTGATGGGGCGCTATTACGTGGTCGCGCGACGATGGGGACTAGCGATGGTAGCCTGTATATTCATCGCCAGTTTGTGGCTGCCATTGAGCCAAAATATCGTCTTTGAACGTTGGTTCTCATTACCAAACTCGCTACTGTTTTTCATATTACCAATTATTGCAGCGGCACTCATTTGGCAGCTATTCAAAGCCTTACTCGACCACAAAGCCGTCCGAGCCTACGTTCTTGCGATCGGCCTGTTTCTTGTGTCCGCGATGGGTTTCGGTGTCAGTACATTCCCTTACTTGGTCCCATTCGCACTCACTTATCAAGACGTCGCCGCGCCAGACAAAAGTTTGGCATTTTTACTTGCCGGTGCGGTGGTATTACTTCCTCTGATCATAGCCTACACGGCTTATTCGTACTGGGTGTTCCGCGGCAAGATGAAACGTGGAGAAGGATATCACTGATGAAACTAAAGCCCATTTTGTGGTTCATTGGCATTTGGCTGGCAAGCGTGGTCGCCTTGTTTATCATCAGTTCGTTGATACGAACTGCGATATTGTAGGCCCAGAGTCGACTGCACCACATCTGAAGCCATTGAGGTCTATACTCAAGCAAGAGTAAAACAACGGAGTGTTTTTATGACCTTAAAGCGGTTTCTGGTAACTTTGATTCCTTTGACGGTTCCACTGTTTTCACCAAATGCATTGGCCGTAGACAAACAGATGTCATCCGCCATGAAAAGTAAAATGCGGTCTATTTGCTCCGCAACAGACGAGCAGGGCCATTGGCAACTTGCTGAAGCAACTCCTGACGCAAGACGCTCACTCAACATGGTGCTTTATCAAATGACTGCCGATGATAAATTGAAAGCAATTCATGAGGTGAGAACGAAAATGGTCGGCGGCACCCATTATGCGTTTGAGTTCGAGTTGCAAGATGGTCAAGTCTGGAATGCAATTGTATTGCACAGTGCCCGAGGCGATTACATGATCGAAAGACACGCAAAGAAAGGCGAACTCTGCCCTAAAGATGGCGACTCCTAATCCCCAGATTCAAATAAAACAAAGGCGACAGTTACGTCGCCTTTGTTTTATACCGTTTTCGCTTCTATCTTCTCATTCACTTTATCGCAAATGTACTCTCCAATAGGCATTGCAGATGTCGCTGCAGGAGAGGGGGCGTTGCAAACGTGTAAGCTTCTTGCGCTCTCGGCAAACAAGAAGTCATGAACCAAGGTTCCGTCGGATAACACTGCTTGCGCACGAATACCCGCAGGATATGGTTTGAGATCTTCTACCTTGATGCTTGGGCAATATTTGTTGACCAACTTGAGATAGCCCGGCTTCCACCACGAGTTCTTAAACTCAGCCAATCCGGTTTTTAGATGCTTTTGTGTCACCTTCCAAAAGCCGGAGAAACTGAGCATTTGCATGGTATCTTGCAAGCTGAAGTTAACCTTGTCATACCCTTCTCGCTTCCAGCCTTGCACCGCGTTTGGACCAACGGTCACACTGCCATCAATCATGCGAGTCAGGTGGACACCTAAGAATGGCAAATCAGGGTCGGGAATTGGGTAAATAAGATGATTCACCACTTGGTCGTGTTTGCTATCTAAGCGGTAGTATTCACCACGATAAGGGATAATTTGGAAATCGGTTGGAATACCCATCATCTTAGTCATACGATCCGCCATCAAGCCGCTGCAAGTGACCAAGAATTTGGCATTGAGCTGCATGGTTTGCCCGTCTGAAATGCAGGTCAATTGAACTTCTTCGTCTTTCTCTTCGGCAGCCACCACTTTGGTTCTCAGGCTGATTTGACCGCCAAGCTTTTTAAACTCTTCCGCCATCTGCTCTGTGACCAAACGATAATCGACAATACTGGTGGTTTTGACATAAATCGCACCCAAGCCTGTGATGTTTGGCTCAGCCAGCTTGAGTTGGACTTCATCGAGTAGCTTTACGTCGATGCCGTTGACATGGCAGCGCTCATAGAGGGCATTCATGCGTTCGACTTCTTGCTCATTGGTCGCAACCAGTAACTTGCCACAGTTCTCCACCGGAATATCGTGCTCGGCACAAAACGAAATGGTTCGCTCTACCCCACGCTTACAAAAATCCGCTTTTAAGCTGCCCGGTGCGTAGTACACCCCGGCATGAATCACGCCGCTATTGTGTCCGGTTTGATGCTTGGCAAAACCGGACTCTTTCTCAACCAATAAAATGGATTTGTCTGGATGACGTTGCTGTAGTTGCCATGCTGTCGACACACCAACGATACCGCCACCAACAATGATGTAGTCATAGACTGATTTCATACGACCTCTTATAAAACCGATAGTTGAGATTGTTGCAATTTGAACTTGCGACCACTGTAAATGAACACCGCGACAAATACCGCACAGCTTGCCACACGAACCAACATTGGGATGTCGTGCCAAACCAGCAATGTACCCACCACTACCAACAAGAGACGCGTCAGAATGTTTAGAGGACCTTCCAAGTAGCCTTCAATCGCACCAATCAATGCATAGGTACCGATGATGGCAAAGAAGCCTACGGTAATTACCGACGTCACATCCCAACTGACCAAACCTGTATAGGCAATAAGTAGCGGTACAAGATACAAACCTTTGGCGATTTTCCACGCCATCAAACCAGTGCGCATCGGTGGTGTTTTGGCGATGGTTGCTGCTGCAAAAGCGGTCAAACACACTGGTGGCGTAACGTTACTGTCTTGCGATAACCAAAAGATGATGAGGTGAGCAGCCAGCAATGCCAAGCCTACCGCTTCCATACCCAAACTTTGCTCTAGTAGGGTTTCCATAAAGTCTGCAGGTACTAACGCCACCATTTCTTTCGCAGTTTCCAACGCCATTGGTGCATTAAGAAGTTCCAACTTTTCTGGCGCCGCCAACATGAAGATGGCTTTTGCTTGTTCTGGCAATTGACCCGACACCATCAATTCAAGCAATTGGTTTTCCGCAATCAACTTGTAAAGCGCAGGGGCAGACAGTGTGCCCAACACAATATACGCCGCTGTAACAGGTAAACCCATACCCAAAACAAGAGAAGCGAGCGCAATCAGAACGATCATGATGAACAAGTCGCCATTCGCCCAACCGTCGATCATCAATGAGAAGGTGTTGCCGATGCCCGTTGTACTGATCACGTTGATCACCAAACCGATACCCACCAGCAATACGGCTGTTGTCGCCATGTTTTTCGCACCTTGCGATAGCGCTTCGATGATCGCTTTTGGTCCCATCTTGTGATCTTTCGAGAACCAAGAAGCCATCACCACAGAAATGATCGACAAGCCAGCAGCGTAAGTTGGCGTAAAGCCTTGAACCAACAAAGTAACCAATACCGCCAGTGGGATAAGATTGTGCCAACCGCTGATCAACACTTTCAGTAGAGATTCATCGCTGGTCGTGATTTTTTGAACGCCGCTGCGTTTGGCTTCGATACGCACAAAGAACGCCACAGACAAGAAATAGATAAGAGCAGGAATGAAAGAAACGGCAATAATATCAACATAAGGAATTTGCGTGTAAGACGCCATGATGAAAGCGCCCGCTCCCATCACTGGTGGCATCAACTGACCACCTGTCGACGCCGCAGCTTCAACGCCCGCAGCAAAGCGCGAAGGGAAACCCGCTTTTTGCATTAAAGGAATACTGATAACACCGGTGGAAACCGTATTTGCCACACTAGAGCCCGATACTGAGCCCATCAAACCGGACCCTATCACTGCGATAAAACCCGGACCACCGATGATTTTACCAGCCGCAGCACGTGCCACATTGATGATGTAATCACCAACACCAGAGCGAACAAGAAACGCACCGAACAGAATGAACATGAATACGAAAGTCCAACTGATGCGTGAGATAGAGCCAAACATGCCCTCAGAAGAATAGAAGCTGCGGTAGAGCAAGGTTTCCATGCTCAAACCCGGGAAGTGGAAAATACCTGTCGCCCACTTACCCCAAAGCACAACGTAGCTTAAACACACCACAATCAACACTGGAATAAACCAGCCCATGGTGCGTCGAATCAGTTCGATAACAATCAAAATTGCCATGATGGCGAAGACCCAATCGCTGGTCACGAACTTCACACCGCGTTCGTAGAGTGCATCTTCGGCATAGGGAATGTAGAGCAAACACGCGACCGCGCCCATGGCAATTAACACATCGATACCGAGTGCAATCTTACTCTGCTTGAGAGAGATATGAGCCGGATACCAAAGCGCACAAATCACCGCAAAGCCAGCAAAGTGGGTCGCGGAAATCCATAACTCTGGTAACGTCGATAAGGTATTAAACCAAATGTGCAAAGCAGACAACACCACGCCAAACACTGTGATTGTGGTGGTTACCCACGGAAAATCAGTGCGCGTGGGCAGCTCAAACTTCTGCAATTCCTTTTCTATTGAGTCGCTCATCTCATACTCCAAGCTCTGGCGGCTTTTTCCATCTTAGAAATCGGTAGGGATAAAATGCCCCGAGCCGAAACTCGGGGCGAAGTTGGCGTTATTTCGCCATTAGGTCTGATGGGATTTCGATGCCCATTTCTTTGTAGTAACGCACCGCACCTGGGTGAAGAGGCACTGGCAAGCCAGCGATCGCTTTCTCAATCGCCATTGCTTTTGTTGCTTTGTGGATGCCTTGTAGGAAAGGCAGGTTCTCGTAGATCGCTTTGGTTAGCTGGTAAACGTCTTCTTCCGAGATATCTTCACGAACTGCCAAGAAGTTAGGCTGTGCAATGGTGGTGATCGGCTTATCTAGACCCGGGTACGTGTTCGCTGGGATCTCGTACTTCGTCCATAGGTTGTAATTGCCGTTCGCCTCTTTGATTTGTTCGTCAGTAAACGAAAGAATCGAAATGTCTTTACCCAACGCAGCAAAAGCTTGAGTGACCGCACCAACAGGTACACCCGCAGGCGTGTTCATGCCGTCAATGGTGCCGTTTTGAAGTGCGCTCGCACTGCCGCCGTAACCCATGTAAGCAAGATTGAATTTATCAGGGTCGACCTTCAGACCTTTCATGATTTGGCGACCAGAGTTCTCAGTACCTGAGTTCTTCTTACCGATAGAGAACTTCTTGCCATCTAGGTTGTTCAGATCAGTCACTGTGCCCGTTTTTGCTAGGTCAGAGCGAACAATAAAGTGCTCAACGTTTTGCCACAGCATAGAGACTGAACGCAGCTGCTCTTGGCGACCGCTCTTCTCATAAGGACCTTCGCCAGACCAAGCCCATGCACCGTAAAGACCTTGCAGAATCGCGAACTGTGCTTCGTTTTCGTTCAGCAGTTTGACGTTTTCACCAGAGCCCGCAGAGCTGATTGCAGAAAGGGAGAAGTGGTGCTTTGGTGCCAATTTCACTTTGCTTAACGTCGCCAACGCTACGCCCACAGGGTAGTAAGTACCACCTGTCGATGCCGTTGCAAGAATGTAGCTACGATCTTCTGCCGCAGCGTTAGCAGCAATACCAAAAGAAGTCACAGCGACAGCCAAAGCTTTTACCAGCTTATTCATTTTCATTATTACTCTCCGTGTAGTCGTTTCACGATTGGGGATTTACATCATGTTAAACCTTTATTAACAACACATTCCCTAGAGCAATTGAAATGCCAACTTTTAACCCTTTGTATTTATTGAACTAAGTACTGAAAGACATCAAAAATGAGCAAAATCATGCTGATTTGATAGCAAAGTAATGAGCAAGATCTTGCTCATTGAAGAGAAGAAGGTTACACGCCTAGATCGCAAAAGGTTAATAAAATGTGATCAAGACAAAATAAATGCACGATTCACTAATAAGCAATATTTTGCCGATGCAATTTTGGATTGAATTGCAACTAATGAGCGTCTTAACAATAAGAAGAAAAAGCGCATCATTCTAAACTGCTCACTTTATCAGCGGAGGTTTATAGCCTAAACGACTACAAATAGCACAAAAATACAGCAAAACAAGCCATGTTAAAGAAATGAAAAGTCATTTATTCTAATTTTGAATTTAAAAAGCAGCTCGATCCACCAGTTCAGAAATAAACACTGACCGTATCAACTTATTTTCTACTTCGGGGTTGTGCCAATGGCCCTATGTTCGTTAGTGTAACAACACGCCAAGGCAAACGTATTCCTTGGTATTTTTTCGTCTTTAAGGATCACCCATGTCAGCAACTGCGCAATTACAATTCGCTTTAAAACGCCCATCTGGCGTTGCTGCTGCGATCCTCCTGCTCTCTCTGAAACTGATTCAGAGCTGACAGGCTATATCTAAACTTTCTGTCAGCTTGAGAAGAAGCTGACGGGAACACCACATACTCCTCCCATTCCTTTCAGTTTCTTCCAAGCGAAACATAAGAGGAATAACAATGTTAAGCGCACGCAATATCGCCGCTTTGGGCTTCATGACTTTCGCCATGTACTTAGGCGCGGGTAACCTGATCTTCCCTCCATTTTTGGGTTACCAAGCAGGTGAAAACTTTCTGAGCGGGATGTCTGGCTTCCTCTTGACGGGTGTAGGTCTGCCTGCGATGGCACTGGTGATGGTGGCTATCGTAAACGGTTCAGACAAATTAACCGCTGCCCTACCTAAACCTTTGGCGACCAGTTTTTGGGTGATGGTGTTTATTGTGATTGGCCCTGCGTTCGTGATTCCACGTGCGATTACCGTGGCTTACCAATTCAGCTTTGCACCAATGTTTGGTGATGCCGCTTTGGTACCTTTCACAATTGCTTTCTGTGTTATCACCATTTTGTTTGCGCTATACCCGGGCAAATTAGTCGACAACCTAGGTAAGATCTTAACGCCTGCCTTGATGGGTATCTTGATCATCATGTCTGTGACGGCTTTGATTTCTCCTGCTGGTGAGCTAACTGCCGCAACGGGACCATACGTATCTGGCGCATTTGCTGAAGGCTTGACCCAAGGCTACATGACCATGGATGCATTAGGTTCTATCGGTTTTGGCTGGATTATCTTCCGCGCGATTCGCAGCATGGGTGTGGATTGTCCGAAAGCCACTGCAAAATACACACTAATTGCTGCTTTGATGTACGCGGTTGCCATGGCATTTGTTTACATCTCATTGGCTTACATTGGCTCGACGAGCTCATACTTGGGTTCTGAATTCAGTAACGGTGGCGACATTTTAACGGCATTCACCTTCAGCCACTTCGGCGCATTTGGTTCACTATTACTTGGTGCCGTGATGGTATTGGCGTGTTTGACTACTGCTATCGGCGTAACCACCGCAGGCAGTGAGTTCTACGACAACACTTTCAGCAAAGTGAACTACAAAGGCTGCGTTGTCACGACTATGGTATTGGCAGGTTTAATCGCTAACGTAGGTCTAGAGCAACTATTGTCTATCACATTGCCAGCGGTTGTGGCGCTTCACCCAGTAGCGATTGCATTGATGATCATGGCACCAGTGCGTAACAAGATGTCGCAAATCATGGTGGTCGCGACGGCGTTCACTGCTCTAACGTTTGGTTGTGTTGATGCGCTGCACATCCTAGGTTACATGCCAGATTCCACCGATGAGTGGATGGGTAATTACATGCCTCTGTACAATGACTTTGCTAGCTGGATTATGCCTAGCGTATTTATGATGATTGTTGGTCTGCTGTTTACGACGAAAACCAACCAAACCGAACAATTCGAGCTGGTGAATGAATAGACATTTAACATAAGACATCGCTCAATAAGTGAGTTACTATGTAGCTCGCTTATTGATATCAGGCAAAGGAGTTGCCTGAATGAAAGATTGATATGGGTCGCCTATGGATAATCAGTATCTAGACATCAGAACACTGAACTTTATCGTTATTCTGTTCTCTTGCATTTACTCTATTAGTCTGCTTTGTTATCAATACACTCAGGGTAGAGTCAAAGGCTTAAAAACCTTCTCGATATCACTACTGTTCATTGGTTTAGGCCCTTTTTTACTTGGCTTTAGAGGCTCTGCGCCAGACTGGCTGACCATCGTCATAGCCAACACTCTCATATTAGTCGGCTTCTTGCTTACGCTATATAGCGTAAGCATTTTTCGTCAATACCCTTTAAAATTGGCTCACTGTCTCACCTTGTTAACACCTGTTTTCAGTGGTTCATTTTACTATTTCACCTTCCATGATCCTTCTATCAAAAGCCGTATTATTTATCTGAGCATGTATATTTGTATCGTCACCTTCTTTAGTGGTGTCGCTATGCTTAAAGGTACCCAAAAGGACTTAAAGCTCCCTGTTAAAGCAATGGCTTACTCTTTCTTTGGATTTAGTTTTTTTATGGGATTTAGGGCGCTTTGGAGTACTTTTTCAGGTGAGTTACCAAGCTTTATGGTCGCAGGCCTTATCCATCAGCTGACTTTCTTATTTAGCATCTGCCTGATCGTTGCTTTGAGCTTTAGTATGCTGTGGTTAATTAACGGACGCTTGGTGCAATCCATTAATGATCTCTCTCATTTAGATGCACTCACAGGGCTATATAATCGTCGAGCCATGGAAGAAATCGTTCCAAACTTGGTTAATAAAGCACATAAAAAAAGCCAAGCAATCAGCATTATTATGACTGATGTAGACAAGTTCAAAGCGATTAATGATCACTATGGTCACACGGTTGGCGACTCCGTCATGGCAACGATCTCCACTATTTTTAAAAAGCATCTTCCTGAGTCAGCCTGCATTGTGCGATTTGGTGGTGACGAGTTCATGATTGTTTTGCTCGAAAAAGCACAGCAAGCCAAAATTTTCGCAGAGCAAATTCGCCTTGCGGTCGAAACTGAAACCGCTTTGCAATCATTTAAAACTGAAGTGACCATGAGCTTTGGTATCAGTCAGTTATCTGAGGGGCAATCACTTCAAGAGGCGCTTGCTGAAGCAGACGAAGCGCTATATAGCTCTAAACATACTGGAAGGAACCTCGTTACCTTGTTTGGAGAAGGGAAAGACCTAAATTATAAGTTTGTCCCAGCTCCAGCCAAAAGCGCATAACGTGTTTGTTATGCCAATGATTTTACATTAGCTAGAAATCGCACTAAGTATAGTCGGAGCGATTCAAACCAAACTTCTGCATCTTTTGGTTAAGGGTTCGACGTGGTAAATCCAACTCCTGCATCACCTCATTGATGCGTCCATGATGCCTGACTAAAGAATCATGTAGCACCTTACGTTCAAAGTTATGTAGCTGAATCGCCAACGGCACGCCCGCATGCGTCTCTTCGGTTGTTGAGGATGGTCGACTGGAGAGAATTTCCATCACGGAGACGGTTTCATCCAATGCAAAACGCATCGCTACATTCCTAAGCTCACGTACGTTACCGGGCCAAGAGTAAGCAAGAATGGCCTTTCTATCGGCTTCACTCAGCGGACGACTCTCAGGATTACTTTTCAGAGCAAAGTGTTCGAACAAGATCAACGCATCTTCTTCTCGCTCACGTAGCGGTGGCAAATAGATCTGCGCCACATTAAGACGATAGTACAAATCCTGACGAAACTCGTCATGATCATTGAGATCTTCTTTCGCGGCGGCGATCACTCTTAAATCAACCGAGATCTGTTGGTTACCCCCAACGCGCTCAACCGTATGTTCCTGTAATGAACGCAACACTTTCACCTGCATCGACAGCGGCATACTCTCGATTTCATCAAAGAATAAAGTGCCTTTATCCGCGTATTCCAACTTACCAATGCGCTTTTTACCCGCTCCGGTAAATGCCCCTGCTTCATGCCCAAACAGCTCACTTTCAAACAGATTCTCAGGAATTGCACCACAGTTGATTGGCACAAAATGATGGGTTCTGCGTTGGCTTTCATTGTGCAAACTGGTCGCTACCAGCTCTTTACCACAACCTGTCTCACCGTAAATGATCACGTTGGTATCAATGCGTGCTAACTTGGCTACTTGTTCTCTAAGCTGTTGCATCACTCGGCTTCGCCCAATCAACACCTCTTCTAAGCCGCTAACGCTAGATAGGTACTCTTGGCGATCTTGAGTAGACGTTTGTGCGCGATAACTCTCGACCGCTTCGGTCACTCGTTGGGATAAACGCTCTGGCTGAAAAGGTTTCTCGATAAAATCGAATGCACCTTTTTGTAATGCGCCTACCGCCATATCGACGTCACCATGTCCGGTGATCAAGATAACTGGCGTTGGGATGTGATTAGCAATCAGGCTTTCTAGTATCGACAAGCCGTCGGTGTCCGGCAGGCGAACATCACTGACAATCGCATCAAATTCTTGGCTAAGAATGGCCGCTTTCCCCTCTTCTCCTAAACTGAATGCGGTCACGTCGAACCCCGCCAGTTGCAGCCACTGACTGGTAGCCTGACGAACAATGTCATCGTCTTCGATAAGTGCAATTTTAGGGGTGTCGTCAAAAGCCATGAGTTACTACCGTAGGTGGAATAGAAATCGCTCTTTGCTAACGGTAGCAAAAACCACTGAGGAGAAAAGGAGCTAGATCTCACTTCTTGCTTACAAGTCTTTAACATCCAACCAGTTAGGCGCACTCTTTAATGACTCTCGGTGAGAACGCACTAGCTGAACGGAGTCAGTATGCAGCGCAAAAGGAATGGCAAAACTTGGCTTGTGGTCGTAATTGCAGCAGTGCTGATGTTGTCTTGTTATAGCGCCAGCAGAGAGGTTGCTCGTCAATGGTTGAGCGTACAAACTCAAACCGAAGCTCAACAAAAACTGCTCGACTATATCGGTGAAGTTCGCCGTGCACTCAAACGTTTCTACCACTTACCTTACCTCGTCACCAATAACCCAGAAACCATCGCTTTTGTGAAAGGGAATCTGACTTATTACGAACCGTTGCAAACCCAACTGACTCAACTAGATAAAGCCGCCAATACGGAAGGTTGGCTAATCCTGTCTAACTCTGGCGAAGTATTGGTCTCGAGTTTAATCGAAGAGCGCTTTAGCTTGTCTGACCGAAAAGCCATTGTGGAACAAATTCATAACCAAGGCGGCGGTGTTTCCTTGGTGAACAAAACCAAAGGTTCGAGCCCGTTGTATTACCTTGCAGCTCCTATCTACGACGGTCTGGATATCGCAGGCATTGTGGTGGTGCAGATCAACCTCAGCTTGTTGACCGAACAGACCATTACTAGCCAAGACATCATTACGTTGCAAAATCGCCAGCAACGCTTTTTCCTATCAAGCAGCTCGCTTTATAACGCAGACTGGTTTAACGAACCGAGCAACACCGTTCAGTTAGAAACGCAGCGCTTATACGACAACACCAATATCAGTGTGTGGACGCTCAATCAGCAACGCTATTTTGCGCACACCGTTAAATTGGATGATTTGAATTGGTACGTCAGCTACCTCACCCCTTCTAAGCCGATTCAACAAACCATCAACGTGATTGGTTGGAGCGTAGCGGCGCTGCTCTTGTTGGTTGTATTACTCGTCATCATTGGTCTACAACGTCGACAAAAGCACATCAATCAACAACGAATTCAAGCCCTGTTGGAAGAGTCTCAACGCCGCTTGAAACAGATGATCAATAAAACCCACGTTGGTTTGCTATTGATTGATGAACAAGGGCAACTGTTCGATCTCAACCCAATGGCGAAGCGTTTGTTCTGTTTACCAGAAAGCGTCAATCGACATGCTTTTGCTTGGGAGTTATTCGACGCAGGCAATCCCAATTCCACCACACTTAAGTTGCTCAAGGATTTACCTAAACATAAAGAGCTCGCAGAGATCAGCACGGTCGAAACCATTGCCAGACGCAGTGACGGAAGCGTCTTCCCTGTCTTGTTCTCGCTAACCAGTTTCCCTTGGCATGGCGAGCAGTATTTCCTTGCGACGATCATCGACATCAGCAAGCGGAAAAAAGCCGAGCAATCACTGCAACAGGTCAACCAAGAACTGGCGCAGCGGGTAGAAGAGCGTACTCAAGCGCTAAAAGAAGCACAAAGCCAATTAATTGAATCGAGCAAAATGGCCGCTTTGGGTCGCATGTCGAGCGCGATCACTCATGAGCTCAATCAGCCACTGACGGGCTTGCGCACCCTGCTCACCACGAACGAGCTACTAGCGGAACGCGGTGAAACCGAGATGATGAAAGCCAACAACGTATTGGTGCAGAAGCTGATTGATCGCATGGCAAGCATGACCAGTCAGTTAAAGACGTTCGCCTACAACAAACCAGAAAGCCTACAGGCGATTTCTCTTACCTCCGCACTCGAAGAGACCTTACGCGTTTATCAATCCCAATTAGACAAGGTGGATGTGCGTGTGCGCGTTCCTCATGATTTACCTAATATCATGGGTGAAGAACAACGACTGCTTCAGGTGCTCGGTAATCTTGTCTCGAATGCGCTAGACGCAATGAACAATACCACCAACCCGCAGCTCAGCTTGATCGTCAACCCAACCAGCAATCAGGTCGAACTGATCATCAGTGATAATGGCTGCGGCGTGTCGGATGAGATGCTTGAATCCATGTTCGAACCCTTCCAAACCTCAAAGAAAATTGGTGAAGGATTGGGGCTGGGTTTAGCGATTACGGCCAACAATATGCGTGATATGAACGGACAAATTACTGTGCATAAGAATGAACAAAATGGGCTGACTTTCACTTTATTGTTCAAATCAGCCTAAGGTGATATTGATTACAAAATCATCATTAGAACTAGGCATCCCCGCTGTTTGAGAAAAACACGATCTCGATACAAGAATCCCTCCTTGACCTACACTATTCTCAAGCAAATAAGACGAATAACTTCCGAACGATAAAGAGTGAGAAACATGATTAAGTTTCCTGAACATTTTCTTTGGGGCGGTGCCATTGCTGCAAACCAAGTAGAAGGGGCGTACAACCTTGGGGGTAAAGGGTTATCGACATCAGACATGCTGCCAAACGGTATTTTGAGTCCGCATCAAACCCGTGAAGAGCGTACACCGGGTATCAAAGACGTGGCGATCGACTTCTACAATCGCTACCCAGAAGACATCGCGCTGTTCAAAGAGATGGGCTTTAACTGTCTGCGTCTCTCTTTGGCATGGAGCCGCATCTTCCCGAACGGGGACGAACTAGAACCTAACGAAGAAGGTTTGGCGTTCTACGATAAAATTTTTGACGAACTTGCCGAGCACAACATCCAACCTTTCGTGACATTATCTCACTACGAAATGCCTTACGCACTGGTCGAGAACTACGGTGGTTGGGGCGATCGTCGCGTCATCGAATTCTTCGAACGTTATGCTCGCACCGTGCTGGAACGCTACAAAGACAAAGTGAAGCTGTGGTTAACGTTCAACGAAATCAACATGTCTCTACACGCACCATTTACTGGTGTTGGTTTGCAAGAAGACGCCAGTGAACAAGAGATTTACCAAGCGATTCACCACCAACTAGTCGCCAACGCAAAAGCGGTAAAACTGTGTCAGCAAATCGTACCAAACGGCAAGATTGGTAACATGCTGCTTGGCGCAATCAACTACCCATATACCTGTAACCCTGATGACGTGCTTGCTGCAATGCATGAAAACAACAAGTGGTTGTTCTTCGGTGATGTGCAAACACGTGGTCAGTACCCTGGCTACATGAAGCGTTACTTCCGCGAAAACGGCATTGAAATTCAGATGGAAGCAGGCGACTTAGAAGAAATTGCGTCTGCGAGTGTCGACTTCATCTCATTCAGCTACTACGCAAGTGGCTGTGCTAGCGCGGATCCGAAACAGAAAGAAGTGGGTAACATCGTCGATAGCGTACCAAACCCATATCTTGAAAAGAGCCAATGGGGCTGGCTGATCGATCCAAAAGGTCTTCGCGTTCTGCTGAACTTCCTTCACGATCGCTACCAAAAGCCACTGTTCGTCGTAGAAAATAGCTTAGGCGCGCGTGATGAAATCGATGAAAACGGTGAGATTCAGGATGATTACCGCATCGCTTACTTGAACGACCACCTTGTGCAAGCACACGAAGCGATTCTTGATGGCGTTGAGCTGATGGGCTTCACCAGTTGGGGACCAATCGATTTGGTCGCGAACTCAACCGCTGAGATGAGCAAACGTTACGGCTTTATCTATGTCGATCGTCATGATGATGGGCAAGGAACGCTAGAACGTAAACGCAAGAAAAGCTTTTTCTGGTATCAAGACGTGATTCGTACTTCAGGCGGTTCATTGAAAAGATAAGCCTGTTGTCTAGGTATAAAGTGCAACTAGGCATTCGCCTAAACCATCAAGCCCTGCAATTGCAGGGCTTGAATTTTAAGGTGTTTATTCATTTAGAGATTAAACTGCAATCTCTCCACCGTCTTCACGGCGAATAACCACTGTCGCCGCTCGTGGGCGCACAGAAACACCAGCAGGTGTTTCTTCGGCTGCATCTTCACTGTATGGCCAGTTACCTGGGTGCTGAATATTCACAAACAATGATTTGTAATCAGGGCTGATGGTAAAGCCTGTTACTTCACAACCATTTGGTCCGACAAAGAAGCGTTTCAATTCAGCTTGATTATCCGCACCAATCACAGCTTGATCACCATTCTCATCTGTTAGCTTAGATGGCACAACAGCCAACATTTGATCATTGGTGTAAGACGTGACTTCATCTGCGCCGTTGTCCGTTTGAATCCACAAAATACCACGGCCATCAAACGCTAATCCGTCTGGGCTCGCAAACTGGTTTAACTCATTCAAGCCAGAACGGTTGGTATCTGCATCACCATTTGCTGGCGAACCAAACACAAAGATATCCCAAGTAAAGTCAGTTGCTGAAGCACCTTCATCCCAACGAATAACATGACCAAACTTATTATTTAAACGTGGATTCGCAGGATTGGTTTCATCTGTACGGCGCGTATTGTTCGTCAATGTTAAATATACTGAACCCGTGAATGGATCAACCGTACACCACTCTGGTCGATCCATTGGTGTTGCCCCAACTAAATCCGCCGCACCCGCAGTATTGATGATAATTTCAGCCAGTGAATCAAAGTGATCCGCTAATGTACCACCAGCGGTTGTTACGCTATCAAGCGTTAATGGTAACCAAGTACCTGTGCTGTCTTCATTGAAGCGCGCCACATACAGTGTGCCTTCGTCCATGTACTTGTCACCCATCGCCAAGCGGTTATCAGGGTTAGCATCTGCTGGATCCCACGCTGCCGCAGATTCAAATTTGTATAGGTATTCAAAGCGAGAATCGTGACCAGAATAAAATACCACTGGTTTGCCTTCTTCAAGCTTACCGAAAGTACAGCCCTCGTGACGGAAACGACCTAGCGCAGTACGTTTCTTCGCACGTGAGTTTTGCGTGTAAGGGTCAATCTCGACAATGTAACCGTGACCATTGGCTTCATTACGGTAATCATCCATCGCACTTGCTCCTGTTGGAGCCACATTAAAGCGAGAGAACTCATCAAGACGCTCTTCTGCATTTCCTGCTAATGTCTCCCATAGGTAACGAGTGCTTTGGTCATCGACACCAATGCGATCTTGCTCTTCTGTACGAGTCCCGGCGTTAACAAAGTAACCTGGCCAGTTCTCTTCACACGTTAAGTACGTGCCCCACGGCGTGTAGCCGTTGCCACAGTTGTTTAACGTACCACGCGCTTGGCTGCCATCTGGTGAGAAACGAGTGACAGTTAAAGATGTGTGGGCTACCGGGCCAGACAAATCCATGACTGTCGCACCAGTATAACGACGGTTTAGTGGGTCGGTATCAACCAACTTCCACATGTTGTCTTCCAGTTGAATGCGAACCACTGATACACCGTGCGCGTTAATCTCTTTGCGCACTTCATCTACAATGGTACGTACGCCATTTTCAACCGTCGGACCGTTTGGATGCAGTGCTGATGTGTCGATGTACTCGTGGTTAATACATAGCAAGCCATCTGTAGTGCTATCGTTCAATGGGAAAAAATGCATGCCGTCATGGTGCATGCCTAGCGCATTTAACTGATCGGTACTGGTGTTGGTACCATCATTTTGCCATGCGCTGCCTTGTGCATTAAGTGGTGTTCCCCAAGGTACTAGTACTTGTGCGGTGTAGCCTTGTGGAATTGAAACTGCGTCAGTGAGTGAGCCAGGGATAGATTCAAAGTTAAGAACGGCTTTAGATGCGCCCGAACCACTGCTTACTGTACTCCCTGAGTCAGACGAGTTACAACCAGCCAATCCGAAAGCACCAAACGCTGTCATCGCACTGATACCTAAACCACCTTTCAGAATGCTGCGTCGAGATAGGCTCGCTTCTAATACTTCTTCAAATGGTTTGTTTTCACTTTGGTTATAACGCGTCGCGTCAAAGGTTTCCTTGCTCATTTTTACTTTCCCGATCTTATAGTTTAATTAATAAATAAGTGATTAGTTGAACGGCAAGAAGTTTGGATAAGAAAAATGACAAAAGTGCTTAAAACATATGAAACTTGTGTTTCAACAATACTGCAAACCAACCAACACAGCTAACGAAGCAATTAAATTCTGGTTACATAATCACCAACTGTATCGCTTCATTCTGATTTTACTTGGGCTAAAGTGTGATAGAAGGTATAAGGTGTACGAAATCAAATCATCTACGAGAGATAATCATGAAATTAGACAAGATCGATAACAAGAGCCGTCGTATCCGTAAAAAGCTGTTCTTAGGTGAGTTCGCAATCCTAGGTTTCGAGATCAGCTGTGAAACAGACATTAACGACTTCGACCGTTACGATGCATTCGTTGATGACTTTATCGACTACATTGACGAGCTTGGTCTTTGCTTCGGTGGCGGTGGTCTAGAACTGTTTGAAGGCTTCCTATGTTCTACTGACCGTTACGGCAGTGCGACTGAAGAACAGAAAGCGCAAGTTATCAAATGGTTAGAAGCACGCCCAGAAGTGAAAAGCGCGCAAGCGGGCGAACTAGTTGACGCCAACTACCTGTAACTAAAGGGCAACCTGTAATACGCAGAGCTCAGTAAATGGTAGAGAAAGCTGGTCTTAAGACTGGCTTTTTTATTTTTGGAAGAATGCGATATTAAAAATAGGGTGCTTGGGAAGTTGCGCGGAGTGATTGTGGCGTTTTTGAGCTGGCAATCAACGGGAAACTGCGTTCCACAGCCAGCTCGTGCCTTTAGGTATAATTAACTATGATTTTTTAGCTGGGGCGTCTTTCGTGTCTTTCCAGTATTGAATACGCACACGATGTAGCTGAGCTCTTCTAGTCTTTTTCATAGTAAAGTCCCTCATCTTATATAAGTAACGCTCCTCATGGAGCTTATTGTCTAAGGTCGTATCCCCTTCAATCTATAAGGGAATCAATCATTTAACCGTGACCAATTTCACAACATAATGATAATTACCGGTTTCTTGCAGCATGTTTTTACTGGCAAACGGCATATTATCTATCTGACACGGTTAACTTACTCACCAGATATGACAGAAAAATGGCAATCAAGTTCCCTACTTATACTGTCATTGAATCTTAATAAGGATTAACAAGGTGGGCATTTCAGATTTACCATACTGTTTATAAAAACCGCAAGAATTTTTATTTCTTTTCAAACAAATCTCTACTCAAGATCAATTCACTTTCATCTTTATCGTCTCCCTTTTAACGCATTGTGATCCAGTTCAATCCACAGAACTCGGAACAAAAAGCGCACATTAATACATTCACCACCAAACTTGTGCGAGATCTCTTACAAGAGTTGTAAGCAAATAGATTAATCACCTCTAAGAGCAATGCCAGAAAAAACATTAAATATATGATTTAAAAGTAATATTTAAATTCACTTAAAATAATAAGTAAAAATAATTTAGAAAAGTTAATTGAGTCAAATCAGCAAAACATCAATACTCAATTTGTCGACAGGATGTTGGCGGGAACAGGAAAAAAGCCTAAAGGATTGGGTATCTTCAGGATGAAGATTTGATAACTTAGGATGAGTTGTCAGCAAGGATGTAGTTAAGCTCTAGGATAGAGTTGTCAGCAAGGATGTAGTTAAGCTCTAGGATAGAGTTCGCCCGTCAGGATGATAGGCAAGAATGGACACCGCTAGGAAGGCGATGAACAAGGAACTCGGTTAAAGGACTTAGCCACAATCAAGGATAGATGCAGGGAGCACCTATTAGTAGCTGGATTGCTGCGAAAAAGAATAAGCCCCGTCTGGGAAACCAGGCGGGGTTTTATTTTGTCTGTAATGTATTGATAACGATTCATCTTTTATCGTTTAAGTCTTCTCTGTTTTCATAAAACACCGTGCTATCATTTTCTTTACGTCTCCCAACAAAGCTCTCAGAAAATCACACACTATGCTTAATCCTGTTTGGTTACATACATTTAAGACATTGATTGAAGTCGGTCATTTTACGCAAACGGCAGAAAAACTTTTTATGACTCAGCCTGGCGTCAGCCAACACATCAAAAAATTAGAGCAAAGCTGTCAGCATGCCTTGATCAAGCGCGAAAACAAAAGCTTCGAATTAACCGAGCAAGGCAGGATTGTCTACGCATATGCGCTCGAGTTAGAAGATAGAGAGAAGAAGCTGCTCGAAGAGCTCAGTTTTGATGATGCGTTTTCAGGCCACTGTAAACTGGCTTGTTCTGGTGCAATGGCGTTAATGTTGTATGGGCCCATTTTGGAGAAGCAAAAACAGCACCCGAGCTTATCGTTACATTTAGAAGCCGCGCCAAATCAATCTATTCTCAACGCCATAACGCAAGGGCACATCGATATTGGTATCGTGACTGATGTTCCCAACAAAGGTCTGTTTCACAGTGAGCGAATTGGTAAAGAGAGGTTGTGCTTGGTTCTGCCAAAGCATTATCAAAATAAGCAGATAACGCCACAACTCTTGCATGACTGTGGTGTCATTAGCCACCCTGATGCCGAGCATTACATGACGCTGTTTTTTGACCAATGTGAAGAACCACAGCTCCAAGAAATTAAGATGAGCGATTTACCATTATCCGGCTACGTAAATCAATTGAGCCAAATTTTGCTGCCTGTCAGCAAAGGACTTGGCTTCACCGTGCTGCCTCAAAGTGCGGTCGACAATTTTCCACTAAAAGACACGTTATACATTGCTCAACTGAAAAACACTGTATGTGAAGAGCTATTTCTGGTTCGTAAGCGCAGTCGTGCTCTACCTCTGCGCTATCAGACCATCAAAGAAGTGTTATTGGATGTGATCGGTGGTGCGCATCAATGATGTTAGCCACTCTTCGCTGGTAATGCGTTCCTCTTGGCAATCCACCCAATATGGTTTGCTAGATAACCAACTTTTCGACGCAACTTCTTTTATAAACACATCCACGGAATCAACGTCATCTTTGGCGTAATCCCATTTATTGCGCATGTGTTCTGCCGCTTCTTGATTAGTGTACGCCTTGCCGTTGCGGATAAAGGTGCAAGAGGATTGCTCAACTCGTTTTATCAACGTCGAGATATCTTGCTCTACCCCTGCTAGTGCAAAGGTCGGCAGAATGCTTAATGTAAGTAACAACGTCCACTTTGCTTTCATCGCACCTTTATCCTTATCCCTGACCAAGTAACTACTAATAAGTGACTTAACTATTCTGATGTTTGGCTATTTAGCTCAGCCATTATTGCCACCATGCCTTCGCAGGCTGAGGCTCCGCAATCGCCAAGCGTTGACCAATCTCAGGGCTCACTAACGTTACACCGCGCTCTTCACTTATATCTAACGCGCGTTGCATCGGCTCATTCCAATCATGCATCGATAAATCAAACGTACTGTTGTGAATTGGCATCATCACTTTGCCCTGCACATCAATGTGTGCTTGAACGCTTTGCTCTGGGAACATGTGAATGTCTGACCAAAGTTCATTGTATGCGCCGGTTTCGATCATAGTGAAGTCAAACGGACCGTACTTTTCACCAATCTCTTTAAAGCCATTGAAGTAACCAGAGTCACCACTGAAGAACACTTTGTGTTGTTGTGCATTAATAACCCAACTGCCCCACAGTGTCGTATCGCGGTCTGTCAAACCTCGACCGGAGAAATGCTGAGTCGGAGTCAATGTATACTCAATGCCGTCGACAGAATGTGACTCCCACCAATCTAGCTCGATCACTTTCTCCTTCGGCACACCCCAATTCACCAGTAATTGGCCAACTTTTAACGGCACCAAGAAAGTGCCCACCTTGTCGCCTAGCACTTTAATAGAAGCTTTATCTAGGTGATCGTAATGGTCATGACTGATCACCACCACATCGATAGTTGGCAAATCTTCTATCGTGATGGGGGTTTGGTGAAAGCGTTTTGGCCCTGCCCATTGTACAGGAGACGCGCGATCACTGAATACAGGGTCGGTCATCACCAGTTTTCCATCGAGCTTCATTAATACGCTTGAGTGACCCAGACGATAGATGACGTCATCTTGCTCTTCTAACAGCTGCTGCGCTGTGATCGCATGCACTGGAATTTCAATCGTTGGTGTTGGGTTAAGGCGCTCAGTCGTAAAATACGCTTTCATGATTTCGAACATGTCGCCCAAACCGCTTTTGTATTCCAACTCTGTATTTGCAAATTTGTCCGGGTATGTTGGCGCTTTTTCAGTATCAACATTAGAACAAGAAATCATGGATGTACCCATCGCGAACGCTCCTACTGTGGCTAGCAAAGTTTTTTTCATAAAAAGTTAACCCGAACAAAAGTAAACTACACGGTGCAGTTTACATTCTAATTATCAAAAGTAAACTACTTAGTGTAAAATAGATCAAGAAATGATCTTCTTAACTTAGCAAGCTTATGAATGTAAAAAGAAAAAGTCGTAGCGAAACCAAAAGAGAAGCCATCCTGTGCGCAGCAAAGCAAGCGTTCCAAGAGTTTGGGGTGCAAAACACCAGCATGGATAAGCTCTCTGCTATCGCGCAAGTCTCTAAGCGCACGGTCTACAACCATTTCCCTTCTAAGGAAGCGATCGTGACGGAGTTGCTGACTGAGCTTTGGCGTTCGTCAATGATGGAAAGCGATATTAAACGCTTGGCCACTCTGCCACTCAAAGATCAATTGATTGAATTACTCTACAGCGAGATCATTGTGGTGACGGAACCAAACTATATTGAGCTGGCAAAAGTGGCATTTGGGCACTTCTTATTTAAGCCGGAAGATCTCAAAGAACAAGCAGAACAAATGTCGAAACAGGAAACCGCCCTGTACCGCTGGCTTACTGAGAAATCGAACAGTGGCGCTTTGCAAATTGATGATGTACATATAGCAAGCACTCAATTGCACAACTTACTTAAAGGCAGTGCATTCTGGCCGCAGTTAATGGGAATTCGCCCCTCTTTGTCGAATGAAGAATCTAGGCTGTTAGCTACCCAAACGGCGGAACTTTTTTTAAGTCACTATCAAAACAGCTAAAAACAGCGGTCAAATTGGCCGCTTTTTTAAGCGATAATTCGTGACAAAGCGATGAAATTTTTGCTCAATTTTATTTATCTCACCCTTGACAGTCTCATACCGCAAGGCGTGAGCGTTCGATAAAATATTTTTGTCGTGTCGACGATGCTTTTTCGTTTTCATCTCACAAAAAAACGCCCTAAGGTGCGCACCTCTGACGACGTGGTTGTTCAACCACAATTCTAAATCGTTGAAGTAAGTAGGTTATGTCATAACATGATCACCTGCCTACTGCATTCTATGCTCTATACTTATATTTTAATTTGGTACTGACTTACTAAGGAATTGCCATGCGTATTGCTATTCTCTCTCGTAATGAGAATTTATATTCAACCATGCGCCTAAAACAGGCGGGTGAAGAACGTGGGCATCAAATCGATGTGATCGACACGCTTCACTGTTATATGGACATTACGAGCAACAACCCTAAGATCCGCTACAAGGGTGAAGAATTACCGCAATACGATGCTGTTATTCCACGTATTGGGGCATCTATTACGTTTTACGGCACTGCTGTTGTACGTCAGTTTGAAATGATGGGTACATTTTGTGTCAACGAATCTGTCGCGATCAGCCGCTCTCGTGACAAGTTGCGCTCATTACAACTGCTATCACGTAAAGGCATCGGTTTGCCACGCACTGGCTTTGCTCACCATCCTGACAATATTCAGGACGTGATCAAAAACGTTGGTGGCGCACCTCTAGTGATTAAATTGCTAGAAGGCACTCAAGGCATTGGTGTTGTACTTGCTGAAACAAATAAAGCGGCAGAAAGCGTGATTGAAGCTTTCATGGGTTTGAAAGCTAACATCATGGTGCAAGAATTTATCGAAGAAGCAAAAGGCGCGGACATCCGTTGTTTTGTTGTCGGAAATAAAGTAATCGCCGCAATGAAGCGCCAAGCAAAAGAAGGCGAGTTCCGTTCTAACCTTCACCGTGGCGGCTCTGCACAACTCGTGCGTTTGAGCAAAGAAGAGCGTGCGACCGCTGTAAATGCAGCGAAAGTGATGGGCTTGAACCTTTGTGGTGTGGATATCCTTCAATCTAAAAATGGCCCAGTGGTAATGGAAGTGAACTCTTCTCCTGGTCTAGAAGGCATCGAACTAGCAACGGGTAAAAACATTGCAGGTATGATCTTCGATTTTATCGAGAAAAACGCTAAGCCAAATTCAAACCGTACTCGCGGTAAAGGTTGACTTTTGTTTAACGCACAAGAGAGCCAAAAACCGGCTCTCTTGTTACTCGTCGCTAGGATGACACTATGAATCAGAAAATGATCATTGGGAATGCCGAAGCTATTTGCTTGCCAGAGTTAGGGATTACTCACCTTGAAGCGCGTATTGATACAGGCGCTCAAACCTCTTCATTACATGTAGACAATATTGATTGCTTTGAAAAAGATGGTCAGTCTTATGTTGCATTCGATTTGCACCCAGATGTATACCATTTAGAACAAGTGGTTCGCTGCACAGCGAAACTAAAAGCAAACCGTAAGGTTAAATCTTCTAACGGTACTTTTGAGCACCGCTGCGTGATCACGACGATGCTGCGTATGGGCGACCAACAATGGCCAATCGACATTACGTTGACTAACCGTGAAAAAATGACTTACATGATGTTGTTAGGTCGTCAGGGCATGGCAGACAAAGTGCTCGTTGATCCTAGCCAATCTCACTTATTGGCATCTTAACCCCGTAGCTTCAGATGAGTGATCGAACGTTTTTGTTGAGCATCACTCGTCTGGCTTTATCTTCGCTTACTTCCTACGAAATAACGCAAACAACAATCCCTTCGCTTTAACTTTTGTCACTCGCCAGTGCGTCATTGGCTTAGTCGGCGCTGTATTCAAAATGTGCTGATACGCTTTTTCATCCAAAGTTACCTCTCCCCCATGTGCCAAAAGCAAACATTGCGGATTCATCTCAAACACACGCTTTAATGATTGCCGATATTGATTCGGATGAAATATGGGAAACGGCGCAATCAGATGCTTTTTCACCTGCACCATTAAATCCGCCACATACAACACATCTTGTTCAGAATGATAAACCGACAGATCTCGATCAGTATGCCCTAGCGTTTCTAGCACCTGCCAATCATCAAATCCAGGAATAAACTCTCCATCAATAAGTTCAATATCTGGATTTAACTTGCGGGAATACCAAAGGTTTTGCTTTGGTTTACGCATCCGATTCGCCATCCAGCGTGCTAACATTAAATCGGTCAAATGCATTAGCCAACCGTCTACACCGCTATACCACTGGCTCTCTCGCTTTGCGGCCAATAGCTTACATCCTGTTAAATCACGTAGTTTGTGCGCACCACCAGCATGGTCTGGATGCATGTGGGTCACAACAACCAACTTTAGGTCAGAAAAAGGACGATGGAGTTGATGTTCAATAAAGTCTTTAAGATGAGGAATGTCTGCTCGACTGGCACCATCAAGCAACAATAATTTATCGGGATATTCGGCGAGATACATGGTCTGAATGTACCCCTGAATTCTGTGCAGCTGCAAAATATGTCCTTATTTTAGTGAGATGCTTCATGACCGAACCCTTACTGGTCAGACCAACTATAACAGCAGAATGGACGCTTCGGTAAACAAATATTCACACGTAGCGACGACAACAAATCATAATCGAGATGATAGATTTTAATCATTAGACTCAAAGGCACTTTTATCCGTTAATGCGCGCACACGGAGTTCGTGTCAGGGTATGAGGTAAATGCCTCATGATTTGCTTTTTTGTACTTTTCCTTCTAATTAATTAAGGAGTTAAGTACATTTTTGTGAGAATCGAGTTGGAAAAAGCAACTAAATTAGACCGCATCCGCGCGGACTACAACGTTCACTACTGGAGCCAAGGTTTCTACGGCATTGATGACCAAGGCGAAGTATATGTATCACCACGTAGTGATCGTGCACATCAAATCCCTTTCAGCGCTATTGTAAATGAGCTAGAAGCGAAGCAGTTAAATCTGCCTGTATTAGTACGCTTCCCGCAAATCGTGCACCAACGTGTGCATGGTATTTGCCACGCATTCAACCAAGCAATTGAAGAATACCAATATCCAAACAAATACTTGTTGGTGTACCCAATTAAAGTAAACCAACAACGTGAAGTGGTGGATGAAATTCTAGCGAGCCAAGCTCAACTAGAAACCAAGCAGCTTGGTCTTGAAGCGGGTAGCAAGCCAGAATTGTTGGCGGTACTTGCATTGGCTCAACAAGGTAGCTCCGTGATCGTGTGTAATGGCTACAAAGACCGTGAGTATGTGCGTCTTGCACTGATCGGTGAAAAGCTGGGTCACAAGGTATTCATCGTACTAGAGAAGCTTTCTGAGCTGGATCTGGTACTAGAAGAAGCGAAAAGTTTGGGCGTAAAACCGCGCCTTGGTTTACGCATTCGCCTCGCCTCTCAAGGCGCAGGGAAATGGCAAGCAAGTGGCGGTGAAAAATCGAAGTTTGGTTTATCAGCATCGCAAGTGCTTAGCGTTATTGAACGTCTTAAACGCGAAGGCAACCTAGACGCGATGCAACTGGTTCACTTCCACCTTGGTTCACAGATGGCAAACATCCGTGATGTACGCAATGGTGTGAACGAGTCTGCACGTTTCTACTGCGAACTACGCGCACTCGGTGCAAACATCGAGTACTTCGATGTGGGCGGCGGCTTGGCAGTGGATTATGACGGCACACGCAGCCAATCATCGAATTCGATGAACTACGGCCTTGCAGAATACGCACGTAATATCGTCAACACAGTGGGCGATGTGTGTCTGCAATACGAACAACCAATGCCAGTGATCATTTCGGAATCGGGTCGCTCGCTAACAGCGCACCACGCTGTGTTGATTTCTAACGTAATTGGTACCGAGTCGTACCTACCGGAAGAAGTACATGAGCTTGATGATGACGCTCCGCTTTTGCTACAAAACATGTGGCGAAACTGGGAAAACTTGCAAGATGGTACAGACGCTCGTGCGTTAATTGAGATTTACAATGATACCCAAAGTGATTTGGCAGAAGTGCACTCTCAATTTGCTACAGGTGTGCTTAACTTGGAACAACGTGCGTGGGCAGAACAATTGTCACTACGCATTTACTTCGAATTAAGCCGCAAGATGAGCACTAAGAATCGCTTCCACCGTCCGATTCTGGACGAGTTGAGCGAACGTCTTGCGGATAAGTTCTTCGTGAACTTCTCTCTCTTCCAATCTCTACCAGATGCTTGGGGTATTGATCAGGTGTTCCCTGTTCTGCCACTTTCTGGTCTTGGCGAGGCGGAAGAGCGTCGTGCAGTGATGTTGGACATCACATGTGACTCTGATGGCGCGATCGATCACTACGTTGATGGTCAAGGCATCGAGAGCACGCTACCTGTACCAGCTTGGAGCAAAGACAAACCGTACCTAATGGGCTTTTTCCTAGTAGGCGCATACCAAGAAATCCTTGGTGACATGCACAACCTATTTGGTGATACCCACAGTGCTGTAGTCAATGTTGATGAACATGGTCAATTTGAGATCAGTTACATCAACGAAGGTGATAGTGTAGAAGACATGATGCGCTACGTTCATATCGACGTGGATGCGATTCGTGACAATTATAAACAATTGGTTTCACAGCGAGTTGAAGCCAATGAACAAGCACAAATCCTAGCAGAACTAGAACAAGGTCTAGCAGGATACACCTATTTAGAGGACTTCTGATATGAATGATTTGTTTACTAAAACTGATTATTCGCTTTACTCCAACTCTATGTCGTTTTTACGTCTGCCGTACATTCGTAACCCGGTATCGGCAGACGCAGACGTTGTGGTGTTGGGAGTCCCTCTGGACATGGCAACATCTGGTCGTCCAGGTGCGCGTATGGGTCCAGATGCAATTCGCCGTGCCTCAGTCAACTTGGCATGGGAAGGTAAGAAGTTCCCTTGGAGCTTCAACGTATTGGATAAACTGAAAGTGATCGATGCAGGTGATCTCGTGTTCGATTGCGGTGATGCGGAAGATTTTACTTACCGCCTTGAAGCGGCAACCAGTGAAATTCTAAAAAGTGGTAAAACCATGTTGGGATTGGGCGGTGACCACTTCATTACGCTACCTATCCTGCGTGCCTATGCGAAGCATCATGGCCAAATGGCGTTGATTCACTTTGATGCTCATACGGACACCTATGCAAATGGCAGTTCATACGACCACGGTACGATGTTCTACCATGCGCCGAAAGAAGGTTTGATCTCAGCAAAGAACTCAATACAAATCGGCATTCGTACGGAGTACAAACAGCAAGATCACGGCTTCAATGTGATTAATGCGATGCAAGCGAATGACATGTCGGTGAACGAGATCCTAGAAGAAATTCGTCGCACCGTCGCAGACAAGCCAGTATATGTCACTTTTGACATCGACTGCTTAGACCCGGCCTTCGCACCGGGAACTGGTACACCAGTTTGTGGTGGCTTGAACTCAGACAAAGCGCTGAAAATTATTCGTGGTTTAGCCGGCATGAATATCGTGGGTATGGATGTTGTCGAAGTATCGCCTCCATACGACCACAGTGATGTTACCGCACTAGCGGGAGCAACCATCGCACTAGAAATGCTTTACGCATACGCATCTGAGCGCGAATAGACATAATCATTTCTAAGGGAGCTTCGGCTCCCTTTTCTTTCTGATGCCTTCCTCTACCTTTTATTCACTCGTTTCATCTTGAACTCAGATCAACCGAGCAGACGCTTTATTTTTGCACTTTAACCATTAAAACCAGTTACCTATAAGGCTCATTCTATTCACGAAAAGTAAAAGATTTAACTTAATTAGACAAAGAAATGCATCTCTTTTTGAAAACAAAATCGGATTAGTTTTTCTAATTGAAATCATAGATTTTTATCTTGCTCAACTTCACACTTTTCGATTGCTAATTATACAAGCAAGCACTATTATCTCGCGCAAATACCCCCCGCAACACAAGAATTCAGTTAGCACTCTGTAAAAGAGTGCTAAGGGTTTTTACGTCTTAAATTTTTTGGAGAGATACGCAAATGTCTGCTTCGTTTCCATTAGCGAAACTTACCTTTTTAATCGCTATATTGACTGCCGTGGGTCAAATGACCCAGACAATGTACGTGCCTTCAATCGGTCATATGGCGGGCGAGTTTTTGGTATCTGCGTCATCACTTCAAGCTGTGATGGCTTGTTACCTAATCCCATATGGCTTGTCGCAATTTGCGTATGGCACACTATCGGACCGCTTGGGACGCAAACCGATCATCATCGTCGGGCTGCTTATCTACATCGCGGGTACACTGGTGGCATTATTTGCACATCAATTTGAATGGTTCTTGATCGGTAGCTTTATCCAAGGCTTAGGTATTGGCTGCGGCGGTGCGATGTCACGCACTCTGACTCGCGATTGCTTTGAAGGCTCTGATCTACACAGAGCAAACAGCTTAATTAGCATGTGTGTGATTTTCTCACCATTAATGGCACCAGTATTAGGCGGTTACCTAACAGAAGCTTTCGGATGGCGGTCAAGCTACTTGTTCTTAGCGCTATTTGCTATCGCGGTTGTGATCACCATGATGACAAGCATGATGGAGACACTACCAAAAGAGAAACGCAAATTCGAACCAGTAGCCAAAAGCTACAAACACGTTTTGTCTGACCGTCGCTTTCAAGGCTTTTTGATTTGCCTGGTTGCAACATTCGCTGGTGTGGGTGTATTCGAAGCGGCGGCTGGGGTGTTGTTAGGTGGGGTATTAGAATTACCGGCAACAACGGTAAGTTTGCTGTTTATATTGCCGATCCCAGGTTACTTGGTGGGTGCAGGCTTATCTAGCTACATCGCAAGACGTCGCTCTGAGCGTCGTGCTTTAAATGTAGGCTTGGTCTCTATTTTTGTGGGCTCTGCTATTGTGCTCATCCCAGGCTTGTTTGGTTTAACCACTGCATTAACGCTGGTTGGAGGCGCAACCGTGTACTTTTTGGGTGCAGGTATTCTCTTCCCAGCAGCAACAACTGGAGCGATTGCGCCATTCCCATACCATGCAGGAACAGCAGGCGCGACATTGGGTGGCATGCAAAACTTGGGGGCAGGTGTCGCAACTTTGCTCGCGTCACTATTTCCAGCGCATAACCAGATGCCTTTGGGCATTTTGATGATGGCAATGTCGGTAATTGCAATGCTTGGGTTAATGTGGGTGAATCGAGCACACAATCACTCAAACGAAGTACCGCAAGTTATCTGATCATTATCAGCTTACTTTCAAAGTCCAAAAGGGACACACTCAACAAGTGTGTCCCTTTTTTCATATCACACTATATCGATTTCCCGATGAGAATGATTTAACTTTCGAATTGATATTTGTTAAAAATAACAGCTGCTTACACAATGTGTTTTCAGCTCCCTTCAAATTGAGTATCCAACTCGAAATATTGAGGATTCTCACTTTTTCGGTATACCCCATAACAAAGAATGGACAACTGAAAACCACTAACAAAATGAAAGCCCAGCCCTCAGGATGAGGCCACTTGGGTGTACAATAAGGATAAAATCAGATGCGTTTCACTTTAACTACGTTGGCCGTCTCGGTCGCGCTTGTCGCCGGATGCAGCAATCAAGGAATCCCCAGCATGACTCAATACTCCCAAACACAGATCGTTGCTCAACAAACTCAAGCTCCGGTTGCGAAAAAAGTCCCTCACTCGATGACTATTCATGGCGATACCCGCGTTGATAACTACTACTGGATGCGTGACGACGAACGTAAAGACCCTGAAATTTTACAGCACCTAGAGAAAGAAAATCAGTACGCAGAAACCGTTCTAAAGCACACTGAAACACTTCAAGATACGCTATTTGAAGAAATTAAAGGGCGCATCGCAAAAGACGACAACTCAGTACCGGTTCGTAAAGGCAACTATTTCTACTCCAGTGAAGTGACCGGAGATAACGAGTACGAAGTCCATTTGCGAGCTAAAGACTTTGCAGGCAAAGACAAACAAATCATTTTAGATGTCAATGAACTAGCAAAAGAACATGAATTTTTCAGTATCGGCGGCCTATACGTTAGTCCGAATGAAAACTTATTGGCGTATGGCGAAGACACATTAAGCCGCCGCGTGTACACCCTTAAGATCAAAGACCTGACAACAGGCAATTACCTACAAGATGAAATCGAAGGGGCCTCAAGCGCTGTCGCATGGCAGAACGATAACAACGCCTTTTACTACATCAAAAAAGATCCACAGACCTTATTGGGCTACCAAGTTTATCGTCATGTATTGGGCACACCACAAAGCAGCGATGAGCTGATTTTTGAGGAAACCGACAGCGCCTATTACACCTCACTAAGCAAAAGCAAAGATGGCGAAGATATTTATATCTGGCATTCGAGTACAGAAACCAGTGGGGTCTCTATCATTGATGCGAACAACCCTAAAGCAAAGGCGAAACCGTTCTATCCTCGTGAAGATGGCATTGAATACAGTATTTCTAAGCTAGGCGATTGGTACTACATTTATACTAACTATCAAGCCGTCAACTTCCGTTTGATGAAAGTTCATCAAAATGACATGCATGACCGCTCTAAATGGCAAGATGTGATTGCCGCAGACGACAACAATCAACTTGTCGACTTCGAGTTATTCGATGATCACATCGTCTATGAGCAGCGCTCTAACGGCCTAGCAAGCGTCACTGTACGTCAGCTTTCAACAGGAAAAGAATTCCCCCTCACATTTAATGACGATGCGTTTGCTGCCTATTTGACAGGTAACCTAGAGCTGGATAACGAGAAAGTTCGTATTTATTACAGCAGTTTAACCACTCCAGGAACCTACTACGATTTCGATCTAAAAACGGGCGGGTCAGAAATCATGAAGCAAACACCTGTACTTGGTGATTTTAATCCTGACAATTACCAATCAGAACGCATCATGGTCACAGCCCGTGACGGTAAAGAAGTACCCGTTTCTTTGGTGTATCGTAAAGACTTATTTAAGAAAGATGGTACGAATCCACTCTACCAATATGGTTATGGATCTTATGGCGCAACCATTGAGCCAACTTTCCGCTCGACACGTTTGAGTCTATTGGATCGCGGCTTTGTTTACGCCATTGCTCATATTCGTGGATCTGAAATGCTTGGCCGCCCTTGGTATGAAGACGGTAAAAAACTAACCAAGCAAAATACATTCAACGACTTTATTGATGTGACTAAAGGTTTGGTTGAACAAGGCTATGGCGCGAAAGATAAAGTCTTCGCTGTTGGTGGCTCTGCAGGAGGCCTCTTAATGGGGGCTATCATCAACCAAGCACCAGAACTGTATCGCGGTATCGGCGCTCATGTTCCGTTTGTGGACGTGGTAACCACTATGCTCGATGAATCAATTCCATTGACCACCAACGAGTATGATGAATGGGGTAACCCAAATAACAAAACATACTATGACTATATGTTGAGTTACTCGCCTTACGACAACATCAAGGCGCAAAACTACCCGAACATGTTGGTAACGACTGGCTTGCACGACTCTCAAGTACAGTACTTTGAACCAATGAAGTGGGTCGCCAAACTTCGTGAAATGAAGACAGACGATAACGTCTTGTTGTTCAAAACCGATATGGAAGCCGGACACGGCGGCGCATCTGGTCGATTTAAGCGCTTAAAAGAAGATGCGCTAGAGTATGCCTTCTTCCTCGATTTACTCGATAAAAAATAAGCGTATTAATAGAACTGTATCTCTAACAACAAAAAATGCCCGCAAGTTGCGGGCATTTTTATAGACGCACTCTCTAAACAAAGAGTGGGGTTACCTAAGCACAGAATGACTAGCGTCTCTTATAGCCAAAGGATAGCAGAAAGAAAAACGCCTACTCACAACGAGTAGGCGTTAACACAATAAATGTGTTTAGGCAGTAGAAACTGGCCTATTTATTAGAAGTAGTAACGAGCACCTAGAGTCCAGTAGTCGTTCTCTTCATTGTTGTAGTCGTTACCTAGATCAAACTGGTAAGCTGCAAACGTTACGAAAGCAGGAGTTACAGCGTACTCTGCTTGTAGCGCAGTTTCGCTTGAAACTGTCTTATTGTCTTCTTCGTCTTCTACGCCTTCGTAGTTAACGCTGAATGTCCAATCGTTTACGCCGTATGCCAAAAGAGCTTCAAGTTGAGAAGTGTCTTTACGCATTTGGTAGAAGTACTCGTTCATACCGTATACTACTGCTGCGTATAGACCTGAACCGTACTGACCGTAGTTTACAGAGAATAGGTGTGATTCAGCATTCTTAGTACCTAGAGTCGCGTTTTTAACATCACCGCCGCTGTATACGTAGCCTAGACCAAAGCCAGCTACAGAACCGCTCAATGCAACTTGACCACGTTGCTCGTATGTTGTTGCATCTGAAGTTTGCTCACCTTGCCAACCTAGACCTAGGTTGAAAGCAAAACCTTCACCAAATTCAAAACCTTTACGGTAGCTAAGCATTTTATCAGCACGAGCTGAGCCTAGGTTGCCGTGGTTGTCGTACAAAAAGTCGTTCGCAAACGCGATTGGTAGATCCGCAACGCCAGCGACATCGTAGTAAGGTGACCATTGAGTACCTGCTACTAAACGGCCAAACTGCTCATGAGTAGCACCGATGTAACCTAGACGAGTTTTGAATGACTGTTCACCACCATTTAGGTAGTTAAGCGCCCATTCACCTTTAGCGTCGATAGTAATACCGTTGCCAATGTCTTTCTTACCCGCAACGTTAATACGTGGAGACACTTGGTGAACTTTTACATCTTCTTCGAAATACTCACCCACGCCAACTGAAACGTGACCGCCGATCGATAAAGATGTACCATCGCTGTTGTAAACTTCTGCTGCGAAGGCCTGTGAACCACATGCTAGTGCCGCCACTGCAACGGCTAGAGTTTTCATTTTCATTGTTAACATCCGTATAGTTGTTTGTACCGGTTCGCTTAGAAACAGATTAAATCCGAATCAATCGCAACGAACACATAACAAAGTAGTAATGAAATAGAAATGAAACAAACACTTTCTTATGCAACCAGTGGTATTAATGCTCACATTTTGAACTGAGTCACAAAAAAATAGGGAACTTTTCATTCCCCATCATAAAATCTGTGGCTTTTTACGTGTCACATCTCCCAACGTGCGAGTGGCTTCTCAGTTTTGATACCCTTACTGCCCCAGCGGTCAATAACATCAATTTGCAGTATGCGGCTCGGTTTAATAAGCGATGTCAAGGTTTTCGACGGTCGTTTATCCGTCACTAACCATAGCGTTTTATCTTGTTCAAACTGAGCTTTTAAAGATAATTTGTCTTCTTCTGTCCACTCGAGTTCCGGCTTAAATTCGCGCCCAACCACAAACAATTGGTTGCCAGAGGCAAAGTCCTCTAATGACTCACTCATCAGTACCACTGAATCGATGCCTTTATCGAAGATCTCTGCCTGTTGTTGGTTGATCAGTTCACGCACATTGAGCATAAGAGCCTGTTGATTCGTTTGAATCGCCTTTTGGTGTTCAGGATATACACGTTGTAGATCCTCTCCAACAATGCCCGCCATTCGGATTAAGTTTGTAGGGTTCAGCCATGCGTACTTCGATGTTGACCCGTTTTCCAATGTCAGTACTGCAACTCCTTGAGCTCTAGGAGAAATGGCCTGCGATGCATCGATTTCAATCAAGTGAATGTTGCCCTGTCGAGCGTAAACATAAGTCGGGTCTTGTTTCCAAATCGCACCAAGAGTAACAGCAACCGTCGCGGCTTGACCCGCTTGCTTAACTTGCTCTGTACCTTTATTTGCGAACCAGTTCTCAAGACGCTCAACGCCGTAACGCTTTGGAGGCAGATACTGAGTCTCTATCCCTGTACCTTTCATGAGTTGCTCAGACAACATGTACGTGACGGGAGTGCTGGTTAAAATGTCTTTGGCGCTTGCCAACGATGGAAGTGTCGTCGCTATAACCAAACCAAAAGTTATCGCTAATTTTTTTATCTTCATGTTCATTACTTTATAAAAAGGGTTACGCTTTTTGGATAATTCGGTAAACCGTTGCTGTTAGGAAAAATGCCGCAGAAACAATGATGATGGATGCGCCTGATGGCACTGGTAGCTCAAGCTCCATCGGCAGTATGGTTCCTACTAAACACGCAATGGTTGCCAATAAAGAAGAAAGGAGAACAAAACTGCCCATGCGTTTAGTCAATAACCGAGCCGTTGCACCAGGAATCAGTAGCAATGCACCAACCAATACCGCGCCAATAATCTTTACCGCGGCGATGGTGACCAAGGTGATCATCATGACAAATAAGTAATCATAAAAGCTGGTATTAAAGCCGCGTACACGTGCAATATCCGGGCTAATACAAGTCAGCAAAATGCGGTTAAACGTTGGAATAAGAAGCAGTAATATGATCAAACAACTGATCGCTAAAATAAGGATATCGTTGTCCGTCACAGTCAAGATCGAGCCAAACAACACGTTCTCCAACATGTGAATGTTGATCTTGCGAGCAACGTACATTAACAGCGCAGCACCAACCGCTAACGCTAGTGCAAGAAAAACCCCAACCAGTGTGTCGTAAGGTACATTCGTACGATTACGAACAAAGTGAAGCAACAGCGCAAAAATCATACAAAAGCTAAACAATCCGATGATCGGATTCTCTGGCGGCTCACCGAGCAACACACCAATCGCGATTCCGGTAAGCGCAGCATGCCCAACCGCTTCAGAGAAAAAAGCCAGTCGCTTGGCGATGACTAATGTACCAAGACCACCAAGTAATGGCCCTAATATCAGCGCTGCCACAATTGCGTTCACCATGAAAGCATAAGAAAAGCTATCGCTTAACCATCCAGCTTCAACGCCGCTAACCGCTAACTCTCGCAACCAATCCATTATGCAGCCTCCACTTTTGCTGTGTAGTGCTTAAATAATGTTTCTATACGATCAGGGCTTAGCACATCTGAATGGTGACCTGACGCCACAATTTGACGATTTACGACATGGACCTGCGCATCTAAACGGCGCACTGCGGTCACGTCATGATGTACTGCCAGCACCGTTTTGCCTTCTCCAACGACTTCATGAATCAAACCTTCAAGATATCGAACACCTTGCTCATCCATGCCAGTTGTAGGTTCGTCTAAAACCAATAAATTGGGCTCATCCAGTAAAGCTTGCGCAAACAAAACACGCTGTTGCTCACCGCCAGAGAGTTGCCCCATACGACGGTCGCTACGCGTTGCCATACCCACGCGATCCAGCTGGGCCAGGGCATGTTGAGTTTGTTTCGTTTTACGTCGCCAAAATAGAGGGATACGAGTTTGGTTAAGCAGTACAAAATCCATCACGGTTAACGGGAGGCTTGCTTCAAACATCGCTTTTTGTGGCACATACCCTATCTTCCCCGATGCAGCTGATGGTTCTGGCCAATTGAGCGCTATGTTTCCCGAAAATGGCGTGAGTCCAAGTACCGAACGAAGCAAAGAGGTTTTACCACCGCCGTTCGGTCCCATAATCACGTGACATTTCGCGTTCTCGAATTCGGCGCTGATGTTCTGCAAAATGATATTGTCGGCGTATTTTAGGCCCACGTTACTTAAGGAAACGGAAGGTCCAGTCATTACGCCTTTTCCCCTGCTCGCTTACTCGCCACAAATTTCATGGCTTCGATTAGTGTTTCCACATTATCTCGCATCTCAACCTCGACTTTATCAGCCTCATACTCACCGTGAGTCATGTGAGAAAAGCGATAAAGCTGCACCCCAGTCGCCTCTTCGATGGTATCAACAAAGCGATTCGGCATATTGAGCTCATAAAACAGCACATCAATGCCCGATTCACGAATTTTCTCTATCGTTTCCTGTAGCTGACTTGCACTTGGTTCAACACCATGAGCAGGCTCAATGACAGCGGCAACGTCAACACCAAACTCCTGAAGGATATATCCGTAAGCATTGTGGGTTGTCGCCACCTTCATACCAGCCGTGTCCAACTCACCAAGAGACAACATTGCATCACGCTTCATCAGGCGAAATGTTTTCGCGTATTTACGAGCATTTTGGCGATAGAACGTAGCATTGTCTGGGTCCAATTGGCTTAGCTCACTCGCGATGGTGTAAACCTTTTGAATGGTTGTTGATAAACCGACAAAGGTGTGAGGGTTCACTGCTCCTTGACCAACAGACTGCCCCATAGCGGGCAATAAAGGCACTTCTTTGTTCGCTTCGATAACCACGAGATCATCACGCTGAGAAGCCTTGATCACTTTCAGTGCAAAATCGTCATGACCAATACCATTGATCACTATTACGTCCATTTCATTTAAGCGCTTAAGATCATTAGGTTGTGGCAAATAGTTGTGAGGATTAAAACCAGCATCAACCAAAGGAACGATGTCCGCCTTCTCACCAACAACGGCTTTAACATAGCTGTAATAAGGTTGAAGCGTAATACCAATACTGAGTTTATCGGCAGCAAAGCCAGTAGAAGACACCGTCAATAACGCGGTGGCTGTAAGAATACGACGTAAAAGAGAGCGTTTGATCATAGTACTTATCAATTATGTTGTCTTAATGGGCGTGAGAGTGAGAGGAAGAGTCTGACAGAATGATTTGTTTCCAACCGAAATCGTGGCGTTTTGCTAGCTCGCTCAATCCCTCCACATTTAACGAACGGCTAGAATCATTAAACCAAATATCAGCTTGAGAACTGCGGCTATCCAACAGCATGGAAGCAGAGCCTTGGGCACTGGTCTTCACGCCAATGTAGACACCGTCATCAATTCGTTGCCACTGATGAGAGCCTTTACGCTTCCAGTTTTGGTCTTTCACGAATGGAGCAATCCAAAGCGCCTCCATATCAGAGATCTCAGGCCAAGTTCCGGTATCTAACTGCAAATCACGAATCTCTTCATGAGCGAGCTTAAGTTCAGCGATCAACCCCAACTCATTTTGATGTAAATCCGTGATTAACACTTGATGAGACTGCATGTCTGGCTTTTCAGTCGCGACCTGATGGTAGGGCATAAGTATGGCTGCTGAACTGAGAATCGCTGCGATTGTCAGTGCGACCCACTTTCCTTCTCGGTTACCATCATCAGGGCGAACTTTCTGAACGCTCATTTCTCTTTCAGCTCAACGATATCCACTTCCACCGGGCTTTCATGTCCGGCATCAAATACCAAATAGAAATCTGTTTCAGGTTGAGTAAATTCTGCGATGGAACGCTTATCTGTTTTTTCTTTGGCGATCAGATTGTCGTCGTAATCGTACATTTCGACATCGTAGTCGACCGCTGTCGATCCATCCGAGTAGCCCGCTTCACAAATCACTTTATCTTGCGCCAAGTGACAGCTCATCAGAGGAAAATGTGCAGCAGCGTGAAAGGACGCAAATCCAGAAAAAAGCAAAACCGCTTTTAGAAGAGAAGTGTTATTCATGATAATTCCAAAATGGCCCAGCAATTGCTGAGCCTAATTCGATTAGTTAAGTTGAGTTTCAAACGTAAGGTGAACATTGGCACTCGCTTTATCCGCCAATGGATTATCTTTCAATTCACCTTTGTAGTTCGCTTTCATTAAGTAGCGCCCGGCGACTTCTGGCGTGAAGATCACTTTGCCATCTTTATCGCTCACCACATCGATTTGTTCTTGATGGTTTCGGTACATAGTACCTTCACGTGTAATCTCAGCAGTAACGCCCTCTTGTGGCTCTCCGTTAAAGAAAAACTGGAAAGTCACAGGCTCACCTTCAATGATGTCCGATGGATGCGTGATCGGTTTCATCTCCAGCATTTTGCCTTCAATCTCCAACGCTTTGTCCGTTGGCATACCAACCGTAATGTAGCTTTCTGCTCGGGTGTAACTTAGTTGAGTAACCACATCACGCGCTTGCTCGGGAAGCACATCACCACGCTCAGCTTTGCTTGCTCGCGCCCATTTCACCGTATCACGACGGCCCGCTTTGTATTGTGTGTAGTAGCTCGGCTGATTATTAATCGCAACTTTGTGCGTGCCTTCTTCTGTAAAAAAGAAATCAAACATAGAGCGACGCTTGCCACGAACAACAAAGTTAGGACGCTCAGAGCGGCCATCCGGCATCACCACAAATGCCTGATCACTACCCGCAGGCTTATCAAAAACAAACGTTCCGTGAGAGGCAGTAACATCAAATGTCAGCCAGTCACCGCCTTCTTTAGAAACCGTAAAGTGAGAGGGCAGAACCCAACGTGGATGTGCTTGCGCGGTGGTGGTTACAGCCAATCCCATTGCCATTACACTCGCCAATGCCACTGCTTTCATTTTGGTTTTCATTGTTGTGTCCTTTAATCACTTAACTTGATAATTGACGGTGATGACACCCGTCTCTTGTGTTGGTTTAAGCTCATAGCGCACGTCACTGTCCGCTAGCGTTATTTTTTGACGTAAGTAGTTTCGCCCACCGTGTTCACGAACGACTTCGACGTACAACGTGTAATTTCCTTGTTCCAAACGCTCCCCTGAGTCATTGGTTCCATCCCAGACAAAGCGGTATTGACCAGCAGGACGTGTTGCAGAAGTCACCGCATCAACAAGTTCACGATCATAACGACCCGCTTTTCTCCACCAGCTGCGTAGATCTTTTAACCATTCGTCTTTCCCTACCCATAACTGAATGGTTTTAACCGGTTTACGCTGATCGTTTTCAACCCAAACCGCCACATAAGGGCGTGCATACATTGAGGTATCTATCTTTGGAAGTTCGAGTTCGAAGTCGACCTTCGCGTTATCTGGTAGAGGCGCCGCGGAAAGAGAGAAAGGAGTAAAAGCCGCGATCAAAGCGGCTTTACAAAAGTGATTACGGCGGAAAAATCTTCCTGTGTTCAACATAAGTGTTCTCTAAAAAAGCTGTTATGGAACAGCAACAAAATAAATTACGAGCGACAGTAACGTACCAAAGCTCATCCATTGCATTGACGTTCTGAGCGTCTTCTTCTTAGGCAGTAACAAGCACACGCCAGTAAGAACAAAAAACACCATCAAAAGCGCAGTGACGTCGATAAACCACTTCCAAATCCCACCACTGTTGCGTCCTTTATGTAGATCGTTCAGCAGCGCAACAATACCGTAGTGCGTCGTTTCGACGTCTGCTAAACCAGTAGTCATATCAATAAAGACCGTAGCGTTATAACCCGGGCCTTTAAAATCCATAGAAAGCTCTCCGAGTAACAACTCACCTTGCTCAACTTCGGTATACACATCTAGTGCGGAGGGAGTGCCGCGAAGCTCGGTTTCTTTAGTCAAGAAAGCCACCAGCCCTTCACGATTAGGTTGAAAGGTATCTGAATGTGAGAATAAAACTGAGTGCGGAACCGTCAGAGTATGTTGTTGAATGATAGGTTCACTGCGTTCAAACAATTCGGGGCGATTGAGGGTAATACCAGTTACTGCAAAAAACAGCGTAACTAAGAGAAGAGCCATCGAAATATAGATATGTAGGCGGCGAGCCCAAGTTTGAACACCTTTGCTTTTAAGCAACATAGAAACAATCATCACCAATAAATGTGGGGCATAATTTAGGTGATAATCATTCGTATTGGCATTTAATTTACATTGTTTACTTTTTCAATTCAGCTTGGCTTGCGCATGTTTTAGCTATTTGGGCCAATGCGAGTTACAGGTTGCCTACCTTTTAGATAATAATCATCTCAATTAAAATAACTAAAAGTTAAACCACTTCCTCAGTTCGCAAAAATGACATAGATCTCATATAAACGTAGGTTACTATGTTCTTTTAACCTAATTACTTTCGGTGTAAAACATGAATAAATGTCCTGCGATCATCGGTATTGTATTTGATGAAAAGAGTTTGAAAGCTATCGATAGAATAAATGAATTACATGAATTAGAGAGATCGGCCAAAGTATTTATTAGCTAGGGTAACCTTTGGAGTATTTTTGGAGGAAACTCCCTGAAGGGGACAGCGAGTAGTGGCCTATCTAAAGCAATTACTGCTATTCCCGCCAAACCAGGATGGGAAACCGCTAAAAATGTTAGCATTGGATTAGGAAGAGGAATTTCTTCTGATGCAAGCCAAACTGCTTGGAGTATATCACAAGCTAATTGGGAGTATTACTTCAAATCATATAGTGCCTTAGATCAGATCAAGCTGAGAGAAATCGAAAAAATCGCCACTTTCCAAGCACTTGATCATGTACACGATAGCAAGCAATATAGATTTTGGAAAGCGATCTCAGATGGATGTAAAATATGAACAAGAACGCTGTAATAATACTCTTATCATTTTTCTCAAGTGTCGCTTTAGCAAATGCAAAATTTGAAGACAGTTTATTTAAAAATGTAAGCCAATCTATTGATAATTATGGTGCTAAGATAAAGCAGTGTGAATCTATGGCAAAACAGAATACGCCTGACAAAAAAATCCTAGAGTATTCAAAGAACCATATAGAAGCATTAACTCCTGTTCTGCCTTTTTTAAGCGAAAAAGCTTTTGAAGCTTGTGTCTTAAAAGAGAAACAAGAACTAGCATATCACTTATTAATAGCAAAAAATAACGCTTCAAGAACCTCAACATTAAAGCTTGTAGAATCGACTGAAAGCCTTACTTTTCATATCGAACCTACATCTATAGAAAAGTTTGAAACACTGAGCAAAGTACATCAAGAATATATAGAGAAAAAACCCTTTTTCTCCCGACCATTTGATGCGTTAGCCTTTTATGAAAAACTCATGCAGTAAATAGCCTTTATGACTTTAGACAAAAAAATACCCGAGACTGAGCTCGGGTATTTAATAAAAATGTTCGCTATGAGTTCTGCGTCGATTCTACTTTGCGCAGCTGAGATAGATACTTAACCCAACTTTTTGCCTGATTCGATGGCTTAATCTCATTCGCTCTTTTGGCATTAGCGAGCGCATCGTCAAACCGCTTAAGTTTGTAGTAAGCGCGAGTTTTGATAAGTGCAACATCCGCTTTACGACCTCTGACATTATCGAGCGCGGCAATGGCATCTTTATAATGGCCTTCTTGCACCAGCAGTTGAGAATAGTTCCAGTAATACTGCCTATCTAGCTGAGCTGCAATACGCCAGCTATCAATAGACTCTTCCCACTCTTTTGCCATTTGCCAATACGTTGCTTGCTGAGCTTTTAGCTTACTATTCGAGTTTACATCCTCTAGCTCGTTCATCACCAATGCAGCTCTCTCAGGAATACCTCGTTTCGCGTACAATTGTGCCAGCAGCTTTAAGTCATCTTGGCTAAGTTGTAACCCTTTCAGTTTTGCCAACGCCAAAGAGTCTAGGGCACGTTTGTTGTCATCAACCCGTAGATATAGAGCAACAAGCTGACGCCACCATTCAATTCGCTCAGGTTCAATCACTATTAAGCGTTTGATGGTCGAGATTGCCGGCTTCCACTTTTTCAGTTCTAGCTCAGCAGAAAGCTTTATCGACAATGCGCCAAGCTTGTCTGGCTGACCAAACTTCTCATAACGAGCCATTGCTGAAAGCACTTTTTGCCACTGACTCAGTTGATAATGAGATTGGGAAATACGCAGCCATAGTTCATGCGCTTTTTGACCTTTAGGAATGTTTTTGCTCAAGGCATAGTAATGAGGTAAAGCCTTAGAAAAACGTTGCTCGTTCAGCAGTATATCAGCCAACATTTTTCGGGTTTGCCATGCTTGCTCATCTTGTAGCAAACCACTATTGACTGCCAACTCAAGTTGCTTAATCGCCGCTTGAGTTTGCTCGTTCTGCCAGTAAAAAATACCCAACATTCGAGCGACATAAGCTTGGTCATATCCACGAGAAAGCTCCATAGCTTCAAGAGATGAAATCGCTTCTTTTAGTTTCTCCTCTTGAGCCAAGTTGTGTGCTCGTTGAACTCTCGCTGCGGTGTATTGGCTTAACTCACTGGCAATGGTTGAGAGTGCACTCAGGCTTAATACCGTACCGATTAAGAATTTTTTCATCATTTGGCTAACTTGAACTCCACTTTAGCGGTTTGTCCGAACTGCTCAATTGACACACCATCCTCAACTTTTGGCTGATACTTCCATTTTTTAAGCGCACGGATTGCTTCCCTTTCAAACATGCGCTCGGGCTCAGCCTCGATCACTTCAATATCTTTTGGTCGTCCAGTTGCATCGATCGTGAAACGCATAATGACATAACCTTCCACTCTACGTTTCAGCGCCTTACTTGGATAACGAGGATCAACACGATACAACGGCAGTGCTTGCTGGTTGCCCATTGTTCCCTTCAAGTTTGGGGCGCTAATCGCGATGCCTTCAAGGGCTGTGTTTAAACCTAAAGCACTGACTGGCGTCATCTGACTCATTGGTTCCATTTGAGTGTCAGCTTGAGACAGATCCATTGGCTCCGGCGCTTGAGGTGGTTCGGGTTGCTCCGGCACTGAACGTTGACGACGCTGCACGTCTGCTTCATTCTCTACCATCACCATATCAAAACGAACGGCTTCTGAAGCTTCTGGTGCACGCTGGTTGCCTTTATCAACCATCCACGCCATAAAGCTAAACAAGCTCACAGAAATTAACAGTGATGCTGGTAGTGCAAGTAACAGCCTGCCCATTAAGGTTTCTCCGCCGCCAATGCAATGTTCTTCACACCCGCCGCCTTTGCAGCGTCCATCACTTTCACGACAGTGCCATTGTAAGCATGCTCGTCAGCTTGGATAACTAACGAGGCATCAGGTTGATCAAGTAACAGGTGCTCAATAGAGGCCTCAACACGCTCAATATCAACCACTCGTTTGTCAATGTACACATCATTCGCTGCCGTTACTGCGATAAAAATGCCCGCGTCTTTTTGACTTACTACATTAGAAGCCTGGGGGCGATTCACTTCTACACCGGATTCACGTACAAACGAACTGGTCACAATGAAGAAGATCAACATGATGAAGACGATATCAAGCATCGAGGTTAAATCGACTTGAGCTTCATCTTGTTGGTTAGGTCTGCGTCCGAGTCTCACTTTTGACTCCTTAAAGATTGTTCTAACTGGATAGCTTTTCGTTCACACACTTTGCTAAGGCGAGCATGAATAAACATGCCCGCAAGCGCTGCTACCATACCTGCCATGGTTGGCAGCGTAGCAAGTGAGATACCAGAAGCCATCAATTTCGGATTGCTGCTGCCTTGCGATGCCATTACGTCAAACACCGTAATCATGCCTGTCACCGTCCCTAACAACCCTAGCATTGGGCAAACCGCCACAAGTAGCTTAATAGTCGATAGGTTTTGGCGTAGTTCGATTTGCGCTTTTGCAATCCATCCTTCACGGATTTGATGCGCGTACCAAGAGTGGTGCTCTGATCTTGCGTGCCACTGCTCACAAAGCTGTTTTTTTACCCCAGGGAAAACCGTTGTGAGATAAATAACTCGCTCCATAACCAACAGCCAGCACACCGCCACGACGGCGGCCAGCCACCATAGGATTTGACCACCTTGCTGCATAAAGCTCATCAAGGTTGTGGCCCAATCCTCACTGATCAAACCCAATGTGCTGAGTAGGATCTGCTCCATTACGCTGCGTTCTCCGCTAAGGTGTTAGAGTGACTTTTGTTATTCGGCATATCACGCTCAGCTTGTTCTGCAACTAAACCGATGCCTTGTTTTTCTAAGATACTGCGAATATTTTCTGCTTGAGAGCTCAATACGTTGTGCGCTAATAGCAAAGGCATGGCTGAAACAAGGCCAAGTACGGTAGTCACAAGTGCCATCGAAATGCCACCCGCCATTACTTTCGGATCACCATTACCAAATTGAGTGATGACTTGGAAGGTTTCGATCATACCCGTTACCGTGCCTAGTAGGCCAAGCATAGGAGCTAGAGCAGCAAGAAGCTTAAGCATCGACAACCCTTTTTCTAGGTGGGTTTGCTCATCAACAACGGCTTCCAAAAGACGTAGTTCTAACGCTTCTACGCTGCGATGCTTGTCTTTCTGGTATACCGCAAGCACGCGACCCAAAGGGTTGTTTCCTGGCTGCGCTGGGGTTTTCAGTTGCTTCATGATTTTCTGGCGCGAAATCATCAGAGATGCACCACGTACGAGCGCAATCAATAGGCCGATAGCCAATAAACCAAGGATGATTTTGCCGACAACGCCACCCGCATTTAGGCGATCAGCCAAAGTCGGTGAGTTTGCGAGCTGCTCAAGAAGAATGCCACGTGACGGATCTATGACAAGCGCATCAATGTCACCAGAGGAAATAGTATTCGCTGTTGGACCGCTTTCAGGCTGACGAAGATAGTTTACCGCATCTCCGCGTTGACCATTCCACTTAACGTAGCCAGTGTCATCCAGCAGCGCCATAGAACCAAGACGAACACCACTAACCGTTTGTTCACGACCCTCGCCATTTAGCAGTGTGAAAGAGACGTTTGCCATTTCACCGCTTGCTTTGATTTGTTCTTCCATGCTGCGCCACATCGCCTGAAGTTGGGTCAACGTTGGCAGTGATTTAGCCGCAACAATAGCATCGATATCTTTCTGATATGAGTTTGCATCTACACCGGTTACTGAGCTTTTTAGCTCAGACTCTAGCTCTTTTGCGTTCTGGCGAACGACGCCAAATAACTCACCTAGGCTCCCGGTTTCTAGACGCAACTTTTCTTCTAGCTGTGCCAGTTCTGCTTCATTTTCACCGAAGGTAACACTTAATGAGTCCGCCTCTGCTTGAAGAGCAGCACGCTCTGCCACCAATTTATTCTTTATAGCCTGTAGGTCTTGCTCTGTTTGCTTAAAACCTGATTCACGCGCGACATTGTGCGATTGCTGTTGACGATTTTCTTGCTGCGCCTTTTGTAACAACGCATCACTAGCAAAAGTTGTATAAGGCATTAATGCGGCTGTCGAGATTAATGCAACCGATAACCATTTTTTCATCATTTATTTGCCCTCCGCAGCGGTTAACGACACTGGTAGAGTTAACATGCTCGGCGCGATCTGTTTATTCGCCATAGCGAACGCTTTGTCTAGCTCTGATTTTTGCTCAGAACCCACTTGTTGCCATGCTTGTTGTTGCTGTGACCAGCTCCAAAATGTGTCACCAGATAAGCTACGCGCTACCAAAGACAAACGCCCTAAATAGAGAATGTCCGCCTCCACAGCTTCATTGTCACCTAGGTTAATCTTGCCTTGGTAAACGCCAAGCTTGGTGCCGTAATCCATTTCAATTTGGTACGCTTCTAAAATACGACGAAACTTCTCTGCATCCGCAACGTCTGCACGCGTCATCATGGAATCCAGCTTTGCAATTCGCTCCTCACGTTGCGCTTTGCGTATAGGCTTGTCGTTAGCGACGAGCACTTTTAAGCCCTCAAGCATGTGATACATCAAAGGCACGACACCTTGACGAGTTTGAGCAATCTGCTCAATTTGCTCGTTCAAGCTATCAACTTCTTGATTTTGACTTTCAACAAGGCTTGCAAGGTGATCGCGATAAATCTTCAAGTTACCGACTTCCTCTTGCAGCTGCTCAATTTCAGCTTCTAGAGTAAGTGATTTTTCTGCGCTTGCATCAATACGTTTTTGGCTTACCGCCGACGACTGGTTTGTTTTACTCTGCACAGCTTGTGCATCGTTTAAGTTCGCCGCGTGAGCGGGAATCAAAACCGATGATATCAACAGAGCGATACTTGATTTCATTAGATTCATACGAGTTATATTTCTGTGTTCCAAAAACGACCAAAGGGGAAGACTACCCTTCCCCTTTAATAATCAAATTGTTATCAGTACTTGAACTGGATTGTTGCCATGTAGTTGCGGCCTTCTCCAACCACAACCCCACTCGCACCTTTTTGCTCGCCATTCGTGCTACCACCACCTGCGAAGTAGTCGGTATCGAATAAATTCTCGACATTGAATCGAGCAATAATATCCAAGTTTTCATCGTACTTATGTTTGTATGACACGCCCATATCAACGCGAGCGTAGCCATCTTTCTTGAAGGTGTTCTTTGCATCACCGTAGCGATCACCTTCATAAATCAAACCAAGGTTTAAGTTAGTGTTGTCTTGAACCTTGTAGCTAGACCATAGACTTGCCGAGAACTCTGGCACGTCTACAGGGCGGTTACCTTCATATCTTTCTGCCTTCTTAAGCTCTGCATCCAAATACATTGCAGAAGCGGTTAGCGACAACTCTGGGGTCACAAAACCTTGAGCCATTAACTCAGCGCCTTTGTGAACTTGCTCACCACCTTGCGTTTTCTTGTGTAGGAGATTGCCGCCCGCGTCTTTGCCGCTTTCAACATCCAGCGAGATGTTCTCTAACGTGATATCAAACACAGCACCAGATACAAATAAACGCTGATCAAACAGTTCCCACTTCGTACCGATTTCATAAGAGATACCACGCTCAGCGTCGAGTTTCTCACCTTCATTGATGTAGGTACGACTACCGTTGCTGACTTCACCTTGCGGCATAAAGCTTTCAGAATACTGAACGTAAACCGAGCCATTCGTCGATGGGTGGAATATCACACCTAACTTTGGAGAAACTTGGTTTTCGGTCAGTTCATCATCACGCTTTTCGTCATAACGAACACCTGCAAGCACTTGCCAGTAATCATTAATAGTCATCATATTTTGCGCGTAGATACCCCAAGTATCGTGCTCGCTTGTGGACTGTTTAACTTTCCCAGAGTAGCCAGGACGAGGCACTGTCTGACCGGCTTCTATACTTATAGGGTTGTAATACTTTTGGAAACGGTCATAGGTATACTCTAGATAGTTCGCACCTACCAAAAACGTGTTATCTGTACCAAACAGAGAAAAGTCCGTCGTCACATCTATATATGCAGTATCAAACACCCAATTATCTTTGCGTTCGTTACCAGAATGGTCGATCTTAGTATCTTGGTCATAAGTTTCGAAACCTGGGTAAGACTCCACATCAAAACGCTTAAAGTCTTGACGGTTGTAACCTGCTTTTACGTTCACGTTATCCGTGACTTGCGCATTAATATCGACACCGTAGTTTTCTACTTCGTTATCAATTTCAGACCACTGCGCATCCCAAATGTACTTATCACCGCGAACCGCTTTGCCATCAACAATGTATGCGCCAGAGTCTACGCTACCATCGTCTTTCGTGCGATCGTAATGCGCTGACACCATAAAGTTGTCGGTGATGTCGTACTCAACCACTAGGCCCGCTACCGTACGATCTGTTCTAGGCTCAGTGCCATCACCGTACCTGCGCCAAGAGCCGTAGCTTTCTTTGGCAAAAATTGCGCGCGCTCGCAGTGTCTCTGCATCATTTAGCGCGCCACTCACATCAAGCACAGTGCGTGAGTGATCATTCGAACCTAGATCTTGACTCAAACTTGCTTGTGTTTGAGTTGTTGGTTTTTTCGAAACCATGTTTACCAAACCACCCGGCTCAGATTTACCGTATAGCAGACCTGATGGACCTTTAAGCACTTCAACACGCTCTAAAAGCTCAATTGGCTGACGGTAGTGTGACCAGTGTTGACGACCATCACGAAGAAAACCGTCTGAACTGCTAAGTTCAAAACCACGTAGAGAGAAACGTTCGCGGTTACGGCTTGTACCACCCGCGCTAACACTTGCATCGTTACGTAGCACTTCACCAAGTGTACTTGCACGCTGCTCATCAATTACCGTTTCATCGATAACCGCTACTTGTCCCGGCGTTTCCAGCTGCGTCATTTCCATGCGCATTGCTGTACTGTTTGTATCTGCCTTGTAGCCGAACTCTCGACCTTCTACAACTACATGTTCGTCTGTTTGAACTTCCGCCACTGCAGGTGTTGCTAACACTGCACCGATCACTAACGCCAAATGGCTCTTAGTAAACATATCCTTTCACTCCGATTATTATTTTTCGGGTCACATACTTGTTGAATGCGATTCCCTCTTAATTATTTCGCGGGTGAATATAAGTGATAAGTATTACCATTTGCATTAAATTTACATTCTTTGCATTTGCAAACTTTTGTAAAGTACTCTCTGATGATGCGCCATGATAATGTGACATTAATCACAAAAATTACGACTTAATCATACTTATTGCTTGAACACTAAAGTAACCCTCAAACCGCCTTGCTCACGGTTTTTCGCCGTGACTGCTCCACCCATAATACGCATGGATTCTTTGACAATCGCAAGACCTAAACCGTAGCCACCAAGCTTTTTATCTCTAGAAGCATCTAAGCGTGTAAACGGATCAAAAATATCGACCAGCTTGTTCTCTGGAATACCAGGCCCATCATCAGATACTGACATGGTGGTGAACTGCTGCCCTTCTTTGACATAATTTTCCAGAGAAACTTCTATCTGAGATGCTGGTCCTGAATATTTAATGGCATTACCAATAAGATTGTTCAAACAACGAATGACCAGCGTTTCTTCACAAATGGCTTTAGCACATACAGCTTCTGAGCGGAAAGACAACGTCTGTTCTGACTTCAAATCTATTTTGCAACGTTCTACTTGCGGGGAGAGCAAAACTTCTAAATCACAGCATTTCGTGGCTTTGTCGAAGCGCGCATTTTCCAAGCGACTGAACTCCAATATATCGCTGATCAAATGGTTTAGCTCTTTTGCTTCATCTCCTAGCCTTGCCACTAGGCTTTGCTCACTTTCTCCAACACGCTTTCGCAAAAGATGCAGAACCAAGTTCTGCCTCGCTAACGGCGTTCTCAATTCGTGAGAGACATCTCTTATAAGCAGTCGCTGCTTTTCAGCGAGAGAATGAATCTGTTGCGTCATGTGATCGAAATCTTGCGCTAACTCGTTAAACTCACGCGTGCTCGACTTCAGCTCTTTCACGACACTGACATTAAAATCGCCATTAGATAGCTTTTTGCTTGCTTCTCTCAATCGATCCAATGGTTGCTGTAAGTTACGTGCCATTAGCAGCGAAAAGAGCGCCAAAATAACCACTGCAATCACGACTTTGAGAATAGAGAAATACAGAATGAAGTCATTTGCAGGGTGCAGTCGATGTGGCAATTGAATCACTAAAGTATTGCCATGAACTAAAGGAATATTGATGATGGGGCGATTCACTTTCCCCTCAAGTTGATCATCAATGCTTCTCTTAAATTGAAGTTTGAACTCGAAGTGCGGATGCATCAGACGGTGCGTAACTGGTTGCTGATGTTCATTCAACACAAATAAATAAAAGTTTTGCGCATTTGCCCAGTCAGCAAGTTCGTCCATGTCTCCGTGCTCAATCAATACATTGGCTTGATGTGCAAGGTCTAGCATTTCTTCTCGCACACTATCGGGCACTTTCAACATGGCTTTCACCAGAGCTTGTTCCGCTAAGGATTGCACGACCAAAATACTAATGACAATTGCGGTCATGCAACTAAATAACTTGAACGCTAAGCTATCTTTACGTTTTGCAATAAAAGGTGGACATCGGAGCTTCATTAACGGTTTACAGCCTCTAAATAACTGTAACCTTTGCCACGGAAGGTTTTGATATGTTGCTTGGAAAGCCCCGCTTCAACTAACTTGCGACGTATGTTACTGATGTGCATATCAAGGTTGCGATCAAAAGGACTCAGCTCTTTCTTTAACACTTCAGTTTGAAGCTCTGCTTTTGAAATCACGACTCCTTGGTTTTTTACCAAGTAGCTCAATAGTTCAGCTTCCGTACTTGTGAGGGGTAAGCTATTAAGCTGGTCGCTGATCGTTTGAACGGTACTACACATCGTCTGACGTTGACGTTCCAAGCCAACACGACGAAGAATCGCTTTGATGCGCATTAGAAGCTCAGCGACATTAAAAGGCTTTCCGATATACTGATCGGCCCCCGCTTGGTAACCATCAAGCATCGAGTTTTCATCGTTGAGAGCGGTAAGCATTAGAATAGGTGTCGCGAAGCGCTGACAGATCCTACGAGCAACTTGCATGCCGTTAAGGTTTGGTAACATGACATCAAGCAATACAAGATCTACAGGCGTTTTTTCCATATATTGCAGCGCACTTTCACCGCAATGTACAGAAGAGACGATGTAGCCCTCCTCTTGCAAAACCGCTTCTAACAGCTCACACAAAGGAACGTCATCATCGACTATCAAAACTCGTGACATTACCACTCACCATTCAAATAAAAATGGTTCGCATTTTATTACTCATTTACCAATTAAACAACTAACACTCTAATGCTTTAAGTCCACAGGACTCAGTCCAAGAAGCAGCAACGTGCCATTAGAGTTTAATGTTCACTTTTACTAAAGGTTCCTAACAATATGCACCTAGATATATCTTCATAGAAAAAACGAGTACAATCTGGCCACCGCAAAGCAAAAGATAAAGCGAATGGAAACGTTATTAATTGGTCACCGTGGCGTGGCAGGTTCATACCCTGAGAATACAAAAATAAGCATTCAGGCAGCCATTGACCTGGGGTTGAAGTGGGTGGAAGTGGATATACAGCCTACCAAAGATAATGTTTTAGTGGTTTGCCATGATCATACCGTCAATCGATGCAGCAATGGACAAGGGCGTGTTGATGAGCTCACCCTGGAAGACTTAAAAGCATTAGATTTCGGTAGTTGGTTTAGCACAGACTTTTCAGGCGAGAAGATCGTGACACTAGATGAACTGCTCACTTTAGCTACTGAGAATAAGCTTAACTTGAATATCGAAGTTAAAGTAGACAACCATCCAGCGGAAGAAGTGGCGCAGACTCTAGCCAATGCGTTAGCAAAAAGTCCAATGCCGCAAGAGAATGTACTCCTATCCAGCTTTAGTCATGACGTCATTAGAGCGATGCACAAATACTGCAGTGGCTACCGATTGGGTGTGTTAAGTGAATTCTTTACGAGAAAAGATAAACGCCTTTTGGAAGAAGTTAGTGCCTATAGCTGCAACCTAAACATTAACTGGGTTCGCACTCGCCAGATAAACAAACTCCAACAAGCCGGTTACAAAGTGATGTGCTATACGGTGAACAATCCAAATAAACTGAAATACCTGCCTCAGTTAGACGGTATTTTTAGTGATCATCCACAGCGCTTTATGCCATAGCCTATAAGAGCCAGAACATTAAAGGGGACCTTTTATTACCACTCAATCTGAATTGGTGTCCCCATCTCGACGAGCTGGATAAATTCGTCCATTTCCTCGTTGGTAATCGCAATACACCCATTAGTCCAATCAAAACTTTGGATGTAAATCGGCAACTGACTCTCACCGTTTTTTAAGCCATGAATTTTGATGTTCCCTCCAGGGGACACACCTCGGCGCTTCGCTTCCAACGTATCAATCGCATCAGGGTAACTGATATGCACAGAACGATAAAAAGCAGAGTCCTCTATAACATAATCTAGAGTGTATTCGCCCTCTGGCGTGCGATTGTCTCCCTCTTCTTGTTTATGTCCTTGCGGGTTCGCTCCTAAAGCAATTCGGTATTCTTTTAGCACTGCTCCTTGTTCCATCAAATACATTCGACGCTTAGACTTGTCGACTTTAACAAGGTCAACAGCTGCGTGAGTGCCCGAAGCAAACACACAACACAAGAACATAGAGAACCATTTTACTGACATTGTCGTAACGCCTAAGCTAATAAAGTGAACAAGAGAAGAGCGATAATGCTAGTCAGTTAATGCTCGTAAAGCAAACAGTATCTAATGCGGAACCGTAAGATAGCACTCGCTGAAAGGCGTACTTCTTGTTGTTGTTTGATACAACAAAAGTCAAAGAGAAGATTTCTCTATTCATTGCGGCTAAGTTGCATTACTTTATAAGCATATTTATTTATAAAGTCCGTACTTTTTGAGAGGGAACCATGATTAACATTGCTTTTTTTAGTGCAAAATCCTACGACGAAGCCTCTTTTAATAAAATTAAAAATAACCGCGATTTTGAATTTCACTATCACGACTTCCGACTAACCGAAAAAACAGCCAAGATGGCGCACGGCAGTGATGTCGTATGTGCGTTCGTTAATGATGATCTTTCAGCTCCCGTTCTTAAACAGCTTTCTCTAGGCGGGACCAAGCTTATTGCTATGCGCTGCGCGGGATTTGATAAAGTTGATCAACAAGCAGCCAAAGAACTAGGCTTACAAGTGGTTCGAGTTCCAGCTTACTCACCAGAAGCAGTGGCAGAGCACACGGTTGGTTTAATGATGTGCCTAAACCGCCGTCTTCACAAGGCCTACCAACGGACACGTGACGCCAACTTCTCGCTAGAAGGTCTTGTTGGCTTTAACTTTTTCGGAAAAACCGTTGGTGTTATTGGTACGGGTAAGATTGGTATCGCGACGATGCGTATCTTCAAAGGGCTTGGCATGGAACTGCTTTGCTACGACCCCTACGAAAATCCATTAGCACTAGAAATAGGAGCCCGTTACTGTTCGCTTGAAGAAATCTACGCTAATGCGGATGTTATCTCTCTCCATTGTCCAATGAGTGAAGAAAACTATCACTTATTGAACGAAAAAGCCTTCGCGCAAATGAAAGATGGTGTAATGATCATTAACACCAGTCGAGGCGAGTTGCTAGATTCACTAGCGGCGATAGAAGCGTTGAAACAAGGTAAGATTGGTGCGCTTGGCCTAGACGTGTATGACAATGAAAAAGACTTATTCTTCCAAGATAAATCTAACGATGTCATTGTAGATGATGTTTTCCGCCGTTTATCGGCTTGTCATAACGTGCTGTTTACTGGCCACCAAGCATTCTTGACTCACGAAGCACTTAATAATATTGCCTCTGTGACGCTTGATAACGTCGAAGCCTTTTTCTCTGGTAACGTATCGGGCAATGAACTGATTAACTAAAGCCAGACAATCGAGAAGTATAGTAGAGCGTGTGATCTCAGCTATGCTATACTCCTCGACTATTTAAAATTTGAGCCAAATTACCATGAGCATAAAAACTGATATTCAAAAGCTGCACAACCGTTTAGATACATGCCAACGTAAACTTGATGCGGCACGTTCTCGTGGTGATCACGAAATGATTACAAAGTTCACGGATGAAGTAGAACAGCTGACCAAAAAGCTTAACCAGTTAAAGCACAAGCAAAACTATGAGCTGAACAAAGAACGTAAAAGCTTACTTGATATGCCTTTCTCTCGTGAAATCACCAAAGCAGAACAAGCGGACATAGGCAAACTAAAAAAACGCGTACGCGGCTTAGTAATCGTTCACCCATTAACAAAAGTTGGTAAAGAACTTCGCCTTGATGTGATGACAGGCTTTGCGCCAAAAGAGTTTTAAAACTCGCATTAACATTTATGGAGCCTAAGCATTTGCTTGGGCTTTTTATTTTGTACTGCTTCATTAGATTTCATCGAAATATCAATCCATAAGCTATTAAAAAGGCCAGCGACAAAAGCCACTGACCTATTTCGACCAATATCGTCCGCATTACATCTCAACGTTACGACAGTTGCTGCAACTTGTGCTCCACAACGGGATCATTCGGAACCAACTGCTGAGCGACTTCCAAAAGCTGTACCGCATCTTGCGGGTTGTCATACTCATGCTTAAGTGCAATATCAACAAGTGGCTGAATATCGATTTGCGCTTGATGCTCCTTCACATGTTCTTTCTTTTCTTCAATTAGTACATTATGAGCGGTGCTCAGTAAGTTTAAACGATGCTGTGAGCTCGCATTCGCCTTGTTAAGGCACTGATAGTAATCTTCTTTTAAGCGCAGCGTTTTGGTCTGATGACGAAACTGCGCTATATCTATCTTCTGATAACGTATAAAGTCTACGGCCACTTGCTTATAAAAACCGAATTTATTCAAATACGTCGCGTGGGTACCATGTCCCATCCCGAAGACTCTTAAGTGAGTGAGCTCTGGGTAGCGTTTGGCGTGAAGGCGGTCGATTTCATTAGTTGGATCATAAATGATATAGCCTTTTGCATCGCCAAGGTCGAGGTCGTGATACTTTCCTTCCCAATCAAATTGTTGGGCAAGTTCAGTACTTGGCCTATCATCCCATGGCACCAAAACTTTGTTTTTTGTGCTGACCGGGTGAAACATCAATACTTGATCCAACTTTAATAGATTAGAAAAGGCACCAATAGCAAAACCACCGCGGCTAAGTCCATAGCCTAAACGACATTCAAAGGGCTCAAGTAAAGTCGACAGTTGCTCTAGAAAGAAAATCAAATTACGGCTGCGAAACCAGTTACTTTTCCCAAGATGCTGAAATGAAATAATATTTACTTTTTGTTTCTGGGCTAAGCGATAACCCCAAGGCGCAAAGTCTGAGTGTAAGTCCTGTACTTGTAGATTCGTACCAGCAGGGGAAAAGGTGAACAACAACGGTTTATTGCGGTCGACAAACTCATACTTAACAAATACATCATCAAGTAAGTCCTCCCCGGACATCGGTAGCCTGGTTTGCTGTTCTTCACGAGAAAGAGCCAGCCATTCATCCAACCAGTACAGTAACTTCATTAATCCTCCATCTAAATTGCGCCTAGCAATTGTGTTAAAAATCTAGTTTTTAGTGTGTGATCATCTCCCCCTGGTTACAGGGGACTCTGATATCAGTCCTCTTTTAAAACAAAGCGTGAATTTGCTTATTAAATTGGTCAATATCTAAGGTTTGATGGCGAACAAACTCCTGCGCCACCAGATTAAAAAATTCTAATTTATCTAATTGTGTGGATTGAGTGCCGTGTCCCATACCGACGACTTTTAAATGGGTAAGCTCTGGATAACGTTCAGCATGAAGACGATCAATGCGATTGGATGGGTCATAAATAATATAACCTTTGGCATTGCCCAAATCTCGATCATGGTAGCCGCTTTCCCAAGCAAACTGCTGAGCAAGCTCAGTACTCGGCCGATCATCCCAAGGCACTAACGCTTTATTTTTAGTGCTAACAGGATAAAACAACAAAAGATGTTCTAGTTTCAGCAAGTTAGCGAACGCGCCAATTGCAAAGCCACCTCGACTTTGCCCATAACCCAAACGACATTTGAAGGGATGAAGCAACTCAGATAGCTGCTCCAGAAAGAAAATCAAATTCCGACTACGGAACCAATTACTTTGTCCTAAATGTTGAAAGGCAATAATGTTTACTTGTTGTTGTATTCCGAGCTCGTAGCCCCAAGGAGAAAAATCCGGAGTTAAATCTTGTACCTGCACATCAGTACCGGAAGGAGAAAATGTAAACAACAATGGCTTGTTAAGATCGACGAGTTCATACTTCACAAACACATCATCAAGTAAATCGTAGCCAGAGATAGGTAAAGCCATCTCTTGTTCTTGTTGAGTAAGAGCTTGCCATTCATCTAACCAGTAAAGTAGCTTCATTTTTTCTCCAAGTGCATCCGCAGTATTTAGACTGGAACTCTATCAAAATGCGTTTAAGCATCCCACGTTGAGACTTAAGAAAGCTCTATTTGAAGCCCAAATGAGACGTATGGAAATGTCTTCGATTGAAGGTATTACTGCGTAAACTAAACCCAAAGTAGGTACGCAAAAACTTGGAGAAAGAGCTAGAGAAAAATCAATTAGAAGTTTCGATAACAGCGGTTAAAAAACAGCAGATACAAAAAAACCGCTGTAAGAACAGCGGTTTTTTTTAAAAGTGGCGGAGAGATAGGGATTTGAACCCTAGATACGCTATTAACGTATGCCGGTTTTCAAGACCGGTGCTTTCAAC